>CALCSG010000142.1 GCA_937894085.1 uncultured Gammaproteobacteria bacterium | reverse complement strand
CCAGTAGAGTACATCTCTGTAACGATAGTATTCATAGCAGTCCTCTCTCAGCAAACGAAATCACCTCTTCACCCACGATAAGATGATCGAGAACTCTAACATCGATTAAAGCTAATGCATCCTTCAGACGTTTTGTGATCTTCTCGTCAGCCAGGCTTGGCTCAGAGATTCCGGACGGATGATTGTGGGCAAATATAACAGCTGCTGCGTTATGGATGAGGCAGGCTTTTACGACCTCTCTGGGGTACACGCTTGAGCTATCAATAGTACCCCTGAACAGTTTTTCAAACGTAATTACACGGTGTTTATTGTCCATGAAAAGACAAGCGAATACCTCATGCTCATACGTGGCTAACTGCAGTTTAACGAAGTCTTTACTGGCTTGAGGACTGGTCATTGATGGGGAGCCTGGATCGTATAATATACGAGACTCCAGGATCTTAAGTGCTGACTCAATAATGGCATCGTCGTTTGATATAACGATTTGATTTGTGTTCATGATTTTCTCCAGTGAACGTTAATGAAAAAGAGCCAGGACAACCGTTGAAAGTTGCTGACTCTGAGGTTACGGTAAGGAGTAGCCGCTGTAATGGAACGCAATCAGCGCGTTAACAGTAGCGTCAGGCTTCTGTTATTAGTGCTGATTGAGTGGAGAGGTGGCGAAGGGTACGGTGGTGACCGTAGCCGCGTTTGTGAAGGATGCCGCAGGTAATTTCCGTTGAAGCTACCCCAATCCTATCGGAGTCTAATTACGCCATCCTTGGCTATGGGCATCCGTGTGCTGGGTGGTGTTACTTGCCCGCTACTTTGGTGTCGGCTTCAAGCTTGGGTTGCTCAGTGGTTGCAGTGTCATCGTTGTCATCTTCGAACAAAGCAGCCATAAGAGCACCAGTGCTGATTGAACCCATTACAATGGCATCTGCCACTGACTCAGGTAGCATGCTGTTGACCTTAGCTTGAGCTTCCTCAAGGGTGCACTGCTCTGCCTCTTGGACGTAGCCAACCATGCTGTTCTTAGGTAGTGACCACAGTGCTGCGAGCACACCAGGTAGTGCCTTGATGCCAGTAGCAACAGCACCGGTGGTGTCCTTGACTGTGCCAGTAGTGACGAGCACTAAGCTTGAAGCTGCTGTTGTTGTGTGGCCTACTGATGTGGCTATGTCGCGTGTTACTTGCTTGATTGCGTTCATGATTTTCTCTCTTAGTAGAATGGGTCCCATCCCCGAAGGTGGGGGGGGGTACCCAGCGGTACATAGCGTGGTACGCTATATACTGAATCCATACCAAAATTTTGAAATTCCCATAGGGGTTTTTGTCGGAAAGTTAGCAAAGTTGAATGAGTCGGAAAATCTAGATACTGTCGATACTCAAAAACTTAGTACTGATTGATTAACCAGTCAGAGTGAGAGAGAAGGACGTTTGGTGTAGTGCGCTACACTATTACATCAAAATATACCGTTTACTGAACTGTCGATGATGGTAAACAGAATGAAAAAATGGAGAAGAAATTATGTGGCCAGGTACTCTAGCCAAATTTAATATTGGTGAATGTTCATTCAAAAAAATTACTAACCCTGCCTTTGTTGGGATTTTTAAATTTGATAATACTAAAACCCCTTCATCACTGGTTGATCCCATAATGGAGGAAACGCATATAAGGCGATCAATCACAGTTGGATCATATCTAGGTGATTGCGATGGTTTCCCAATGAACGACTTAGCTGTAAATGTGCTTACAGCTGAGCATTCAGTCGTCTTAGATGCTTATATAAAAACCATTCCACAGGATAGATTGTTCTTTTTTTCAGATGGAGAAAGATATTCACATGCAATGATGCAAATCCTTGTTCAAATCTCAAAGCAACACTCAAAACATATAACATGCTTAGGAGTTCAACCTGAAACCTTTAATCGCCCAAAGAGGCGACGTAGTTTCAATATGTCATGGGACATTATCAAAGAACTTGCTGATGAAACAATGCTCTTCGATTTCGAAACCAAAGAAGAATTCAAAAAATTATCTATTTCTAATGTAAATCGCCAAGAATATAATTCTTTACGCTGGAGGCAGGTAATAGAGATAATAGTAGACGTCGAGGATAGGAGTGATAAATTTGACAGGTTTGACTACTATTCAAAAAGGTAATTAACCAGCCGTTTGAATGGCAAGTTAGGGGCGGTGTCTGCTGAAGTGAAAGAGCAGGTTCAATCACTACACAATCGCCTGGATGGTGCTGCTTTGACTTTAACCTACCAGCAGATGCAGCTGTACTTCATCTTCCTGCTGCTGATATATTCATCATTCTTGATGCCGGTATTACAACAACTTGGTTGCAGACCTGACTAGTCAGAGAAAGCTGACCTTCGTTTTCAACACGCCTACTACCGATTTGCCAGGATCTACCGAAAGGTTGATCAGCCCCTAATACCTGCTTACGGCAGGATAGCTGTCATTCACGGTCTGGACGATTACATAGGAATGAATGGCACTCAAGTGCCAGGAGCCGACCTTCAGGGGTGACATCTTAACGTCCGCAGAGTTGATAAAGCAGTCGTTCACTGTGATTGGGCGTAAGTCTTTGGTGAGCCAATAGCAGTTATTCAGTAATTGGTTATAATAAGGTCATGGAAATGAAAACACTAAATATATTTGGCTTCATATCACGCCAGTTATGCTGCGAATATAATCAACCGTTAGGTAAAAAATATATGGAGCTGAAATGAGTAATGATATATGGGATAAGGTTGGGCTATATATCGCCTATCCAACTTCCTCAACATTAAAATCCGTATTCAAAGAGAAAAGCTATAAAGGGATGGTCAATGAAAAACACACTAAAATAGGGAAAACAACAAGAAATTTTGGAGATAGAAAAAAGCAATATCTGCATAGCTTTGATAATGAAGTGGTTTTTAAACCTATTGCTATAATTTCAGTTAAAAATATCAGTAAGGTTGATTCAATTATTTTAGCTGAAATAAAGAAAGAATTTAATGTAGTACCTAATACCAGAAAATGGTTTGATACATCTAACCATCTAAAAATAATTGAAATAATTTTAACTTCTTTAGAAAAATCTGGTTATAAATTCGAAGTGGTAAAATTATGAATAATACCCTGAAAATTTTAATTACCCTTTTTATATTGACCACATCAGTTTCTGCTGGAACAGTATCAAACCCTTATAAAGCAGGTGAAACAATTAATGGTACTGCTTACAGAACAGCGTTAAAAGAATGGATAAATATTGATTTTATTGTCTATGTTGGAATTGATAATGAAGGTGATGAATATATATTTTTCCACTTAAGTAAACCTATATTTCCCGTAACTGTTAATCAACCGTATGATCTAGATAAAGTAAAAAACCTTAAAATTGCCATTCAGAAAGCAATTAAATGGGTTGATGTTGCAAAGAAAAATAAGGCTGACACAGTGAAGGTCTTGGGTTGCTTTGGAAATGGTGCAGATGAAGAATGTAAACTCTCTGGTGAAGCATTAAAACGAAGTCAATTAGCGTTGAAATTTCATTCTTGGGATAATGGAAAAGTTGCAAAACTATCTCTGTCTTTTGTGGATGAAACTACCAACTTTAAGACAGAAGAAATTAATTTAGACATACCCAATATGAAACTATTTATTTCAGCGCTTAACGAAATAGAAAAAAGCATGGAAAAAGCAAGGTCAGCTAAGAAAAACGAAATATTATTTGATTAATCATATCTTAGTAAAATTATTGCCTAACAAAAAATACACTCGAAAAAAAACTCTGGTCGTTCCTGCCGCCGCTTTGTTTCTCTCTGTGATTATCGCCCTTAAAAGGCTTCTTAGGGTCGATTCCAGCGATAGCCAGTGCAGAATTGATTGTCCGCTTATTTGATAACGTGACTTCCAGGTTCTGGCACATTAAAAATATTTAATTTCTAACACAGAATACCCGCTGTGTTGATAAAAGCAGTCGTTTCCAATAATTTAGCGTATGACTCTGGTGTGCCAGTTCCAGTCGTTCATGATGCAACAAAACCACTTCCAGTGAGTGAACATTTTCGTCGCTCCTGTCAGCGTCTATGAACGGCTACAGACAACTCAAAGCTGCCATTGAACAGAATAGTTTCTAACTACGCAAAACGACCTGGGAATTTTATACGCCAGAAAATGCGACAGAGTGGAAGTTGGAAATTATCTTGGTTTTAATTCGAGTGCTTCTTCTATTGACCACCCACTATACAGCCTTGCCATTACTCTTTTGTAGGGGACGTCAAAATGCTTAGCTGCTTGTTTAATTGATGGGAATTCATACTTCTTATTGAATTTGAATACTTTCACAGTCTTTTTTGCAGACCTGTTCTCAGGTGGTTCATTAATGCCAAGAGCTTGTTCTAATGTCCACCCATTTTGATTCAATCTTTGGTGAGCGAATTTGGGGGCTATTCCGTGGGCGCGGGCAGCAGCGGCAAAAGACTCATATATCTTGCCATTTACTTTTGTTTTTTGACCACCAGTATTACCACTACCACCTATTGATCTATTATAACCTAATGCGTCATCAGTAGACTTGTATTGGTGAATATAATGTCTTTCTGCTTTATTGAGTTCATCTATCGTATGAAATACGCCTAGAACTTCTACTTTGAAATTTTCAGAGCCATATTTCTTTATAGATGAGTGGAAATCGACTTTTTTATTATTTGATTGTTTTAATGCAGCTTCAATATGCTGCGACCATCTAACCTCAACACTTGTTTTAGTTTGGCCGATATAAACCTTTTTATTTTTAACATTAGTCGCTTTATAAATATATCCAATAACCCCAAGTTCATGCTTCGGCGGTGGCTCAAGCTCCAATGCCTGTTCAATAGTCCAACCCAGTTTATTAATTCTTTGCTTCACTGTATCGTATGAAAGACCGAAATCTATTACAGCATCTGTCAACGATGGGTAATTAAATATCTCTCCATCTTTCTTCACCTTGGTTTCTTTAGGTATACCGGCATTTGTTGGTGGTTCATCCAGTTCCAATGCCTGTTCAATTGACCATTGATAGGTATTGATTCGTTGCAGGACTAATTGGGATTTAAGGTTGAAATACTTTGCGGCTTCAGTGACCGAAGGAAATTCTAGCTTTTGTTTATTTACACTTAATTTTACAGATTTACCCTTTCTTTTCTTCTCTGGCGGGGGATCATCTACGCCCAAAGCCTGCTCAATAGACCATCCATTACGCAGTCGCGAATAAACAAGGGCTGTTGTTAAGCAATAATGTTTTATTGCTTCCTTAGTAGATCGGAATTCATTTCCATCAATTTTGATTCGCTTATGAGTGTTTGCGCCATCTGGTGGTGGCAGCAACCCTAGTGCTTGCTCTATAGACCAGCCTTTTTTGAGCCTGAGTGAAAGAGTACCTGGCTTGATTCCATGCGCTCTTGCGGCCTCAGCATTGGATCGATAACTGTAGTCTTTACCGTCAAAGGAAAAGTTTATTGCCTCTGGAAGTCCATTTATGCTCACCATAACCTATAAAATAACCAAACTTGTAAATGAAGCCAAAAAATATAGCCCTAGGTAGTAAATTTGTCTGGTTCTCGGAACTACCCACTATTAAGAACCACTCCTAACAATATCAGCTTCTGCTGAAAGCTTAACCTAAGCCGAAATTTCAGTATAGACTGCTATCCTGCCAATTTCTAACGACGGATAATTATCTGTTGTCAGATCGATATTGGAACCTAATTTACCTATCTATCTCAAATCTTCAATGGCTGCTTTAGAGCGATAGCTCCTATTCACTGACTCATCATTAAATTGCAGATACCGCCACCAATTTGAAGTTTCCTACAAACTGTAGGGAATGGCAACTTCGGGTCGATAGCTGCCGAATCAATATCCACGAAAATGGTGTCTGGCAATGACCGGTTTGTCGCAACTCTCGCCGTATTGTTATTTATCTATGAACGGCAGTAACGGGTTGCTCTTTTGAGCAGTTCAGGAATGAAAGAAAGCTTTTTCGGATGGACTCACAAGGTGTATACATCGTTAACATTTTTCGTCGAAAATCCATCGGCGTACTGTAGACATCGTTAATACTCAAACCCATGCCCGAAAGGATTCATGTTGTAGTCATCGTTATCATTTCGCTAACGGCTCTTCGCCAGCGGAAAGCTTAACTACGTCCCTACTGCCGGGGTTCAAATTTATTCACCTGATCAGAGGGATACTTGCGACGGTTCATGTATCTACTGGGTTAGCATTGGGCTACTGGCTGGCGGAGTGATCGCTAACTGGCAATCTGCAGAAAATTGACCTAGTCTAGATTGCGCCGAGATGGTCTAAACACCTAATTTGGTACCGGCAAACCGATCAATGCATTTAGGAGGAAATAATGCAAATAGATGATCCTCATTCTGACGATGAGCGCGATCCCCGAGAAGCTGATATTGAAGGCTTCATTCATGCAATGTTTGGAGTTTTCAGCTTCTATGAAGACCACGACAAATCCATATATACCAGCATAAAGCGACGAGGTGAAAAGTTTCACGTCCCAGTGTTAAGCCAGCCTTTTAGATTTTTACTACAAGGCCTCGCTTCAGGAAATAACATTGAGCTGACGGATGAGGAAGCTTATGAGCAATGCAGGAATATTGCTAGATTACTGCGGAATCCGGATAACGACTTCAACTTGAGCACGGGAGCACACAAATACTTCACCATCCGAGATGACGGAGAGTCCCAGTTTTTTAATTTAGATGCACTCCGAACCTGGCTGTTTAAGGGATAGCATTTAGGTATTTCGGTACTCATCCCAGAGCTGTGTCGCCCGTCCCTCACTGTGGATCCATAGGTGAGAGGAGAGTAGGACATTGTCCGGACATTTAAGGACAATTGTCCATTGTTCATATCCCCGTATCCAGGACAGACATGGACACACCCCTTTAGGGGTGTCCTGTCCTGTCCGGGTATGAATCGCATATTAATCATCTTTCTCCTCCTCTGTGGTTACATCGGAACCCGCAATCGTAAAGCATTCATTGTCCTCAACGATGAAACCTTTATTCAGCAGCGACTTTAAGCAGCGGTCGAATTTTTTGCGTCTTGCCTCATCAGGATTTTCAGAGCTTGATGTAACGGTATATTTTTCCATACAAGCAGCCTTCCAATCAGCTTTCGAAACAGAAGTGCCGTTATCACCAGAAAGCTGGGACAAAATATCCAGGGTAAGTTTGTCGGTTGGATTGATAGTGCTAGGTTTGTCAGCAGCGAAAAAAGTAGTGGATTTGTCAAGGATTGGGGCAGTTATCGCTTTACCATCTTCGTCGTAACCTAATGTGACAGGTTTGAGATCAAATTTAATATCTTTCGGCTTTTCATCATCTTTCATCTTGTTGCAATGCAATTTGATGACACCATTAGTCTGTGAGACCTGAAACTCAGTGTCTATGCCACCCTTAATTGAGCTGCTACCTCTGCTCCTGTTTTTATCACCATGACCACTATGATGAACCAGCATTATCGTTGCACCAGTAGCTAATCTCAGCTCATCGCATTGCTTCAGTATGGTTGCGAAATCCTTTGAACTATTCTCATCTCCAGTTGAGTTGCGGTGTAGCGTGTCAATAATAATTAGCCGTATGTTTTGGATATTTCTTACGATTTCGAGTACCGCTTCCACGCTATCATTGAGCATTAAATCCATAGCAGATTCACTGCAATGCAGATGATCAACTGATAACCCCTTTTCTTGAACCAATGCTTTCAACCGTTTGGCAAGACCATGAAAGCCTTCACCAGCGATATAAACCACTTCTCCCTGCTTGACAGTTTTATCAGTCCAATCCTGACCAGATGCGATGCAACAAGCCATATCCAAAGCTAACAGGCTTTTACCGCTAGCAGGCTCCCCAAATAACAGAACGGTTGAGTCTCCGGGAATACAGTCTTCAATTAACCAATCAGTCTCTATAGGTCGATCAATGATCTCACTACCACTGATTAGCTTGAAATTCCTGCGGGAAGGTATGGCTCTGGTGGAAATAGTTATCGAGTTTATGGCTGCACTTTGGTCACAGCCATGATGGAACAGCGTAAACAAACTGAATGCATCATGAGCCTGCTTTGTCTTGCCGATGATGTCATCATGGTGTGAATATGTCCGCCAGGTACCTTTCTCGGTCTTAAATAACACCAAACCCGGCGAACCCGAGCTGCTCTCAGGTGACAGGAAGCGGTAAGCGATTTCGTTATTGATCTTGGTAGTGTGTTTGTACACATAACCTTGATCAACCAGAAGTGCCATCAATGCTTCAGGTGTTCCATGCTCAGCGTTGTATCGACCGATTGGGCTATCAGGATCGGGGATTGCTTCCCTTGTTGTCGTTGGCGGAAGAGACTGGCTTTCGTTCTGTATGTGCCATTCCGACATGATCGACATGACATCGATCTCTTCATTTGTATCGTGAAAATAGAACTCAAACATCATGGTTCTCCACAGGAATACGGGGTAAATACCAAGGCTGCGACCAGGTACAGTTCTCCGTAGCATTGGCTAGCCAGACGCCTTCAGCATGACAAAGCTGAATCAGCCAATCTGTCACTGCTGCCAGTTCCTCCTTACCCTTGAGTTTCACTGGAACAACTACACGATAGCGGTTGCCCTTTGTGCCATGTGAATGACTGGTGTAGATCAAATGCTGTATATCATGCTGCTTTAGAACCTCATGCACGTGTATGGGAGCCGGTGCGCCTTGAAATAACTCGCCAGTCTCAGGATCAATGCTGCTATCTGCATCGAGAATGGCAACATCAGCAAGCTTCAGGTCATCATTACTGCGTCTAGTTGCAGAACCACGAAGAAAGTAAGAGCCATGCTTGTCTCCTATTTGCGGTGTACAGAATAGTTCGCTCCATTCATCAAATGTCTGGGTTACAGGTTCCAGCACCTGCTCACCGGATTGAGGACTTGACTGGCAAATTGAGAGGGTAAATTCATCCATTACGCACCCCCGAACTTCGGTCTTGCAGAAAACAGCGGACAGTCAACGCTAAAGCAGTTTTCTACCTGTTTTCGCCATGTTCCTGTGACTAACTCATCATAAGCGCAGTCACAGCACTTGGCATCGACTAAGGCTCGTAAACCGCCTTTTTTGGCTAATCTATCGATAACCTTTTGCTTGTTGTTTCTGCTATCATGAGAGTGCGAACCCTGATAGCCCTGCATAGATTTTTCTTGTGGGGCTTTCTTCATTATGCAACCCCTTGATTCCTTTCATGAATTCTTGAATCAATCCAATCTTTAATTTCACTTTCTACCCATGCCACTGAACTACCACCTGGCACAAGCTGAATTCTCTTTGGGAATATGCCTTTATTCGAGAGGTCGTAAATATAGGATTTCGATAACCCGGTTAACTCGACGACAGATTTGATTCGGACCAGTTTGACCGGCGTTTTATGACTATTTGAGTTCATGTGGATACCTCCAAAAGATTAATAACGGCATTGAATGCTTGATACCATCCAATGAGTCATATTCTCGGGATATTCACGATGAAGTGTGATCAGGCTCAAGCCTGAGGTTCGCAGATCTACAGGGATAAATTAGCGATAAGCGATTGATTTATTATCGATTTCTAGGGTGAGGCTATTTTTTCTTGTTCTTGGCTTTCAGTTTCAGTAGCCCATCACTGATAACAGATGAAAGTCGGGTAATAGTCGCTCCAGAGAATTCATAACCCTGATGTTTACTATTTTCCTTTTCTTGTAAAAATACATTCTCTAACCAACTGCTCACGCGTTCTTCTCGTGATTGACTTTGATTGCCGTACTTCTCCATGTAAATTGTCTGATGCAAGCGAATCGCCAAATCAAGTTCAGGTGCATAATGCTCATGATTTTTATTCTGGTAAGCAGGCACATCCTGGTAAGTACGGAATTCAGTTTCGTCAAAGTACACGCGATCAAATTTTAAAATAATCGGCTTAAGGTTAGTCCCCTCATTATCAGTACCACAATACTGATTACCGTCATGTTCAAACTTGTAAACTGAGATAGAATTTTCTCCATCAACATCTGCTTCAAGGATTTTTTTGCCAGGTCCCTCGATCAGTTGTGGAGGTGAACCATCCACATACAGAGTTTCATCATCCTCATTCATAGGATGCCTGTGATACCCAGTAGCTTCGGTAGCGTCAACATTTACGTCAAAGTACGTGGTGATGCTTTCCTCGTTCATCATGTTATGAATGACATGATCGATGGGCTTTTTTTCAAACCCCAGTAGCTTAATGGCTTCTTGTATAAATATTTTGTTTGAAAATTTCATGACGCTTTCAACTGCTCCAAGTAGTCAGCCCATTCCTGCATCATCTGGGTTCTTTTATCCAAGAGTTGCGCTTTGTTGTAGGTGGCTCTAATCCGGTCTTTATTAATGTGAGCAAGCTGAAGTTCGATAACGTCTGGATCATAACCCATTTCATTTAGTAGCGTGCTTGCCATGTGTCTGAACCCATGTGAAGTCATATAGCCTGTACCGAAAGGTTCTCCGGTATTTGGGTTAATGAAGCGTCTTAATGCTGCAGTGGTTGTGTTTTCACTGAGAGGCTTACCTTTGCCATGGCCTGATATGAAAACATATTCAAGGTCACCAGTTAAAAGCTGGATTTCTTTTAATATGGCTATTGCTTGGCGGGCGAGGGGTACGGTTAATGGTTTTCTGGTCTTGATTTCACTGGCAGGGATATTGATGACATTTCTATCGAAGTCGATGTGCTCCCATTTCAGGAATCTTATATTTCTGGGTCGAAGAAAGACTAGGGGCATTAGTTTCAGTGCTTGAGTAGTAGCAAAGTCCTGTCTATTGCTGGGGCTGTCTATAAGCTGCAGTAGCACCTTTATTTCATCAGGGGAGGTGATGTGACCAAAGTTGCCTTTGTCCCGTATATCAGGCTTAGGGAGTAGCTCTGCCAGTCCCTGTGCAGGGTTGGTGTCAACGATACCTAGTATCAGAATTTCATTGTAAACACGTCTTAGAACACCTGCCATTCGTTTAGCTGTTTCCCTGGCTCCTCTGTCTGTTATTCTGAGTGAAATTTTCAGTAGATCAGCTGTGGTGAATTCGTTGACCTTCTTCTTATCCATATAAGGGGTAAGGTTTTTATCTATGCGTTGTTGCAGGTCGTGATGTGTTGACTCGGCTAGATTCTGTTTCTCTACCCATAGGTTGGCGTAGTGGCTGAACCTTAGCTCGTTTAGCTCGCTCTCTATGCGTTCCTGCACCTTGATTTGCTTGGGGTGGATGCCATTAGCTATGTGTTCTCTGGCCTGTCTGTGGCGGTCTCTGGCAAGCTTTAAGCTAACATCAGGGTATTGGCCTATGGTGTATGTGCCTCTGGCTGTATCGAGTCTGTAGTCATACTTCCAGCACTTATATCCTGACGGTTTAATTAGGAGGTGTAAGCCACCCCCATCGAATAGTTTGTACACCTTATCTTTTGGTTTGGCATTTGATACTGCGGTATGAGATAGAGACATAATAAAACCTTCATGTGAAGATTGACGGTTTTTGTTTATCCGAACCGTCAGATAAACCGTCAAAACTTCTGGTTATTATAATACTCTGTGGACTGTATTGGAATGCAAAGTGTTGTATTTAAAGGGTTTGGTGGATATTATTGTTCTGTAAAATACTGTGAGGGTTTGTTTGTGGCGTTCTCTCTCTCCGCCATTAAATAAACCTGATCAAATAAACCTGATCGGGTTTTTTTTATCTTAATTTAGAAGGAAGAGGGATTTGAACCAGACAGGAGGGGAGATAAAAACTATCGCTGGTTTTTAAACTACAGTGAATATCTTAGAAGGTGATTAGCAAGGTGAGGCAGTAAATTTATTTTTATATTTTGTTTACAATCAATATAGGCAAGTGAAACAGAAGACGTCATACCGGCATGCACTTAGCCGGTATCCATTTTGAAGATTGTGCTGACTGTACAACAGATTCCATCCTCAGGTCCGTGGCTAATCACTTCTCAGAAAACTAAACCAGTAGCTTTCTCACTTCTTTTTCAGGCACAGGACGTCCCAACAGAAATCCCTGTACCGTGGTACAACCAATATTTTTTATATAATCGAGTTGTTGTGTGGTTTCTACACCTTCCACGATGATATTTAAACTAAGTTCTCTCGCCATAGCTACTATTGCCTTGATGATACAGGCTTTGTTATTGTTTTCAGATATGCAATTTAGAAAAGATCTATCAATTTTCAATATATCGATTGGTAATATCTGTAGATAAGACAGAGATGAATATCCCACTCCAAAATCATCAATGCAAATACCTATACCACATTGGACTAATTTTTGAAGTCGTGGAATAACCTGTTCCATGTTTTGCATCAGGGCTGTTTCAGTAATTTCGACCATGATTAGATTTCGGGGGATTCCATATTTACTTATCAAATCACAAACTATAGTGTCAAAATTGCTCTCCGCTAACTGATAAGCTGAAACATTGATGGATAGTTTTGTCGGTTTTATTCCTGCATCTATCCATGTTTTTAACTGTTTACATCCATTGTCCAGCATGTAAAACCCTATTTCATTGATTAGTCCTATTTCTTCAGCAATGGGTATAAAGTTATCCGGGGTAATTAGTCCTTTTTCCGGGTGATTCCAGCGAATAAGGGACTCAAGTCCGGTTATTTTCTGGGTTGTAATATTGTATTGAGGTTGGTAATACGCTTCAAACTGATTATCTTCCAGTGCTTTTCTAATATCCTGTTCAATACTATGGCGCTGCTGATAGATACTTTGCATATGATCGGAAAAATATTCGTATCCATTTTTCCCCCGGCCTTTAATGTGATACATGGCCATATCAGAATTTTTAATCAGTTCTTCAGTGGTGGATGCATCATCCGGGTATACCGATATGCCGATACTGAAACTGATGGTTATTTTATGACTGTCCAGCATAATGGGTTTACTGAAAGCAGTTAGTATTTTTTGAGCAACAAGTCCAGCTTCCTCACTATTCCGTAACTCAGGAATTAAAATATTAAATTCATCTCCCCCTATTCGTGAAATAGTATCAGTATCACGTAAAGTTTCCTTCAGTCGATATGCAACACGTTGCAGCAGGCTATCGCCAATCACATGCCCGAGCGAGTCATTGATAAATTTAAAGCCGTCCATATCGAGAAATAAGACTGAAAGTTTGGTGCTTTTTCTTCCGGCCTGAGAGATGGAAAGTTTGAGTCTGTCAAGAAAGAGTTCCCGGTTGGGCAACCGGGTGAGTAAATCGTGGTAAGCCTGGAAATGTATCATTTCCTGGTCTTTTTTACGTTCACTGATATCCCTCGCGACACCGTAAGTTCCTAGATAAGGTGTGCCGTCAGTTGTGTTTTCATATACACCCATTGAGCATAGCTCAATCACAATTGAATTAGACTCGAAGGGTTTTGAGTGGATTTCCGGATTGGTAGATATCAATCTGAATTCTACATTTTGACTTGAGCGTTCACCTGTTCGCCGTTCATTGAATACATGGTCGGCAATCTCGATATCATCCTCATGAACCAGTGAGGAAAAATGTTCGCCAATAAGTTCCTCGGGTTTGTGACCGAGTAAATCTGTTACCCTGTCATTAACAAAAGTAAAAAAACCTTTATGATCTATCATATAGATTATGTCAGGTGAATAACTGACTATAAAACGATAGCGACGTTCTGATTCTTCCAGTTGATTTTGCATCACCTTGAGATTTCTATTGAGTCCTCTTTTGTGAGCGATATTATCAATGGTTGATTTTAATTCCGATGTTTTATAGGGCTTGCTGAGAAAGTCTAAAGCGCCATTCTTAAAAACTTTGCTGGCATTTTTAAAAGTTGATTCACCGCTTAATATAATGACATCGGTGTCTATATCACATTCGGCGGATTCAACTCTGAAGTGCAACGCAGTTAATTCCAGATCTAGCGAACGA
>CALCSG010000141.1 GCA_937894085.1 uncultured Gammaproteobacteria bacterium | reverse complement strand
ATTCAGCGACCCCGGTTCGACTGTTAGCGATAATGTCAGCACAGGGTTGGTTGCATCCGTGACCGGTAACGTGAATACCTATATTGCCGGTCTGTATACACTGACTTATAACGTGAGTGATTCCGCTGGTAATGTCGCTACCCCGGTGATTCGAAGCGTCAATGTCAGCATTCGTGAAAACGCCGCGCCAGTTATTACTGCACCCGCGGACCTGGTTATCCCTTCAATCGGGGCGGTTACTCCGGTGCAGTTCGAAGTCGTTGAGGCTATCGATGATAAAGATGGTGTGATATTGGCCTCGCCAGACAAAAGCGGCCCATTTGTTCCGGGCCTCCATGCTATTCAATGGTCTGCCAGCGATTCTTCGGGAAAGACAGGTTATGCCTATCAATTTGTCGATGTGCTACCACTAGTCGAGTTCATCCCGGAACAATTGTCCGAACCAGAGGTGCTGCTATCTATCCCGGTCAAGCTCAATGGCTTTGCTGCAAGCTATCCGGTACAGGTTAATTTTAATGTATTCGAAAATAGCAGCTCCGTACCGAGTGATAGTGGCAGCATTTTTATTACAGAGGGAATTGAAGGGAGTATTGATTACAAAATGCCTGATGCGGGCGAGGTCAGGTTTGAGATCACCACTGTGACCAATGCGGTAAAAGGCCCAATGGCAAGCCATATGGTAAGTATTATCAAGCAGAATGTAGCACCACTCTCGCAACTGATGAGCAAACAGAATGAGCAGGCAACTTCCGTTATTGCAAAAGATGCTGGAGCTGTCACAGTAAGCGCTATCGTGCATGATGCTAATACTTCAGACAGCCATACCTTCGACTGGAGTAAGACGGATAACGCATTACTCACTTCCAGCCCGGGTTTATCAGACGCCCAGTTTAGCTTTGATCCTTCCGGTCTGTTACCCGGTTTATATAAAATTAACGTAAAGGTCAGCGATAGCGGTACCCCCCCGCTCGCCGTTGAGGTTCAGGCATATTTGCAGGTGATGAATACAGCCATCGTTTTAACCGAAACTGATACAGACCAGGATGGTATTAGCGATATCGATGAAGGTTATGGCGACGATGATGGCGACGCGATACCCAACTTCCTTGATCCTCTCGACAACCCGGCTTTGATGCAGACAAAACCCGGGGTCTTTGACAAATGGCTATTGAATGTACAGCCCGGACTTAACATCAGGCTAGGCAAGATTTCGCTAGCGGCACAGCACCAAAGCGCGAGCGTTAGCGAGAATGACATCAGGCAAATTGCAGGGGCATTGGACGTTGTGGTAGTTGCCGATCAAACGGATAGCTTTACCAATGTGGGCGGCTACTTTGATTTTGAAATCAATGGGCTTGGCCGCTCGGGGCAATCTGCATTAGTTGTTCTTCCTCAATTCAGTTCTATTCCGGCTGATGCGGTATACCGAAAGTATAGCGAGTCAGGCGGCTGGAGGACTTTTGTTGAAGATGACAGCAATGCGCTATCATCGGCAGCCGGTGAAGAGGGGATTTGCCCGCCACCGGGTGACTCGGCATATCAGCATCAGGATGGTCTGCTTGAAGGTCATTATTGTGTTCAGCTATTAATCGCAGATGGCGGGCCAAATGACGCGGACAATCTGGAAAATGGTGTAATAGCCGACCCGGGCGGGATTGCCATTGCTTCGACAAAAGAACCGGAGCCGACTACCCCTGCAAATACAGGCTCAGGTGGCGGAGGAGTGATTAACCTGCTGACACTAATACTTTTATTCAGCATATATCGACTGCAGCTGCGCTATGCAAAATTTCGTCAATAGGCCTGACACCCATCTTATTCAGACCATGGTCTAATAACTTTTAGACCATGGTCCGTATGATTTTACACCCTTCGCCTCTAGCTCATTTCTGGCTGTTTCTCCAAACTAAGCAAATGGGAAATTTATCCCATTTTTACAACGATTAGAAAATCCAGTTTCTAAGGAGAACAATATGAAAATTAATGAGTTAGCTTCTGCAGTTTCGACAATACTTCTAGCTTCAGCTTTGACTGCATGTGGCGGTGGTTCGGATGATTCCGTTGACTTGTCAGCTAGAGAGGTCACATCCTCTGGCTCAATCACCCAGTTTGGCAGTATTTATGTCAATGGCGTACGTTATGAAACCACTTCGGCAAAGCTCATTTCCAGCGATGACAACAATAAGGTGCTGCTGACTAATCCTACTAACGCTCAGCTACAGGCCATGATCGGACTGGGGCAGATAGTCACCGTTAAAGGGACGCGTAGCGATGACAGTAATGGAGTTGCGACCAGTATCAGTTTTGATAATGAACTGGCTGGTGAGGTAAGTTCGGTTTCAGTTAGCGACTCCAGCTTCGTCATTCTGGGCCAGACCGTTTCCCTGACACCCGATACGATTATTGATGACTCATTAATCGAAGCGCTACGTGGCACTGAAGTGCCTGATGACATGCGGTTCGGTGATTTACTGGTCAGCGACACTCTGGATCTTTTATTACCTGTTGGCACCCTCTTATCAGTCAGCGGATTCCCTTCTCAAAACGGTTTTGAAGCTACTCGCATTGAAGATGGTAGGCATGTCGCAGGAGGTGGTACCAGCTTTGAAGCCGAAGTAAAAGGCACGGTCAGAAACCTGACCTCATCCAGCTTTGAATTGAATGCATTAACCGTTCTCTACGATAGCTCAGCACTAGATAGCGAAGATTTTTCCGACAGCGGTCTTGAAGAGGGAATGTTTGTTGAAGTTCACGGTACTGCCGATTCGGATACGCAGATCACAGCCAGCAGAATTGAGCGAGAAGACGAACTGCTGGACGATGATTTTAATGGGGAGCTTGAGCTAGAAGGTATCGTTCAGAAAATCACTCCCGATACCAGTGGAACGGGCGGAATCATCATTATCAATGGCATAGATATTCGTGTTAATGATATAAGCCCGTTCAGCGAAGGCTTACTTATCGAAATAAAAGGCCAACTACAAAATGATGGCTCTCTTTCAATCAGCCGTATCAAGGATGAACAGGAAAATACGCTACGTATCGAAGATATCGCAGTCAGCACCGATGGCACAAAATTTACCACGCGACTGGGACTGGACATCACGCCCACGGAACGCAGCCGACTTGAGGATGACACGATTTATGATGACGACAACCTGTCGATCACAGACTTTCTTAACAATGTGAGCGACAGGAGAATTGAGGCTCGTGGCTTCCCGGTTAATGGCGATATAGTGTGGTCACGTATCGAGATTGAAAAAGGCAGCGATACCGATTGTCGCCTGCGGGGCGCAGTCGAAACCGGCAGCATTAGCGGTGATGCCAACAGCTTTAGCTTTCGCATTGAAGGCATCACAATCAATGTCAGTAATGTGATCTCTAATAACTTTAAGAGTGGCAGCAATCTCTCCATGACAAAGGCTGAGTTTTTTGCTCAGCTGGATGAGGGTGATATCGTACAGGCACAAAGCGATAAATCTGGAACGGGATGCAACAGTGGAGAATTGACTGCACGAGAAGTCGAACTTGAGCCAGATGATTCGGTACTGCTAAGCACCTCAGACGACAACAGTAACGATACGCCAGACGATAGCGGTCACAATCAGCTTATTGGGTCGGTCAGTAATATCTCAGCCAGCAGCTTTGACCTCGCCGGGGAAACCATCACAGTCACAGATGCAACCATCATCGATGACTCTATCATTGAAGATGCGCGTGGCGTAGAAGTTAACCAGGATGCCGCCCTGGGCGACATTTCAGAAACACTTGAGCAACTGTTATCCGAGGGCATGGGACTAGAGGTTATTGTTGACCGGTCAAATGGCGTTGTTGCCGTCAGCATTGAGGATATTTAACGCTCAGGCAGCTGCTTTTAAGCTAAGAAGCCTGCGCTTAAGAACTTGCTCATAAAACCCGCCTGTATAGCTGGCGGGTTTTATTGCAGCCCGCAAATGACCGGATGAAACCGATACTGACCATTGGAAGATCATTGTTTTGAACCATGGTCATTCCAGAACAGGTAACTCTCGGCTCAGGTGATCCATAAAGGCGTTTACCCGAGCTGAGCGGGCCAGGTCAGGATGGGTCAACAACCATAAGCCAGTGCTAAAACCAGTGGGAGCGTTGTCCAGGCGGACAAGTTGCGAAGAAGTATCTCCGAGAACACTGGGCAGTAACGCCATCCCCATACCCTGTTCAGCACAGACACGCACTGCCACCAGTGAATCACATCTGATGACCACCTGCTTAGGATCTATATTCTGGTCAAACCATAAGCCTACCGGTGAACGATACAGACTCTCTACAACCCCAATCCATTCGGCGCTACGCCAGTCCTGAACCCCGGTTACATTATTCGTTTTTCTGGTATACACAGAGAATTCAATATCACGCAGCTTTCGGCCCACAAAACCCGCATCTGGATGCTGTGTCGGACGAATCGCGATATCGGCATCACGTCGTGTCAGATCCAGAACCTGGTTAGTGACCATAAGATCAACCAGAATATGGGGGTATCGTTGACGGAAGCTTGCCAACGGCGCAGCTAAGAGTGACAACATAAAGGTATCGGTGGTTGTTACCCGCAGTTCACCCTCCAGTCTCAGCTCGCGCCCTGCTAGCTGTCTTTGCAAATCAAACAGTGTCGCTTCGACCTCACGTGCGGCATTAATCATCTTTTCTGCTTCCAGCGTCAGTGCATACCCCTCAGCGCTACGTTTAAAGATATGACAGTTGAGATCTTCCTGAAAACGATCAATCCGGCGTAACACGGTAGAGCGATTCACACCAAGTTCGCGTGCTGCTGCTGAAATGGAGCCCTTATTGGCGACCATCAGTACATAGCGTAAATTATCCCAGTTAAGATGCTGCATAATTGCAACAGTATAGCGCAAATATGGACAATGTGATGTTTATTTATAACAAGTTATAATCTGCGCTCTATCATCGACCCTTTTGGAGATTGCTCATGAACCTGATTCATGACATCAGTCCTCATTTGGCAGCAAGACTGTTAAAACAGGTTCGACCGAGTCACCTGGACCCAGTAATAATTTTAACGTAGTGCGCTTAGCCCGCTTAGACTTGCCATCACGAGGTATGCAGTAAAGCTCAAACAGTAATTCCCTGGTTTTGCCTTTCGCATTCAGCATCCCATGACGCGCCATCCAGACAATATCCCATAATCGACCAGATTGGTCCTGATAGGATTGCCTTTCAGTATCGTCTTGTGTCCACTCAATGTGTTTATCCCAAACCGCCCGTGTAACAACGAAGGGGAATTTGATACCCGCCTCAATAGCGGTTTCAGTTACATCGATTAAAACACCATCATCGATAGCATTCTGGCGAGTATAAGTATGTATAACAGGACCGAAAAAATCGGTCATAGAAACTTGTTGATCCATAATGGTATCTCCAAATAGAGACGGAGATACCCAACGGGTATGTCCCGTCAGGGTTAAGTTGAAATGTGAACAACACCGGATGTTCTCGATGCGCTGGCTTGCGTTGTTCATGGCCAGCATGGGTGTAGAGATAACCTCTCTACGGGGAGTAATCCTGTCTTTCCGGTAAATACAGATCCTGCATAGCCAGGACTGACTATGTCAGCTGTACGCACTGGAAAAACCCTTCAAATATCGAAGGGTAGGGATTTAAGAACAGTGTCCAGGGCAGGAAAGAAATGTTCCTCATTCACATCCATCCCATATCGCAAGTCGTCACGGATTCATTAAGCCGCCCGTGTTACCGATTTAGCCGACACAACATCTTCAATCAGGTCTCGTGGTATCCGGTAACAGGCGCCCTGATAGACAGCTGTCAGTGGTTTAGCAGAGATAACATCGACATACGGTGTTTTGCACTGCCGTAGCATCAGTCGATCTCCTTGTTTAATCGGTCTGTGATATTTGCGCACTTGTTCGCGCCATGCTTCGCAGGCCACATCGGTCACTTCTTTCAGGTAACTCAATGGACAGGAATAATAAGTAGGACCCATAGCCTCATCCATACTTTTATAGCCCCACGAAACAATGCTCCTGTTGCCATATTGCTCTACTGTTTTATCCAGCAGATGACAGGCAATTACCTTTCTAGTCACGTTACTGGCTTTATCAGTCCATTCTAAAACCGACCAAAGCACATTGCCGCGAGTACAATGACGAATCGTTTCCCAGATGCCATGCTCATTTTCTTCAAAGCTAACCAGTTTATCGATCACATCTTTACGTGTTGCATTTATAGTAAATAACCATCCCATGATGATATCTCCCAAGTAAAAAGACGGAGATACCCCAACGGGATCATGCCCGTCTGGGTTAAAAAAAAGATCACCCGGAACAGGGATCTCAATGAAAATATTGAAAACATTTCATTTACTGATAATCTGATCAGCATGAAAGTCATCGAAGGTCAGCGTAGACAATTGGAAAAAAATATCATTCGTTTACTAATGAGTGATACTGATGAGTCCTTTATTGATAAAGTGCTTGATAAACTCAAACCAGCGGGTCAATTAAAGCTGGTCGCTACAGACCTACACTTGAAATCTCAACCCGCGCCTGAATCTCGTCATCAACCAGTCGAAGACAAAATCTAGCATCAGCCTTAGTATCTTCGTGAACCAATAGTTGCAAAGCTTTAAGCAACTTTTGTTGCCGATCCAATAATTCAGTCCAATTGGCGGTTTCTAAAAATTTTAAAAAACTCTTCACATCATCTTTATCCATCGTTGTATCTCCAAAGGTTTAATGAATCGGAGATACCCCAGCGGGATATTCCCGCATGGGTTAAAAATAAAGACGAACAACACCGGATGTTCTCGATGCGCTGGCTTGCATTGTTCATGGCCAGTTTGGTGTAGAGATAACCTCTCTACGGGGAATAATTCGGTGTTACCCGCACCAGCTGCTGCAGGCTAGTTACTTTTAACTATGCGGTACCGCATAGTCGATCCTGTCTCTGTCAGCTGCTGATACTATTTATTCAGAGCATATTGTTGTTTTGGCTTAGAGCGATTTAAAATATTTTCTGGCGATCACGCATAGTTAAAAGTAACTAGCCTGACAAGAATCAATATTTTGAAAACCTCTAAAATGTTCAGGAGAGGGATAACAAAAGTTATCCCTCTCCTGCTTTTGATCAGAAAGATGGCCATGCTGAAAGCAGGTAACCTTTCAACAGTACAAATCCACCCAATACAAAACACAAACGGCTAAAAGCTGTTAATGCCTCATCTCTTGAGATCTTGACTGTTTGCATTGATTTAGACGGCATAATGAGTAATTCACCTTCATAGTTAGCGATGGGTTTATCGATAACGGTGAGGGCGGTTGAATTATGCACAATCATTGCTGATCCAGGGGCTGTATTAGATTTCATCATCATCTCCGGAAGCTAACACTATTTCTTCAGCTTCAAGCTCAATGACTTCATAAACAGGCAAAGGGTATTGGTTAAACAATGTCATGGTATTTCTCCTACGTAGGTTGCTCTTGGGGGACTCACTTATGAACCCCCAGAGGGATTCATAAGATGAGTCCCTCAAGCTGGATAAACCCAGAATGGAAAAACCAAAACCCATGACAGGGAATTGAATTCCCAGTCGGGTGATGAATAACGATCAAAGATCGTCTCTTAATGTGGATCAACCTCGAAGAGGCGTAGTATTTCATGATCCATGTACTACTTGATTTGCGAGTTTTGGTCATCGCGAGACACATTCGGTGCGTTGCATTGGGAAATAACTTTCTCAATATTTACTGTCGAAATTATAGAATAAACATTGAGAAAGCCCCTTTATCAAAAGATAAAGGGGGGTGAGTACTTCGACTTACTTAGTGCTGACTGTAAGTGTCACTCCAATGGAATGGCTTTTTGTCACACTGACAATGATTCACCGGTACATGTACCGATAATTCTTCATCTGTTGGCACTAATGAAAGAACTAAATCTCTCTCATAAGCAATATTAGAAGTAGCGCGTATAGATGGGCTTTGATTTGAACTTAACATGGTTTTCTCCTACGTAGGATTGGTGGCAACAGGGACTCATCAATAAACCCCTGTGCAGAGATTCATTGAAGAGTCCCCGCCAGCACCTGGAAACCCAGAATGGAAAAACCAAAACCCATGACAGGGAATTGAATTCCCAGTCGGGTGATGAATAACGATCAAAGATCGTCTCTTAATGTGGATCAACCTCGAAGAGGCGTAGTATTTCATGATCCGTGTACTACTTGATTTGCGAGTTTTGGTCATCGCGAGACACATTCGGTGCGTTACATTGGAAAATAACTTTCTCAAAAGCTACTGTGTTTCAGTAGGTTTTGAGAAAGCCAGTTCATCATAAAGATAAACGACTTCCCTAATTCAACTTTAGCTATTCAAATTTATCGGATTCCTGTAGGTCCTTTCTTTGATTAGCTCCAGATTTACCCTCATTCTTTTAGCCTGTAAAAGAACCTGGTCTCTATAAAAAGGGTAACAAGACCATCATATCCGAGCACGTACTGAATACGCACATAGGGACTCCCGATTTTCCAGCCGAGGCAGCAAGTGATGAAAGAAGAGTGTAGTGCTGTGTGGGACTGCTACAGCCTTACCTTAAGCAAACATGATTAGATTCACTTAAGTGTAAGACTGTAGGCAATCTTATGACACAAGCACACGTTGAGGTGTGGGGGATTGTTACCTTCACACAAACAATATTGAAGAAATCAATGGCGTTAGAAAAAAACAACATCATTCGCATCCAGTAATGGCAGCATTTCACAACCCTTGGCTGGTTCACCACACTATGGCAGTGGTCTCACATAATGCGAATTATACAAAAATTAAGAGCAAAAGCCCGTAGAATTTATATTCTACGGGCAATTACCACTATGCAGCCGGTTTAAACCATGCTTTTTCATTGGTATCCCAGAAATAGCCGAGCGATTTGAGTTCATCTTTCTTTGCCATGAAGAAAGGATCATCACGATCCAGCTTCATAAACTCATCTAACTCATCATCACCGAACAGACTTCCCGCAGGCTGTTGATCATCCTCTGATGCGTGTTCCGCATTCATTGATTGATTGACCTGTTGATCATCTTCCGGTTGACTCTCTACACCATCGCCATCCATTTCATTATCCAGTTCAAATTGCACTTCCTGACCATCGATAGATGCCCAGGTAATGTTTAGCAATTTGCATTTGATAACATGACGACGAACATCTTGCCCTGTTGTCTTATCTTTAATGACATAAGAGTCAGGACGGCCATCAGAGACCTTGAAGCAAACCATTACTTTTTTGGTGTCATCTTTGATGGCATCTTTAAGTAACAGGTATTTTGCAAGTGCCTTACCGATGACCGATGTACAGTCATAATAGGTGTAGCTAGGATTATCGACCCGTCCACCTAGTCCGGATAAAGAAACTGACTCGTAAGGCTGACCCTGTGAAGGGTTAACAGTACGGGCGCGGTTTAAATAACCCATTCCAGTAGTATGTTGATCGTTGTATTTTACAGTGTCGTTGGTAGTTGTAGACATGATGTTTCTCCGTTTGGGGGGGTAAAAAAAACCCAAAGGAAAAACATTGATCCCCCAACGGGAACAAGTTTTCCCGATGGGTTATAAGTGATGTTAAGCCAGGTATTAGGCTTAACGGTTTAAAGTAAAACTTAGTCGTGTTTCTGATGTCTTGACCGGTAAGGCTCACTATGAGTATACGCAAACCATCCAGCTAAAACGCCAACGACAGTAGAACTAAGAGGCTAATGGTAGATGTTTCCATCTTAGTCATCTCCTGATCTAAGTATTACACCAATGGCGGCAAAGATGACTGCAATTATCACCATAATGATACCATTCGTGAAAGAGACTTTAGACTTAAAAAAGTTCCGGTTAAAACGCCAACTACTGAAGCAGTAGCTAAATAGTCAAACATTGATGCAATAGCATTCATTTGACGACGATTGAGATTGATCATTTAAGACCTCCTTAGATGTTGCAGCAGGAAGTCTATACACCCTTCAAGGGAAGGAGACTTCCCAGGGTGGGGATCACGCCAGTAGATGGCTGCACTGTTTCAGTGATCGCGTAGTGCTGTCCTAGTTATACTGATAGGAACAGATATATTTTTTAATATAGCAAATAAATTTTGATTTGCAATATTTATGTCGTAGTACAGAAACTACAACTAAAATTCTATAGGTTCTTAAGTCTGCCTATAATTATATCGACATAATACTGTGGGGTTTTGATGTTCGATAGATGCACATCCTCATCCATCCCCGATGTGGCCACCGTGATATGCCCAAGACCCATAAAACGATTCGTTATTGATCGACGCATATTGGCCCCTCTAATATGCCGGTATTCAATTCGAGTCATATCTTGAGACAGAATACCCACATGCTTTTCTACGCCTTTCGGACCAATCATGTATAAGGTACTGAACCGTACAACCAGTATTTTCAAAAGCAGGTAGCCAATGAAAAATGGTGCTAACAATTGCGACCATGGATTGTTAATAATCTGGTAAGCAATAATAGAAAACAGCAGAATTAACATCGTTACCCACTGACTCCGCCAGGCAGGTCTTAAATATATTTCTTCATTCATCTTACCCAATTCCTTGAGGTATAATACCGTAGGTATCAATTAGATAGTTCCAGCACATATTATCAATAAGAGCACATTCGTCATTAGTAAGCCGTATATTTTTAGGCGAAAATTTAACGTTCTTTACAGGCTCAAAATTACAATTCCCCAGCTTTATTTCAGGTGACTTTAGTTCTGCAAAAAAAATATTGATGTCACCTTCATAGTCAAGATTAATCTGTCTTACTGGTTCTGGTGACAACTGAATGAATACACTGAATTTGTCTTTTATATCACCAATGAAGGCTGTCACATCCTGCCTGATGTTTAGCTTTATCGCTTCATTCATTTTACTGTCACCTACATATGGATTTGAATACAATTTTAAATCTGTTCTCTGCGCCCAAGTGTCACTCAAAACAGAAATTAAGCCCAGTGCGGTATAAGCCGTAGATACCTGGTTAAAAACAAACATATCCATCAACCGACTTTTCTGGATTGCCCAATGACTGCTACTTGATCGCTGGGGTAGTGCCGTTCACCCATTCGATAAACTCGATTACTTGACCCAGGAAAAGTGGTTACAGGCTGGATATGTGCTACAGCCATGGAAATCTTTTCCTTTGTTTTTTCCGGTTTTAACGACTCTTTTTACTAAATTGCCCGAGTGGCAGGTAGGGCATTTAATTTCAGTCTTACTTGAAACGGCTGTCTGTACATCGTCAGGCTTTCCATTTCCAACCGGTCTGCTTTTTTTACATTCAGGATATGCCGAGCATCCATAGAATGAGCCTTTAGATCCCTTGCGCAATTGATAGAAGCCGCTTCCGCATTCACAGGGGAATGTTTCATCAATGACCGGAGAGGAACTTGCCTGACGCTCGACAGGGTTACCGTCAATATTTTGAGCTGAATAATCACAGTCTGGATAGTTACTACAACCCCAGAACTTATTCTGAATTAATCGGAGCTTTGAATCACACTTAGGACACTGGTGGGTTTCCACGCCATCAATCTTGATATCCTTTAACTGATCCAGTTCTTTAGAGAGCTGCTGATAGACATGATCCATTACTTCGCGATATTGTTTTTTACCATTTGCCAGATCATCGAGACTCTTTTCAATATCCCTGGTGTAAGATAATTCCATGAACTCAAAGCGATCTTTCAATAGTTTATATATCGTAAATCCTAATTCTTCGGCATACAGCATCCGTTTTTTTATTGAGATGTAATCACGCTTACCAATGTTATCGAGGATCGATGCATAGGTAGACGGTCTGCCAATACCTTCATCCTCAAGCTTTTTTATCAGTGAAGCTTCCGTATATCGCCCTGGGGGTTTGGTTTTCTTCGCCAGTGACTGACCATCAATTGCTTTCAAGTTTTCACCCTCGATTAACCGGGGTAATACCTGGTCCTTATCCTCATCACCATTCCCTTGTGAAAAGTCGTCCTGCGTTATGTTTTCAAGTTTCAGCCAACCCGGATAGAGCAACTCTCTTCCCTGAGCCTTGAATTGAGGGAATGTTTCGGTAGAAGATTTTTGACAGACCGGTGTCAATGACTGGAGAACGACATTAGTTACCGAGTAATCAGCTGATTTCATCTGGCTGGCCACGGCTCTGTGCCATATTAGGCTGTACAGTTTACCGATATTTTTATCAAGGTGACTCGATGCTACTTTTTGTGGCAACAGCTCAATATCTGTTGGTCGTATAGCTTCATGTCCTTCCTGAGCGCCTGCCTTTGATTTCCAGGTATTCATCGTCTCAACACGATCACTGGAATAGCCATTGATATCTAGCCAGTTAGCAATGGCAGCAAACCCATCATCCGATAAATTTGGATTATCAGTACGATGATAGGTAATCAAACCCTCATCTTTTAATTGCTGTGCCAGCTCCATACATTTTTTGGGTGCTATCTTAAGCGCCGATGACGCAGCTTGTTGTAGGGTCGATGTGATAAATGGGGCAGGGGGACGGCGGCTTTGTGATTTGATTTCATGCTCTATAACCTCCAGATCTCTGACTGAGGCCACGTTATTGGCTAATACGTCATCCTGCATGTACTCCTTGCCGTCTTGAAGGTATTTATCACTCATCCATTTAGCCTTCCAGATTGATTTATCATTCTGGAACCTTAAAAATGCTTCAAAATAATCATTGGATATAAAATCACGAATGGTTATTTCTCTTTCCACCACAATGCGTACCGCAACCGACTGAACTCGCCCAGCGGTAATCCAGCTTCCGTATGCATTGGATATGGCAGGGGACACGCTATAGCCGACCAGACGATCCAAAACCCTTCGACCTTCCTGAGCCTTAACCAGATTAAAGTCAATGTCTGAGGCAGCTAGAAGGGCTTTATCTATGGCTTTCTTAGTGATCTCATTGAAAGTTACACGCCGGTATTGCTTCAAGCCTAAAACTTCACGTAGGTGCCAGCTGATGGCTTCACCTTCACGATCCGGGTCCGTTGCCAGATATACCTGCGAAACTGAGGGTAGTAATTTTTTGATAGCATCAATATTACGCCGACTTTTACTGTTGAGGGTGTAGTGAGGACGGTAATCTGGAAAGGATATTCCCATCTCTTTCACCGGTAAATCCCGTATGTGACCTGAGCTGGCTTTGACGATCCAGTCTTCGCCTAAATAACCTTCGATGGTTTTACACTTGGCAGGGGATTCAACAATCATCAAATTGGTCATGGACGTTTACCCGCTACAGGATCAGCCGTCTTTCTCAAAACAAAGTTCGACTGATCCATGATAGAAAGATTTAAGGAGTGAATTTCACGAAACAGGCACCACCCGTAAGATCAATGGCATCTAAATTATTTTCACTAGGCTGGCATAAACGAGTGTCGTTAATGACATAAATAGGGAAATCAACGGGGCTAATTCCAGAAACAGCTGTTCCATCTGCACGGATCAATTGTAGTTCCAGATTGGTACACCCTGGTGTCAGGTCAGTGCCGCCGGTATCCGCACAGGCCACATCTGCTTTTTGCGTATAGGATTCCAGAAAACCAACATTCGAAACCAGTATTGGAGTGCCGCTACAGTTTTCGTTTTGATACACCACGCCAAAGACTTCGGTTTCGCCGGAAGTCACCGGATTGAATGTCTTCTCTTTGTAGCGAAAGATAGTATGAGAACTCAAATTAGGAGTTGCGGGATCGAAGTCACAGGCCTCAGAGATCCAGCAGCCTGAGAAATTAGCACTCCCACTGGAGCAATCTGGAAACAACGTATTTACGACAGCCGGAGGGTTTTGGTCAGCGCTATCGCTTCCACCACCACAAGCTGTGACCATAAGAGCAAACGCCAGTAGCGTTAAAGATTTAATGAAGTAGTTTTCCTGATTTGTATTTATATAATTTTCAAACATTG
>CALCSG010000140.1 GCA_937894085.1 uncultured Gammaproteobacteria bacterium | reverse complement strand
TGCAATTTATCAAAAACCGGGTGCATCGCTAGAAGTACCTGTAAGCGCGGTACAAAATTAAATAAAATTTAATAGCACTCTAATTATTTCAGAGGTACTCAATTATTTTCTGTGGAAAATATGCTACTGAAAGTAGACAATTATAAGTAACTCCCCTCTCTTAAAGGAAAACAAAAATGCGCATTCTTCATACTATGCTTCGAGTTGGTAATCTCGAAAAATCAATCAGGTTTTATACAGAAATATTTGGTATGCAATTACTACGTAAGAAAGATTACCCTGAAGGTAAATTTACACTGGCTTTTTTAGCTTATGGTCCTGAAAGTGAAAATACTGCAATTGAATTAACGCATAACTGGGATACTGATAGCTATGACCTGGGAACAGGTTTCGGGCATATTGCCATTGAAGTCGATGATGTGTATGCCGCAACGGATGAAATTCGTAAAGCCGGTGGGAAAATTATCCGCGATGCAGGCCCGATGAATGCAGGCACTACTATCATAGCCTTCGTAGCAGATCCCGATGGATACCAGATTGAAATTTTGGGCAAAAAGTTACTTGCATAGCTTATACACGGGCTTAACTCGACATCAAAATAAAATATGAATTATTATCGTTTAAGCCTGATTTTTCTCACTCTTAGCGGCTGTAGTAATCAGCAAATTTATGATGGTATACAGCGTGGCAATCAGTTTGACTGCTACAAATTACCGCTGGCTCAGCAGGACGACTGTATTGAAGATACCCGCTCGATCAGTTATGAAGAGTATAAGCGTGAACGTGATAAAACTTTGACAGATTCTAATGTAAAGTAGCAAGCTGGCTAATCACTAAGACAAGCAGGGAGTATTGATGAATGAAGTCATGCAGTTAATGCAAAACCATAGTTCTGTACGTAGTTACAATAACAGCCCTGTCGAAAGTGATTTGTTACAAAGCATTATCAGGAGCGGGCAATCAGCATCCTCTTCCAGTTTTATCCAGGCTTATTCAATTATTCGAGTATGTGATAAACACAACAGGCAAAATATAGCCGAAGCTGCCGGTAACCAGCGCTGGGTAGTGGATGCTGCCGAATTTATGGTGATTTGTGCGGATATGTTACGTATTCAAACCTGTAGTCAAAAGTCAGGTAAGGGTGATCTAAAGGGCTACGCGGAACATTTTATAACGGCAACTGTGGATGCCGCTCTGTTGGCGCAAAATATGATGTTGGCGGCTGAGTCTGCTGGTCTTGGTGGTGTATTTATCGGGGGAATCCGTAACCAGCCGGAAGTCGTGACGCAGTGCCTTGAATTGCCAGAGCATGTTTACCCTGTATTCGGAATGTGTCTGGGATGGCCTGCTGATAAACAGGCTGTGAAGCCTCGTTTACCGGTAGACGCCGTTCTACATCAGGATCGTTATCAGGCTGCTTCTGTAGCGATTAAGGTCGATGAATATGATCTACTAATGGCTGACTATTATTCGGCCAGGCAATCGAATGTGAAAAACACTAACTGGTCGTTACAGACCGCAGCAGCGGTGCAGGAAAAAAAACGAGAGCATATGCTGGCTTTCCTGCAGTCTCAGGGATTTATTAAGCGCTAAGGTTCCGACATGGTTCTGTCTAACGTAAGCTGCTCAAATTTGTAATCAATGCATCCTGTTTACGTTTAATATCTTTTTGAATCTGGTGTGCCATATCGGTATCCGGATTTACGTGTTCCATGCAAAGCTCGATATTTCGGTCACTCGTTTTGTTTACAGCCTGTTCCATTGCTTTTGCGATAATGCCGGTGACTTCATCTAAATCTTTATCAGTCAATTTAGCACTGATTAAATTATTGATTTCATATGCCGCATTTTTAGCCACTTTCTTTAATTTCATTTTACTCTCCTTTAAGTTTGTTAGTTTTGATCGCAATACTAATGCAGCTAAACTTTAGCAGGAAAATAGGTTTTTGCATGTGACAATTTGGTTACAGGATATAATTAAACGAATTTATAGTTGTAAGTGTAGAAGTTACAAAGCTTTTAACTTTGCACACTACACAGATTATCGGCCTGATGTGTTTCCCCATAACAGGGTATGCAACTGGGGTAGAACCCTGGCCTGATACCAGTGATCTTCACAAACTCTTTCGGTAAGCCAACGCTGTCTTTGGAGAATATTGTCCAGGTTATGAGAGGTTTTGTGATGGGTATTACAGGCTTGCAGGGTGATCGGGTAAGTCGGGTAAAGTTTATGAACTTCTTTGGCAAGCTGATAATCCACTTCATCTTTTACGACAATCTTGAACACTTTTTCTGCAGTAGTGGCCAGTTCAAGACATTTATTTACCTGTAACCAGTCATTGGTCATGCCGCTGGAAGGTGGTTTGGGGCTAAGCACAAGATGATCCAGTTGACTGAACCAGTTTTTGGCCACGCTACCCTGAGTTTCGATCGAAAACTGGTAACCTGCATTATGTCCCTGTTCTAGCAGTGAACCTAATGGTTGCAGGGCCGGATTACCACCAGACAGAGTGATGAGTAAAGGTGCCTGAGATAAAATTTCGACCTGTTGTAAAATTTCTTCAGCCGAATAGAGTTTCCACTGGCTTTTAAATTCAGAATCGACAGCATATAGAGTGTCGCACCATTCACAGCGAAAATCACAACCTCCGGTACGTACAAATACGGTGGGCTGTCCGATTAAATGACCTTCACCCTGAATAGTTGGTCCAAATATCTCACTGATACGGATTTTCGATTCGCTTGCTACTGTCATCGACGGTACTCTGCCCAGGTCTTTGGCGTTTCGCTAATTCTCATGGCAGAGACTTGCGGCCAGCGTTGATGACACCAGTCAAATAGCCATTTGGCCAGTTTTTCGGAAGTCACACCATCGTCACCACAAACATCATTTAAATGTCTGTGGTCCAGCGTATCATCGATGAACGTCTTAAATTCACCCAGATCGTTATAATCAATCACAAAACCGTGGCTATCCAGTGTTTCACTGGATAGTTCAACTTCCACCACATAATTATGACCATGCAATCTGGCGCAGGGGTGACAATCTCCCAGACCGAATAACTGATGAGAGGCGCTGAAATGAAATTGTTTGGAAATTTTGTACATAATCAATATATCTCAGGTGACAGATTGCCAGAAATCGGCATCTTCATATACTGTAGGGTCTGTGACATTGGCCAGGTGAAAGGCTTCACGGCGTTCAACACAGGTACCGCAACGACCACAGTGCCGGTCTCTTCCTTTATAGCATGACCAGGTGTCAGCAAAAGGTACGTTTAACTGCTCTCCCTGAGTGACGATGTCAGCTTTGGATGATTGCAGGAACGGCGTAAATAAGTCGATTTCTACCAGGCCGTCTAATGCCTGCTTTTGCATGGCTGCAAATGATTCGATGAAAGCAGGGCGACAATCCGGGTAGATGAAATGGTCACCACCGTGTACAGCTGCAGCAACAGAGTTGGCTTCGATAGACACGGCCATGCCAAACGCTATGCTTAGCATAATCGTATTACGATTCGGTACCACGGTGGATTTCATCGATTCCTCGGCGTAATGACCATCTGGTACGTCAATATTATCGGTTAGCGCTGAGCCGGTGAGTAGCCGACCTACAGAGGTGATATCAATTAACTGAAATGGAGCAGCCAGTTGTTCAGCACATTGGCGTGCATATTTAAGTTATTTATCGTGACGTTGCCCATAGTCAAAGCTAACAACAGCAGCCAGCTCTCTATCTCGAGAAACCAGGTAAGCCAGAGTGACTGAATCCAGTCCACCTGAGCAGATGACGAGTGTTTTATTCATTGAAGTTTCCTTGTTTTAACCGGGTAGGGTCTGCGACCGGAGTTCGAACATCGAACTGAGAGTAATTATAGCGCTACAAATTTGATATTAAAAGGGTAGAATTAGTGTAGTGTCCTGTACTGTTCGCATAGTTAGAAAGCCAGTAAATGCGCTAATGCAAGGCGTAGTCCGCAGGAAATGGCCGTCC
>CALCSG010000139.1 GCA_937894085.1 uncultured Gammaproteobacteria bacterium | reverse complement strand
TTTATTCAATGTTCTGCAAAAGCAACCGTGCCGGTTTTAGTGAAGGATAATGCTCAGGTACTCGATGAAAGCCTGGATATTATGTACTGGGCTTTATCACAGAATGACCCGGAGAACTGGTTGGATGGTGAGGTGCAGGATCTGACAGTATCATTAATTGCAGAAAATGATCTTTCATTTAAGGAGCACCTCGACCATTACAAGTATGCACAGCGGTTTCCTCAGCATGAGCAAATCGTCTACCGTCAACAGGCAGAAGTTTTTTTGCAAAAACTGGAAGACTTATTGCAGAAAAACCGGTATTTATTAACTGACAATATCACTCTGCTGGATATGGCTATTATGCCTTTTATACGCCAGTTTGCCGGAGTAGAGCCAGGCTGGTTCGCAAGCAGTGACTACTCAAGGTTGAAGGAATGGCTGGAAGAACTGGTAAGTCAGGAGTTATTTCGTCAGGTTATGACGAAATATGTTTTCTGGAAGGCAGGGGATGAAGTGGTTTATTTTCCCAGCAGCAATGTTTCAGAAATTTGATTCTCAGCACTAAAAGTCAAAAGATGTTCACCACGAAGGCACGAAGAACACGAAGGTATATAATTGTTTCGCATTAATTATTTTTTCAGATTGATAATATTTACTGAGTTATCCAGTTACCTTTAACCAGTCTTTCTTCGTGTTCTTCGTGCCTCGACAATAGCTCCTGCATTGTTCTACCTACGGGCATCCTGCCCTAGTTCGTGGTGAAAACATATTTAAAAGTGATCGAATATTGACAGTTTATCTTTTACTCAAATCCACATAATCCCGTACTTTAGCACCGGTATATAGCTGCCGGGGTCGGCCAATCCGTTGTTCTTTATCTTCCATCATTTCCAGCCATTGAGAAATCCAGCCGGCAGTTCTCGCCATCGCAAATATGACGGTGAACATATTAAGTGGCATACCCAGAGCCTTAAGAATTATGCCGGAATAAAAATCCACATTGGGGTAAAGGTTGCGTTCCAGAAAGTACTCATCTTCAAGAGCGATTTTTTCCAGTTGGCGAGCAGTGTCGAATAAAGGGTGACTGTTACTGCCCATGGCATCCAGCAGGTCATTACAGGCTTCACGAATGATTTTAGCCCTGGGATCATAATTTTTATAAATTCTATGACCGAATCCCATCAGGCGGTAATCGTCATTTTTGTCTTTGGCACGTTCTATGTATTTGGGGATTTCATCAGGGTGCTTTATTTCTTCAAGCATATGGATTACTGCTTCATTGGCTCCACCATGCGCCGGTCCCCATAATGATGCGATACCGGCAGAGATACAGGCGAAGGGATTTGCCCCTGAACTGCTGGCCAGTCGTACGGTTGAGGTGCTGGCATTTTGCTCGTGATCGGCATGCAGGATAAAAATCAGGCGCATGGCTCTGACCGCAACTGGATCAACTATATATTCCCGTGAAGGCACACTGAACATCATGTACATAAAATTTTCAATGAAATCGAGATCATTGCGCGGGTAGGGAAGTGGTAAGCCATGGGCTCTGCGATGACTGTATGCTGCGATGGTCGGCATTTTAGATAGTAAACGATGTGCAGAAATCTCTCTATGCCTGGCATTAGTAATATCCAGCGAATCATGATAAAAAGCAGATAAAGCACCGACTACACCCACCATAATCGCCATCGGGTGTGCATCATGCTGAAAACCGTTAAAAAACTGCTTGATACCTTCATGCACCATGGTGTGTTTTTTAATGATGCCGATAAAGTCATGGTATTCTTCTTTGCTGGGCAGGTGGCCATACATAAGCAGGTAACTGGTTTCGAGGTAATTACTGTGTTCAGCAAGTTGTTCAATCGGGTAACCTCTATACAGCAGAATGCCTTTATCTCCATCGATAAAAGTAATATCACTTTTACAACTGGCCGTAGCCTGGAAACCCGGATCATAAGTAAACAGGCCCAATTTAGTATGTAATTTTCTGATATCAATGGCTGATGAACCTATGGTCGGATCCAGTATGTCTAATTCAACCTGATTACCGTTGCGATTATCCGTAATGGTTACACTGTTTTTACTCATAGGTTTTTCTCATGGTTAATAACTCGATACTTTTACAGGCATAAATTGGAATGACACAAAGTCGTCTGATTTTATTATGGGCTGGTATTTTAACATTTTTACAATAATCAGAATGGGGGATTATAACGCATGCAAATAAAAATCTTGATATTGATTTTACTGATAGTCAGTATTCCGTCAGTCCATGCCATTGAAAATAGCCGTTGGTTATTGACAATATCGGGGTTTGATAAACTGGAGTTCGGCACTGAAAAACTGGCTGGAGGTTTAAATATTGAGTGGAAAACGTTGCTTGAATTTAGTGTCCGCAAGGGACAGTTCAAAGTGGGTACGGGTAAAGCCGAGTTTATCGGTGATATTACAGGGTTTTCCAGACCAGCAGAAATGTTTGACTGTCAGTTAATGAATGGTACTTTTTCTAATCGCAATGGCATGAGTTTTTCTACACCGCATCTGCGCTACAAATCGTTTCCTGTGACAGGAAGAGTAATAGGTAACACTATACAACTGAACCCGTTTCTGGAATATCCCGGCAATTATTATGCTGTTTTATATCGATGTAAAACGGCCAATGACCTGGGCGCTTTCTGGATAGATCGTTCACCTCGAGTTGCGCGGGAATTAAGCAAGCGGCAAAATACCATCACCAAGTTAGATGAAGGTATTTATCAGGCTGAAATTAAGGAAGTTAAAAGTATCCCTCCCGGCCCTGAAATTGAGATGCAACTTATCGATGGCCTGAAATTTAGTGTGACAGAGCAATTTGGCTTAAGAAAGCTCGAATACACTTTAAAAAGAATAATACAGGATTAAAAATTATAAAACCTGAGCCTTGCACTCGCCATCCTGTAACCGAATGTCGACTTCATCGCGCTGTTTTAACTGTTTAATCGAACTGATGATCTGGTTGTTTTTACTAATCGTTGCATAACCGCGGGACAGCGTTTTTAACGGGCTCAAATTATCTAAACTACGTGCCTGCAAGGTGAATTGATGTCTACTGTCTTCCAGACGATTGTGAATCGACAGTATTAACTGATGATTTAAAGCGGTTAATTGCCTGATGAGTATTGATATAGAGTATTCGGGGCTATGATGTTTAATCTGTTCCAGTGCCAGCTGAAATTGACTTTTACTTTTCTGTAACTGGTTTAATTGAATGGAATTTAAGCGTGAGCTGGCAAATTGCAGACGTTGTTTTAGATTATCAAGGCTACGAGTCGGGTGGAAACGTAAAACTCTAGCTTCTGTTTTATGCAGTAAGTCCGCTTTAACCTGTAACAATGCCTGCATCTGCCGCAACAGGCGAGCTGACAAAATATCGAGTTGAGTCATTATTTCAAATTGATCCATGGTTACCGTTTCGGCTGCTACGGATGGGGTTGGTGCCCTGATATCCGCCACAAAATCGGCAATGGTAAAATCAATTTCATGACCAATTCCTGTGACCACAGGGATTTTAGAGTCAAAAATAGCGTGAGCCACCGATTCATCGTTAAAGCACCATAGATCTTCCAGCGAACCACCGCCACGAACCAGTAGTAATACATCGCATAAGGCATGACGATTGGCTGCTTCAATGGCCTGTACTATTTTGGGTGAAGCCTGTTCTCCCTGTACAACGGTTGGATATACGGTGACTTCACTGGCAGGTGATCGACGTTCAATGACGCTAAGAACATCTCGAATAGCAGCACCACTGGCAGAAGTTATGACGCCGATATGATGCGCCTGGGCGGGCACTTTATTTTTGTGTTTTTCGGCAAACAGACCTTCAGCAGCGAGCTTCTTTTTCAATGCTTCGTATTGCTGCATCAGGCGACCTACACCCGCTTCTTCCATGTGGTCGACAATAATCTGAAAATCTCCGCGCGCTTCATACAGAGTTACCTGAGCGCGAACTAGAATTTGTTGCCCGTTTTCCGGCTGAAAAGCAACCCGACCATTACGATTTTTAAACATTGCCGCGCGAATCTGGGCACGCTCATCCTTGATAGAAAAATACCAGTGACCGGATGCCGGTTTGGCCAGGTTAGAAATTTCACCCTCGATCCAGATTGACCCTATGCCTTTCTCCAGCATGGTTTTAATTTCAAAATTAAGCGCGGACACGCTCCAGATGGCTTCGTTTATTTGCATGAATGGAGGTAATTTGAGTGTAAAGAAAATTTAGATCAGGTCATAAATCATGTAAATAAATTTTACACTTTTATGCATAAATTAATACATCTATTTATAAGTTATTGAAATTATTAGTGAATAAATTTTTAGCATAAAAAATGCTTTTTAATAAATAACTTACGAATTATTTCTAAATCCTGCTTTTTTAGGAGATGTAAAATGTTTAAAAAAATTATTCTTTCAACGGCACTACTGGCTCTTTCAGCTAATGTAAGTGCTGGTGTAATAACTTCTGTTTTTAATCCTAACGTGGACTAATATCACTACCCAGCCGACTAGTACCTCTTTACCTGAGGATCAGACAGGTAGTTTTGATTATGTTTATCCGGGTTGGGGTGGACAGGAGTTTGATGCTGAGTATCTTTTCTACAAATTAGAAGGTGGTCTGTTATCAATTGGTCTACAAACTGGATTTGATATTGTGACCGGGTCACAAAGTCATAGTGGGATGTATTACGCAGGTGATCTTGCGCTTTCATTTAACGGGGCGGTAAAGGGTGATTCATCTACTTACGAATATGCCATAGATTTTGGGTTTAATACCAAAGATTATTACGGCGGTGATACTGGAACTCAAACCTCCGGGCTTTACTCTGTTTCATCCTGGAATAACGAAATCTATTTCGATGGTGCTGGTGGCCATATTAATTCAGGTGATTCTAAAGATTCTTCGGCTCCTTTTGCCATGAGTTCAGGCACTGAAATTACCAATGTAAACTTTTCGAGTTCCAGTGGTTCTGCTACTGTCAATAACGAATTATCATATTTTCAGGTAGCGACATTTGATGTAAGTGCTCTGGGCTTAACACAACTGGAACTGGATGCTCACTGGACTATGTCCTGTGGTAATGATGCTGTCGATGCTCATATAGATGCAACGGTTCCAGAACCATCTTCACTATTACTCTTATCAGCCGGTTTCATGGGTTTGATAGGAAGTGTGGTTGCAAGACGTAGAAGGAAGATCAGCTAAGTCAATAAACTGTGTTTAATTAAAAAGCCGCTTACTTAAAGCGGCTTTTTTGTTTCCACCAGACTCTAATTTTAGTGTTTGCTTTAATTAGTTTTAAAATAAGTCTATTTTTTTATTATCCGACCTGATATGCAGGTTTACCCTGCCAAGGTCAATGCCTTATAATCGCGCATTGTTAACTACCCCGCCCGGAGAGATTATGCGTATAAGTCAGGAAGCCCTTACCTTTGATGATGTTTTGCTGGTTCCAGCTAAATCTGATGTGTTACCCAATGACGCTATTCTCAAAACTAAACTGACTCAGGGCATACAGCTCAATATTCCGCTGGTTTCAGCTGCAATGGATACTGTAACCGAGTCTGGTCTGGCGATTGCCATGGCGCAGGAAGGTGGACTCGGTATCATACATAAGAACCTTACCCCAGCAGAACAGGCTGAACAGGTCTCTAAAGTTAAGAAATTTGAAAGTGGTGTGATCAAAGATCCTATTAGCATTAGCCCGGATACCCTGATTCGGGATGTCATTGAGTCGCAGAACAATTTCAATATTTCTGGATTGCCGGTGATAGATGCGCAAGGTCTGGTCGGAATAGTAACCCGTCGTGATGTCCGTTTTGAAACAAATCTTGACCAGTCTATTCGTTCTGTAATGACTCCCAGAGATCGTCTGGTCACAGTAAGAGAAGGGGCTTCAAAAGAGGAAATACTGGAATTATTACATAAGCATCGTATCGAACGCCTATTAGTAGTTGATGCCGACTATAACCTGAAAGGTATGATCACGGTGAAGGATATTACCAAGTCAACCGTTCACCCGTTAGCCTGTAAAGATGATCAGGGGCGTCTCAGAGTTGGCGCTGCTGTTGGCACCGGTAAAGACACCGATGAGCGCGTAGAGGCACTGGCTAATGCCGATGTCGATGTGATTGTGGTTGATACGGCTCATGGACATTCCAAAGGTGTAATTGATCGAGTGGCCTGGGTGAAGAAAAACTATCCTCATATACAGGTCATAGGTGGAAATATAGCTACGGCACATGCCGCACTGGATCTGGTCGATGCCGGAGCAGATGCCGTTAAAGTCGGAATCGGTCCAGGGTCAATCTGTACCACACGTATGGTTGCAGGTGTTGGTGTGCCGCAAATTACCGCTATTAGTAATGTTTCTGAAGCGTTGAAGGGAACTGGTATACCCTGTATAGCAGACGGTGGTATTCGTTTTTCCGGCGATGTATCCAAAGCTCTTGTGGCAGGTGGCCATTCGGTGATGATTGGTAGTATGTTTGCCGGTACCGAAGAAGCCCCCGGAGAAGTCGAATTATTCCAGGGGAGATCGTACAAATCTTACCGTGGTATGGGCTCTCTGGGGGCCATGAAGCAGGGATCCAGTGATCGTTACTTTCAGGCAGACAGTGATGCAGAAAAACTGGTTCCGGAGGGTATAGAAGGTCGTGTACCCTATAAGGGCCATCTGTCCAGTATCGTTCATCAGTTATTAGGCGGTCTGCGCTCAAGCATGGGATATGTAGGCTGTGCAACGATTGAAGAGATGCGTACTAAACCTGAGTTCGTTAGAATAACCGGTGCAGGAATTACCGAGTCACATGTACATGATGTGACCATCACCAAAGAAGCTCCAAACTACAGAGTATAGCTTGATGAGCATGAGCCTAAAACATGACCTGCATGATGACAGGATACTGATTCTTGATTTTGGTTCTCAATATACTCAACTGATTGCACGACGTGTTCGTGAACTGGGCGTGTATTGTGAAATTTATCCCTGGGATATTGAAGTCGATCGTATTACGGCTTTCCTGCCCAAAGGCATCATTCTTTCTGGTGGGCCGGAATCGACCCTGGGTGACTTGACGCCAGAAGCACCATTAGAAATTCTGCAACTGAATATTCCTATTCTGGGTATTTGTTACGGCATGCAAACTTTGGCCAAGCAACTCGGTGGGAAAGTTGAAAATACCGGGCACAGTGAATTTGGTTATGCCCAGGTTCGTGCACGCGGTCATACCGAATTACTTAGAGATATTCAGGATCATGTCACTGCTGAAGGGCATGGCATGCTGGATGTATGGATGTCTCATGGTGATCGTGTGGCTGAAATGCCGGAAGGCTTTAAATTAATGTGCAGCACCGATTCAGCACCGATTGCCGGTATGGCAGATGAACAGCGCAGAATCTACGGCTTGCAGTTTCACCCTGAGGTTACTCACACACTTAAAGGGGCAGAAATTCTGGGCCGCTTTATTCATCAGATTTGCGGTTGTGGCGCAGACTGGACTGCCGAAAACATTATCGAAAATAATATCGATAAGGTTCGTCAACAGGTTGGTGATGGCCATGTCATTCTGGGACTGTCGGGTGGTGTGGATTCATCGGTGGTTGCCGCCATGTTACATAAAGCGATTGGCGATCAGCTAACCTGTATTTTTGTCGACAATGGTTTATTGCGACTGAATGAAGGTGATCAGGTAATGGATACTTTTGCGCAACACATGGGTGTAAAAGTTATTCGTATCGATGCTGAAGAACGGTTTTTGCATAACTTGAAAGGAGTTAGCGACCCCGAGTTAAAACGTAAGGCGATAGGTAACTTATTCATCGAAATATTCGAAGAAGAAGCTCGAAAACAGAACAATGCCAACTTTCTGGCGCAGGGTACGATCTACCCGGATGTTATCGAATCAGCCGGTGCCTCGACTGGCAAGGCGCATTTGATTAAATCGCACCATAATGTCGGTGGTTTACCGGATGATATGAAACTGGAACTGGTAGAACCTTTGCGTGAATTATTCAAAGATGAAGTCAGAAAAATTGGTGTGGAACTAGGATTGCCGCATGAAATGGTTTATCGCCATCCATTCCCCGGTCCGGGTCTCGGAGTTAGAATTCTGGGAGAAGTGAAAAAAGAATACGCTGACCTGTTGAGACTTGCCGATCATATTTTTATGGAGGAACTTTGGAAGCATGATCTGTATGAAAAAACATCGCAGGCTTTTACTGTCTTCCTGCCGGTAAAATCAGTGGGAGTTACCGGTGACGGTCGTCGTTATGATTATGTTGTGGCATTACGCGCCGTTGAAACAATTGATTTTATGACTGCGCGCTGGGCGCATTTACCGTATGAGTTTCTCGATCATGTATCACGTCGTATCATGAATGAAATTTCCGGAATAGCCAGGGTAACTTACGATATCTCTGGCAAACCACCAGGCACCATAGAGTGGGAATAAGCAATAGAAAATCAGTCGAAAACTGACCAGTACTGGATGCAGCTTGCGCTGCAACAGGCGCTGCTGGCTGCCACTGTTAACGAAGTGCCGGTAGGGGCTGTTTTAGTCAGTGAACAGAATGAATTACTGGCGGCAGGTCATAATCAACCAATCAGTAGCCACGATCCAACGGCACATGCTGAAATTATGGTGTTACGTGAAGCCGCCAGGAATAATAATAACTATCGTTTAATTAATACCACGTTGTACGTCACATTAGAACCCTGTGTGATGTGTGTAGGAGCCATGATTCATGCCCGTGTAAAACGTCTGGTGTATGGAGCTGTTGAATATAAAACCGGAGCCATTCAAAGTGCCTGTCAGTTACTCGATGAAACTCAGTTCAATCATCAGATAGTGGTTGAGTCTGGTATTTTAGAAACTCAATGTGCAGAGATTCTAAGTGAGTTTTTTGCCAGGCGGCGAGCTGAAAAAAAATTACTTAAAGAGAAAACAAGATGATTAAACATATATTGATAAGCCTGTTCTTTTTATTAAGCCTGAGCCTGAATGCGGCTGATTTTAGTTTTAAATATCCACGTTCAAGCGTAAAAATGGAATTACAGAAAGTTTCAGATCATGTCTACTTTGTGCAGGGAGCTACCGGTATAGCAACCGATAATCAGGGGTTTATTTCTAATGCAACAGTGGTTATTGGAAAAAAGGGAATCACTATTATTGATGCGCTGGGTTCACCGTCGCTGGCTGAACAGCTTCTCGCTGAAGTTCGAAAAATAAGCAACCTGCCTGTGATCAGGGTCATCGCCACCCATTTTCATGCCGATCATATTTATGGGTTGCAGGTATTTGAAGACCTTGGCGCTAAAATCTATGCACCTTTCGGTGTGGATCAATATTTAAACTCTCAGGGTGCGGCTGACCGCATCGAAGAGAGGCGATTTTCGTTAGATCCCTGGGTTAATGAAAACACTCATCTTGTCTACCCCGATGTACTGATTGAAGAATCTTTTGTGATTGATGATGGTGAAATTAAATTAACCATAAATTATCTGGGTAAAGCCCATTCTGACGCGGATCTGACGGTATTAGTAGAGCCGGATCAGGTGTTTATTACCGGTGATGTAATATTCGAAGGAGGAATCCCGTTTGTCGGAGATAGTGATTCTAAAGCCTGGCTGGAAACACTGGATAAGATGGCTGAAACAAAAGGTATTAA
>CALCSG010000138.1 GCA_937894085.1 uncultured Gammaproteobacteria bacterium | reverse complement strand
ATCCCAGCAAAGTGAGCTGGATATTTGTTCAGAAAATATCGTATCTAGTCTGCTGATATCTCAGCTATCTGGTTTTTAATCTGCTTAATTCGTACAAAGCCATTGTGTTTTTGTTCTGCCGATATAACACGCGATAATTCTATCAATGAATCGGTAGCCAGTTTATATCCACCTTCTAAAGCAATTTTAAACCAGGCATAAGATTCACTGTAATCAGTATCCACACCCTGACCATGCAGGTACATTTCACCGATCATATATTGAGATGTGGCCACACCTTTAATTGCACTCTGTTTCCAGATTTCAAAAGCCTGTAAATAATCCTGTTGCCAGTCAGGCTGCAGTTCAAAAACATTTCCTCCATAATAATATTTCAATGCCAGCAGATTTTGCACCGGAAGATAGGAATTATTAGCAGCTTCGGTCCACCATTTTGCCACTATTTTTTGATCAGCTTCAACACCATCCCCGGCATCATACATTTCACCAAGAACAGTTTGTGATGCTGTATCACCCTGCTCGGCTGCTGTTTGACAAACTGTAACCGCTTTTGAATATTCGGCATTATCAAATAATTGTAAACAGCGTTTTGCACTTTCACCGGCAAAAGCCTCACTCCACATCAATAACAGTAAAACTATTAACATAGCCTTTATAAAGTGCATAAAATCTCTCTTAAATATTTTTCTGACAAGAGTTAAAGCTGAATCCATCCCATGTCATGAGCGTACTTTATTAACATACCCAGGCACATGATAACGACGATAAATTTAAGTATCCGCGGGTTAATTTTAAATAAAAAATGTGAGCCCAGCCAGGCACCAGCAAACTGACCAACCATCATTAATAATCCGACTACCCAGACCACCTTGCCTGCCATCAAAAATATTAGCAGGGATGCAAAATTGGTTGCAAAATTGAGCGTCTTTGCAATGGCGGTGGATTTGATCAGTCCATGACCTCGCAACGAAACACCGGCAAGTGCAAAAAAAGACCCCGTACCCGGTCCAAACATACCGTCGTACCAGCCGATAGCAGGAACAATGAAAGTCTGATATTTTTTCCTGGAAATTTTTTCCCGGGTATCATTTTCACTGGCACGTGGTGAAATCAGAAAATAAATGGCAATCATGAATAATACGCCAGGCACTATAAAATCTAGCAATTCAGTGTCCATAAACTGAACAGTAATGGAACCCAGAGCAGAGCCGATAAAGGCAGATAACATTAACAGCTTTACATCGTCGAAACTGACCTTTTTCTTTCTAAACATCATCCAGGTTGCAGTTGCCGTACCCATACTTCCTTGAAGTTTATTGGTTCCCAGGGCAACTATTGGAGGAATACCGCTGAGTATTAAAGCCGGTAACGACAGCAAACCTCCGCCGCCGGCCAGGGTATCCAGAAATCCTGCTATTACCGCCACTGCCAGTAAATAAAATAGAATTTCCAGGCTAAACCCGGCTACTTCCAAAGCACTCTCCTGATCAGCAGAGTGTAATTACTCAATAAATTCAAGTCCATTGCTGACGTAATCGATCCCGATTCAACAATAACCATTGCAGGGCAATAATACTGGCCGCAGAATTAATCGTGCCATCCTGTAACCAGATTTCAGCCTGTTTCAGATCCACCACTTCGACCATAATATCTTCAAATTCATGATCCAGACCGAATATTCCCCCAACTCCTTCACTATCGACTCGACCACAAAAAATAGTACATTGTTCGGTAGTACCACCGGGGCTGACGTAAAATCGGGTAATTTTTTCCAGCTGTAAAAGCTGGCAACCGGCTTCTTCCATGATTTCACGTTCGGCGACTTCCTGTTCCAGTTCACCCGGTTCAATAATTCCGGCGACAATCTCTTTCATCCAGGGTGGGTCTATCGTCCCTATACCACCTGCACGAAACTGTTCAATTAAAACAACTTTGTCGCGAACAGGATCGTAAGGCAATACGGCTACTGCTGAACCCCGTTCAAATATTTCACGCTGAAAGGTTTCAGTCCATCCACCACCATACTTTTCATGTTGCAGGTCAAATTTTTCTATACGGAAATAACCCTGGAAAATAATTTCATGGTTGATGGTTTTCCATTGGTATTTCATCAGTTCATTTCTATAATTTGTTGAGTGACCCGTTTTAAGTCCTGTTCTGTATCTACACCAATACCGGGGGTTTTTAAGGCCTGCTCGGTATGAATATTAAATCCATAATACAATGCACGTAGCTGTTCCAGTTTTTCGCTTTGTTCAAGCATACAGGGCTGTAAATCGGCATATATTTTTAGAAAGCCGACCCGGTAAGCATACAGACCGATATGACCAGAATACGCCACCTGTGGAAAATCTCTCTCAAAAGGAATTTTGCTGCGGCTAAAATATAAAGCTCTTCCATTTTTATCGCAAACCAGCTTAACCAGGTTGGCATCTTCAGCGGATTGTTGGGTCACCGGTTTATGCAATGTAGACATTTCATAACCGGAGTTAACCAGGTTATTGGCAACCTGAGTCAGATTTTCAGCAGGCATTAAAGGTTCATCACCTTGTAGATTGACAATTATTTGATCATTGGACCAGCCCATTAACCCGGCAACTTCTACGATGCGATCCGTACCCGTCTGATGATCGCTGCGAGTTTTGCAACACTTACCGCCAAATGATTCAACCGTCGCCTGTATGCGATCATCATCTGTAGCCACAATTACCTGCTCTGCCTGGCTGGCAACTGCGGCCTGATAAACCCATTCGATCATCGGTTTACCTAGAATATCCAGTAATGGCTTACCCGGCAGCCTGGTTGAGGCATATCGCGCAGGTATAACTACCTTGAATTTATTGGAAATCAAAGTTTTTCGACTTCTTCAGCACTCAGTTCACGCGCTTCTTCAGGCAACATAACTGGTATGCCATCACGAATTTGATAAGCCAGTCGAGAACTGCGGGATAGTAATTCCTGATTGTTTTTATCATAAATCAACGGCCCTTTGGTGACCGGATCGACTAAAATATCGAGTAAGTGTTTATCCATCAAGTTTTGACTCCAGAAGTGATAGCAGTTGATATTGTAAATCATCTGACAGGGTTAATTCGAGCGGCACCACCCAAATATTATCGGTGGCGAAGGATCTTAATTTTACGGCATCTTTATGAGTGACTAATAACGGTGCCTGGTTGAATGTCATTATATCCTGCAGCGTAAAAGTTTCATGATCACTAAATGATCTGCTACTCACAAGATTCAGACCCTGCTGACGTAATGCCCCGAAAAAAAGTTCCGGAAAACCAATGCCTGCCAGTGCATTAACATTCTGATCCTTAAAATCGGCTAATTCACATTGTTGCTCAGGGTGGTTCAGGTTCCAGCAAAATCCAAACTGTTCTGATAGCTCACTGCCGTCTCGATCAACAACCAGATCAACTTGCTGTAAGCGGCTGCGAGGTTCCCGTAACGGTCCTGCAGGTATACAGAAACCATTGCCATAAGACTGCTCACGTTGCACGATAATTTCGATATCCCGCTGTAATGCATAATGTTGAAGACCATCATCCATTACCAGCATATCAATCTGCGGAAATTGCTGGATTAAGGTGCTGGCTGATTTGACCCGGTTAGCACCAATGCCTAGCGGGCAACCACACAGTTCCGATAACATATTCGCTTCATCACCAGCGCGATCTGAAGTGGCGGACTGACTGAGTATCGTTGTCTCCTGCTCATGGTCACTTTTGTATCCGCGAGTCAAAATGCCCGGCTGGAAACCTCGTTGTTGTAATAATTGAACCAGGCTAACCACGAAGGGGGTTTTACCATTACCTCCTAATGAAATATTGCCGACCACTATAACCGGCACAGAAATTTTTTCACTTTTCAGAAATTGCCATCGATACAGCTGAATTCGTATTAAAACTAACAGGCAAAACAGTAAAGATATTGGCCATAACATGAGGGCAACCGGGTTCTTACTCCATAGCCACCAGCCTTTTTGTCGGGAATTTTGCGGCATCAGGTTAGTGCGTCGAATTAGCTAACAGTAGCTGTTGAATTATCATCGGTAAATTGCATTGCATGTAAACGACCATAAATTCCATCCAGTTCTATCAATTCACGATGATCGCCCTGCTCTACAATCACCCCATCCTGCATCACCAGTATTAAATCCGCGTGTTCGATGGTTGATAGACGGTGCGCAATGACCAGTGTTGTGCGGTTAGAAATCAGATTTTGAATGGCATGCTGAATATGCCGTTCAGATTCCGTATCCAGAGCAGATGTTGCTTCATCCAGGATAAGAATGGGCGCGTCTTTTAACAGGGCTCTGGCGATAGCTAATCGCTGACGTTGACCTCCCGATAACAGGACTCCTTTTTCACCTACCAGCGTATCCAGACCTTCCGGCATTTTTTCAATAAATTCCCATGCATAAGCCTGTTTTGCAGCTTCAATGACCACAGATTCATCAGCATCATTGAGCACACCATAGGCAATATTATTGCGAATAGAATCGTTAAACAAGCGAACATCCTGTCCTACAAAGGCAATCTGTCGTCGTAAATCAGCCAGGCTGTATTCGCGAATATCGCTGTCATCCAGAATAATTTTTCCTTCAGTCAATTCATACAGACGTGGTAATAAATTTACCAGACTTGATTTACCACTGCCTGAACGCCCGACAATGGCGATAGTTTGATTTGGATAAGCTTTAAAACTGACATCATTCAGAACCTTTTCCTTATGCCCATGATAGGAAAAAGAAATATGTTGAAACTCAAGTACGCCTTTGGCTTTATCAATTTTTTTAGTTCCACCATCGTGTTCGTCAGGTTTTGCAATAAATTCAAAAACAGATTCGCCAGCAGCGATGCCTTTCTGGATTTTTTCATTAACGGTAGACAGGCTGCGCATCGGTTGGAGTAGACTGGTCAGGGCAAATATAAAGGAAATAAAGTCACCGGAAGTAATCTGATCCTGCATGGAATCAGAAGTCGCAAAAGCAATGATAGTTGCAAAAGCGACTGCAACAATCAGCTGAATTAACGGCATACTGATTGCCTGTGTGGTGGTCAATTTTAAATTGAGCTTCAGGTTCCTGTCGTTAATTTTAGTGAATTTTTGAGTTTCAAATTGCTCACCGCCAAATATTTTTACGACGCGGTTCGAATCAATCACTTCCTGTGAAATATGTGATACTTCTCCCATAGACTGTTGAATGTTTTTACTGATTTTACGAAATCGACCCGAGACTTTCACCACGATAAAAAATACCAGCGGACCGACCGTCAGAAAAATAGCGGACAATTGCCAACTTAACCACAGCATATAAGTCATTAAAACCACGATTCGAAGAGAATCCTGAATAAAAGTCGTTAATGCAGTCGATACCGAAGCCGCTATCTGTTCTATATCGAATGAAAACTTGGTAATTATGGAGCCTGTAGAAGCTTTATCATATTCATAGGTACTTAAGGTAAGCAGTTTTTCAAACATTTGCCTGCGCAACTTGTTGATAACCTGTCGTCCAATAAAAGCCATGCAATATGTTCGAACGAAAGAGGCCACCATTCGTACCACAAAGATTGCGATAATTGCAATCGGAATTAACTTAATAATAAATTCATCTCTTTTGATAAAACCGTCATCCAGCATAGGTTTCATCAGATAGGCAAACGCTGCTTCTGACAGCGCAAATACAATCATACCTGCAATAGCCAGAATAAAATAAGAGCGAAACTCTAAAGCGATAGCAATTAATGCCTTATAGGCATTTTTTCCCGAGAGTTTATCTTCTAGTGGCTGCAAAATTGTTCCTGTGTGATTTATTTTGTGGCTTTAGTGGTTGCTATGGACAGGTGAGACAACCCCATCTGACCGACGATATCCATTGCCGTTACCAGAGATTGCACCGGAGATTTAGCATCAGACTGTATGACTATAGGCGTATCTTTTTTATTGCCTATCAATCGGTGTAACTCCAGTAACAGCAACTCGGAAGTCTGATTATTCAGGCGTTTACTATTGATATAAAAGAATCCCTGAGGATCAATCATGATAATCAGTTTATCCTGTGTCACGGGACTGCTTGCAGAAGCTTCGGGTAATTCGATTTTTAATTCGGAAGTACTATCAAAGGTCGTTGAAACCATAAAAAATATTAACAGTAAGAATACTACATCAATTAACGGTGTCAGGTTAACACTGGTCTCATCTTCCTGAGTCTGCGTGCGAAACCGCATGTTAAGAGACCTTCTTTTTACGGTTAGTTAAATTACGATCTCCATGTAACACTTCAACCAGCTTCATCGCCTCCTGCTCCATACCGACAACCAGTTCATCAATCTTACGTTTTAAATAGCGATAAAAAATAAGGCTGGGAATGGCCACACTTAAACCGGTAGCTGTAGTAATCAATGCTTCAGAAATACCACCCGCAAGAACAGCTGGATCACCAACGCCCACGGTTGTGATTGCGGTAAACACCTTGATCATTCCTATAACGGTTCCCAACAGGCCGAGTAACGGAGTAATGGTTGAAATAGTGCCTAGTGTATTTAAAAATTTTTCCAGCTCATGGGTCACAAAACGGCCGGTTTCTTCAATACTTTCTCTGATCAGGTCGCGTGAAAGATGACGGTTAATCAAACCTGCAGCCAACACCTTTCCTAACGGAGAACCCTGCTCAATTTCGCTGATATGTTTTTCTGACAGCTGATTTTTATCGAGCAGGTTCCAGATGCCCACCATCAGCTGTTCGGGTATAACTTTTTTAGTCTGCAATGTCCACAAGCGCTCTGCAATAATACCCGCAGCAATTATAGAACACAGCAGAATGGGATACATTAACCATCCTCCTGCCTGAACGAGTTCTAGCACATTTATCTCCTGGAAATATTTCGAATGAGGGCAAGCGTCAGCTCACCCTGAAAAGTGAAACGGCATAATACTGATAAAGATGGGCTTTGTCAGTACCATAGTCGAGGATGCTGATGACGAAATTTTTTTATTTTGCAGTCAACCTCAGAACAATACACCTGAATGGCACCGGTTTTGTCTGTCTGCATTAATTGTGCCCCGGTTTTTGCATATCGCTGGACAATTTTAGAGCGCGGAAATTTCCATCTATTTAGATAGCCTGTCGTAAAAATAATACCATCAGCATCCACTGCTTTAATGAATGCTTCCGATGATGACGTTTCACTGCCATGATGTGGCACCACCAGTACTGTCGCTCGCAGAATTTCAGGATTTTCTTTTATTAACTGTATTTCCTGATCAAACTCGATATCACCTGAAATCAAAACACTATTTTCATTTAAAGACACTTTCAATACGCAGGAACGGTTATTTTCCGAGACTGATTGCTCAGGTTGTTTACCGATGAACTCAAACTTCACACCATCCCACATCCAGCTTTTTGTCAGGTGACAATCTTTGATCGACTGCAGTTCGGGAAATTTATGCTTAACTTCCGGCACCGTACCTGAAAACAGCGGAATTCCCTCATATTTTTGCTGGAGCGCATAAAATCCACCTGAATGATCCTGATCAGCATGGCTAATCACTATACGATGAGGATTATCTATACCCTGATTATGCATATACGGCAAAACCGCCCACAGTCCAAGGCTATACCCCTGTTCATTTCCCGGCCCAAAATCGTAAACCAGACTATGATGCGCTGTTTGCAAAATAACAGCAGTGCCCATACCCACATCCAGCACAGTCATTTTCAACTCTTTCGCTGTGAGCTGGTGTTGATTCCAGAAAACCAGTGGTGGTAACAGAAACAGAGCCATCGCTCTTGAAATAAATCCTCTGGGCATTAGCA
>CALCSG010000137.1 GCA_937894085.1 uncultured Gammaproteobacteria bacterium | reverse complement strand
TCTTTAATTTTTTTTGTTGGGTTAGCACGGATCATAAATCGTAATTTTGATTGATTTATCACTCCATATTGATTATTTTTCTAAGCTGCCTGTGCGGCAGTGAACATGGTATCAAGAATTTTGAGGAGAGGACTAAATTTCTAAGCTGCCTGTACGGCTGAAGGGTAAAATTAATCCTAATCGGTTCATCCCCACAGACGTGGGGAACACACTTCAAGTAACTTATTGTAAAAGAACGGGTTTTTATTACTACAAATTTCTACCGATTATTCGTGGCTTTCTTCGGGTAGAAATGAGACTAATCTTAAACCATCATATTCGACAGGAATTCTGCGATTTTTACCCAGAGTCTGAAAATCAAACCCCGATTCGGTATTAGTTTGCCAGGCCATGACAACATTGCCTTCTTCAGCCAGTTGTTCACATTGATACCAGATCATTTCCCGAATTTTTCTCGAGACATTTCCGATATAAACCCCGGCTCTGACTTCTACCTGGATCCGTAGCTTCAGGGCAGAATTATGGTGCATGATATTGATTTTACAGTGGAATTAAAAAATTTGAGCTTCACCCATTGGTTAAGTGGATATTTTTTAAACCAATGTAGAATCAATAGCTTGTGCAAGAAACTGTCATGAAGTTACGGATTCAGGTTCTAATAACCAGATTGCCAGCCGGCCTCTTAACCGGGGTGGAATGGCTTCGGTCACAACGGTAATCATCGCCATTTTTATTTATTCCTGTGGCCTTCGTCACCGATCGATTCCGGTAATGGAATTGCCGGTGGAACAGATTCTTCAGGAGCTTGCGGTGGTTCAATTTCTCCGGCTGCCAGCACTTCTTCTATCAGCGGAATAAGTTTTTTGAGTACCTTTTTTTCACGAAAAACATCTCGACATGCCAGCCTCACCTGCCTGTCTGGCTCGGATGGGTGGCTGGCGGCTATCTTGAAAGCTATAGGAATGACGGTTTCGAATTTATAAATATCGGCTATATCGTAAACAAATGACTGGGGCTTCCCGGTATGAATGAATCCCACAGCCGGTGCATAACCAGCAGCCAAAATTGCGGCTTCGGTGATGCCATATAAACAGGATGTCGCGGCACTGATGCACTGGTTAATAACATCACCTTTGTCCCAGTCCTTCGGGTCATAACGCCTGCCCTTCCATTGCACCCCGTATTGTTTGGCCATTAATTCGTATGTTTTTTAACCCTGGCTCCTTCAATACCGCGTAATAGCTGCACACTGCTTTTAGCCGGTGGCGCTTCACCAAAGAGCAGTTCATACATCACCCTGACAACTTTAAGTCGAAATCGTCATCCAGTGCCAGTTTGGCCTGATACAGTAATCGATCTGATCGAGCACCACCCGGTTGCCCGGAAGCATACAGGCGGACACCTGCTTCGCCGACCCAGACCAGTAAAGTTCCAACTTCAGAAGCCAGGCGCACCGCCATGTGTGAAATACGCGTACCAGGTTCCAGCATAATACAGGCCACCGAACCTACAGGGATATGAGTTCGAATCCCGTTTTTATCGATCAAAACAAATGCACCGTCTTTGACATCAATCTGACCATATTCGAGAAAAATCATCGATACACGGTCTTTTATCGGGATGGGTTTTAGAGGGATATAAGTCATTCCTTTGCCTCTTTTTTTACAGGTTTACTGTTGAAAATTACTAAGCAGCATGAGAAATTTTTAGATCAAGCTGATAACCGACTGTTGCCAGCATATTAACCAGCCTGTCCACAGAACATTTTCCAATTTTTCCTTTCAGTACGTCATTAAGTCTTGGCTGAGTAGTACCCAGTAATTTTGCAGCCTGTTTTTGTGTCAATCCAGACTTTTTATAGAACTCGCCAATTTCTATCATTAACGCCGAGCGTAATTTAAGATTAGCCCGTTCTGCTGGGTCATCTTCCAACGCATCCCAAACACTATTGAATTGTTGGGTCTTCACTTCTGATACCTCCGAATTACTGATTTCAATCGATTTTTAGCTATCTCAATATCACTTAGCCTGGTTTTCTGCGTTTTCTTCTGAAAAACATGCAAAACGTGAACTTTATTGTCAAATTTAGCCAGGTAAATGACTCGAAATTGCTCACCTATCTGTATTCGAATTTCTCGAACACCCTGGCCTATTGACGAAAATGGTTTCCAGTTATCCGGCTCCAAGTCACGCTGTACCCGGTCAATTTCAAAACCTGCTCGAATTCGAGCATCATCAGGAAATTGTCGAATTGCATCCAGTGTATTTCCTTCGAATACTACTAATCTCATGATAGTCCTTTATTTATTTATATCAAGTTTGATATATCTCTATACTCTTTTAATTAACAACATCCCACAACCAAAAGCTTTTGCTGGCCCAATACTAAAATTTAATTTATCTTTTAATTTTAAGTGGTCTGAAACTGTCATCAAGCCAGCTATAGGTAACAGTCTGTATTTTTCCAAAATACTGCTCCCCACTTTTTACTTTTCTAAATGAT
>CALCSG010000136.1 GCA_937894085.1 uncultured Gammaproteobacteria bacterium | reverse complement strand
CCATGACCAAAATTATGTTCGAAGTGATAGCCCTGGTTTTTCAGGGTGTTAAAGGTTTCATTTTCGACTTTCCAACGCGCTCTTGCTCCGCGCATTAACAGCACCAGGTTTTCCTGAGTGATCAGTATATCCGTGACCCAGGAAAAGTGAGTTGTTTTGCCATTAGGTTTGATCTCCCAATATTCCAGAAAGTTGATTTCCAGTTCAAAATTGGCATCATTCAGCGGGGCATTATTCAGATACCGAAAACGGTGTATAACTCCTTTCTCATCAATCAGTTCATGGATAACTGTCGTCGATGTATTATCAACCCAGTCAAAGAGAAATTTATGATCTGCTTGCTTAGCACCCAGCAGATAACGATAGTTTAATGCCTGAAGCAGTTTGATGTGAGGCGCATTGGATGCCAAGGCATCCTCAATCACAATAAACTTCATGTGAGGATGTTCACGCCGGGTATCATTGAGAAACCGTTTAGCGGCATTGCGTTCACAATCATTTTTAGTAGAACCATCCTGTTTTAAGATGGGTTCCGGCGCCAGAGGAAAGACTTCTTTATGGTCAGGATGAACCAGCACAGCTCCCAGTAGCTGATGGTAGTAACTCACTCGTCCGTCACGATGATGTTTTTCACCACATTGATCACAATGAATCTCATTAGATGAAAAATAGCCCGTTCCATCGAGTGATAACAGATAGTGATTGTCCAGATAAGCAAAACCTTCCAGTCCTTTACCTCTTTGCAATACCTGTAGTAACTGCGTGTAGTTTTTACGTAAACTGGCAGGATCTACTTCATCAAGCCTTTCTCTGAGATAAGTATCCGACGGTGCTTTTTTAATACCGTACAGGCTTTTCAGGTTGGATCGAGTGAGATCCACATTCCTATCCTGGTCAAACTGTAACAGTGATGGGTACTTGAGCCCAAAAATAGCTAAGCCTGACATTAGATGGTCAGTCAGTGAAATGGAACTGCTCGATTTACTGTCCGGAATTTGCTCAAATACCTGTCTTGTCGTTTTGAGCAATCCGGGGATACTAACAGACTGGCGAAAACCCTGTTTTGACATTTATCTTCACCTCAAACATTAAGTTTGAGCTGTAGTATATTGAAATCACGAATAAAAGTTTACGAAAACTTTATTTTAAAAGACTCTAAGAGCCAAGTATAGATCGCTATTCTATTTGAACGGGAATTGCTGGTGGACAAGGCTAAATATGGCTTTTATACTTATGTGGACTCCCCCTTTGTCAACAACAAACTTACTCAATTAAATAAATAAATGCGTACTTATGTACGAGCTCAAATAGAGTAGCAAGCTCAGGCTCTATGATATTTACGCGGACGTGTTTTCAAATCTTCCTAGCGAGCTAGAAGCTCTATGTATAAAACTGATTTAACACGCTGATTTTTATCTTCGATTGTGCATTTTTATTGTTGGAACTCTTTTTTGAGTGCGACTATAAATTCAAGCCGGTGTTTTGCATTACTGGCTTTCTGATGAGCTAGAAATACTGGTGCTTTCTAATAGCCAGAGCTGCAAAAATTGGCAACCATTAATGTAGCCTAAAAGTAGGTTAATTAATTATCATGCGCACTCAACTTTTAGATCAGAAATAAGCTCTGCCTTATATTCTGTACATTTAGTGAGCATAGCAAAAGCCGTTCTCACTGTTTTATTGGCTAATGCAACTGCTGCACATTTTTTACCCCTGCGTTCTACCAAGCCTTGAATCCATGCCTCCTTTTTGGTAACTGCAGTTCTTTTCATTATCTGGCTAACCGCAGACAGGGCTCCCGTAATAAGTTGACTCCTGAGCATGCTGTTTTTCACATGCCGACCAATAGATCCAAGGGTTGTTTTTCCTCCTGATGAATATTGTAGCGGTGTTAAACCCATGCAGGCAGAGGCATCTTTTCCCTTTGTAAATGTACCAAGCTCTGCACATCCTAGAGCTATATAGAGATTGATGGCGTTTACTGTTCCCACACCTTCCAGTTTCAACAGGCGTTTACAGTCAGCATGCTCCTGGATAGACGATTCTAAACAATCATCATAAATACGAATGGATTCCAATAGGCCTGAATAATGTTTCCAGGTCGCATCTAATGCTTGTCTAAATTCATCGGATAAACCATTTTCAGCATCTTCTAATGTTGACTGCACC
>CALCSG010000135.1 GCA_937894085.1 uncultured Gammaproteobacteria bacterium | reverse complement strand
CTGCTTCAAGCTTTAATATATACATTTTTTGCAGGATAGTTTGCCGTTTATATGATTTTAAAATTTTCTTCACCGTTTGGAGTATTTATGATCTGAAAAAAACTCCACTTTGAATCTAACAATAATTCAAATCTGATCTACACTAAATGTGGTTAGTATGGTATTTAAAAAATTATTTAGGGATTGTTGATAATGGATAAAAGTGACAGAATTGAATTAGAAATAAATGAATATATTGAAAAAATGGAACAGATGTGCTCTAAATTTCAGGCTGAAAATAATGAAAGAGAACCAGGTAAAGGCTCTAAAGATAAAAATGAATTTTTATTAGCTACTTATTTAGATATTAAAAAACTACCAAACCCTAGAGATATATTTAGAGCGGTTATCAGCAACGGCTAAATTGCTATCAGCAATTTATACTTGATTATTATTTTTAGGAAACGATCAAGATTGAGATTAAATTAACCTGATCAATCGGCTGGAGCCTACCCAAAACAGTAATTTATCATGACTCAAAACCAAGAGTTCTTCTTGGTCATAGAGTCTATAAATTAGATGGAGTGGAACCTGATTTCTTAAAGAAATCCCTAAACTTCATGTCTTCTTCAAAAATGTGATTTACCCACCAATTGTGTAAAAATTTCACCAACTTTTTATCTACTCCCTTATCACCCTTGGAGAGCCTATACAATAATTCACTATATCCATCCATTAGTTTAAGATGAGACTTTTTATGATCATTAAAAAATGGATATTTTTTTTGCGAAAGGTAATCTTCTTCATCTTTAAAATGATTGGACATTAGTCTTGTCAAATATTCAATAGAATCAGAGAACACATTAGAATCATCTGTTTTAGTATTGAAATCAGTTACTTTTTGAATCGACTTAAGGATTTCCTTATGTTGATTGTCTAATAAAGGTACACCAACTGAATATTCTTCTCTCCAGTTAAGGTTTCTGAATTCTACTGTCATGTGATGTCAACTGAATAAAAATATAGTTAATCGATAATAAATTATTTTCGCTCATTTAATCCATAATATTTAATCTTTTATTAAGCATATTGGAAAAGAATACTTTTTCGTTGCTTTTACTTTTACTATGTTCCTTGATGACTGTTTGTTGCACACTTGCCGATTATACATGCTCACAGGAAAGACTGATTTTTATCAATGACCTGACATTACATTGAAAATTTGTAATTAACCGATGTGGACACTTTGCTACAGATTCCTTCAACTTATCAGGAATGACCGTATATGGATGTTTGCTGCCGTTGACGTTTGGATAAAACTTAAAAGTAATATCCAAAATCACAATTCTCCAACAGTTCTTATAAAAATGGACAATAGCAGTCATTGAATTATACTTTTGAACTCGATAGCACCACGTTTATAATGTGGCGCTATACGATGACATTTGAGAATGAGTTAACGATTTTCGTAGTATCCCTTTCGTCTCCAGAATGACAAATGCTGCCGTCGCAGGTAACGTCTTATAGCAGTATATGTATGGGTTTGGAAATAGACAGAAAACTCATTATACCTCAATGGAAGTCGCGGTATCTTGAAGCTAAAACATCTTCAATTTTATCCGTCAGCTCATTGCGTAGATCATATAGCTCGCCTAGCCGCTCCTGGGCTCCGATGGAGTTTCCGCTGGCTTTGAGCTCACATAACTCTGTCGCCAGACGATGTACTTTCTGATGTAATGGATCTATGGGGTCTAAGAGGTTTTTTAAAGATGCCCCATTCTGTTTAACATGCTCCATCATAATACCGAATCGACATTGGTGATAATTCATTTGTGGAGGCGTGTCCTGTAGACCTTCGAAGTAACGCTTTAAATTTTCGATCCAGGCTCGATGTTCCACTATGGCATACAGAAGAGGCTGGTCTTCGTGTTTGATTTTATTGCAATTTGTCCAGCTTTCAGGAGCCTTCCATGAGGCAGCCCAGACCGACAACTGGTCTACTGGCATTGGCCGCGCTATGCCGTAACCTTGTGCCAGCTCGCAGCCAAGTTGCAATAACATCCTGCCGTGCTCTATCGTCTCAACACCTTCAGCAATGACATCACGATGAAAAGCCTCGGCTAGACCAATTACACCTTCAAGTATCGCTAAGTCATCTGGGTCCTCCAGCATGTCCCGGACAAAAGTCTGATCTATCTTGAGTTCCGCAACTGCCAATCGTTTCAGGTAAGTTAACGAGGAATAGCCGGTTCCAAAGTCATCCAGAGCAAATAAAACTCCCATCTGAGCACAGGCTTCGATCACCTGGGACACTTGTGCGATATCCTCCAATGCGCTGGTCTCAAGCACTTCGAGACGTAGATTACCAGGCTTAACTAACGGATGCTTTTCCAGAATAGACTGGAGCCACTGGACAAAAACACTTTTTTGTAATAACCGTGCGCCAATATTAACGCTGATAGGTATATCATGACCTTCCTGTTGCCAGGCTTCCATCTGCAGAATAGCTGTTTTGATCACCCATTCATCAATATCTACAGCCAACTCATGATCCTCGACGACCGGCAGGAACACTGCCGGTAGCAACAATCCTTGATCCGGGTGCTGCCAACGGATCAGAGCTTCCGCTCCGACAAATTTGCCGCTATGCATATTAACCTTAGGCTGGTAATAGAGCCTGAATTCCTCAGCTAACAGTGCATGACGGATACGCTCCAGTGTTTCATGATGGCCTCGTACACTTCTATCCAGTTCGGCGTCAAATATATGGTAACGGTTCTTGCCAGACTGTTTAGCCTGATACATCGCCTGGTCTGCCTGGCGCTGTAACTGGTCCGCATCTATTGCTTCTAACTGAGGATAGAATGTGACACCCAAACTGGCAGAAACCTGTAGTTTCGTGCCAGAAAATATTACCGGTTCAGCCGCCGAAGCCAATAGCCGGTTAAGCATCGGCAAGCAGTCTTCTACGACACCTAAATCAGTTATTACTGCCACAAACTCATCTCCGCCGATGCGCGACAATGTATCGCCTTCACGCAACCCATCTTTCATGCGTTTTGCCAGAGCAACTAGTAACTGGTCTCCCGCTTCATGCCCGAAATGGTCATTAATTTCCTTGAACCCATCTAGATCAATAAAGGCCACCGCCAGTTGCTGTTTACGTCGCAGGGCCTGTGACATTGCCTGGTGCAGTCGGTCTGCTAAAAGTACCCGGTTGGGTAGACCAGTGAGTGCATCGAAGTGTGCGATGTGCTCAAGCTGTT
>CALCSG010000134.1 GCA_937894085.1 uncultured Gammaproteobacteria bacterium | reverse complement strand
GGCTCTTTTGAAGCCGATTATAAAGTGGAGTGGGTCCATACCATTATCCCTGGCTTAGACCATGCACATCAACTCCATACGCATCTTTTTTGCGTTCAATTTTTTCCAGGTTGAAAGTTTGATCACAACCTACGGGTATATATTCTCAGGTTTTTCGAGGATTAATGTGCCAGTGCAAAATTAACAGCAGCTTCGGCGTGGATAGCCGTGGTATCGAATAATTTAACTTTGGTATCGGTTTGTTTTACCAGCAGGGTGATTTCAGTGCAGCCCTCAATCACGCATTCAGCACCTCTTATTGAAAGATCGTCGATATATTTTAGATAATCCTGTTTTGAATTCTGTTTAATATCACCAAAACAAAGTTCTTCAAAAATCACATCGTTGATTTTGTTACATGCTATCTCATCCGGTACCAGCACATTCAGCCCTTTATGTTGCAAACGTGAAATATAGTAATCCATTTGCATGGTAAATTTTGTGCCGAGTAATCCTGTTGTCCGGTAACCCTGTCGTAAAATTTCATCAGCTGTCGAGTCGGCTATATGTAAAATTGGGATGTTTATTTTTTGCTCAATGATGGGTGCGGAAATATGCATGGTATTTGTGCAAATAAGTAAAAAATCAGCCCCGGCGTGCTGTAAGTTAAACGCCTGATGAGCCAGTATTTCACCGGCTTTGTCCCAGTCTCCGTGGCTTTGCAGTTGTTCTATTTGTGCAAAATCGACACTGCTCATGATGATTTTTGCGGAATGCAGCCCTCCGAGACGCTGTTGTACACCCTGGTTAATTAATTCGTAATATAAAGCGGTACTGTGCCAGCTCATACCGCCCAGCATGCCAATAGTTTTCATTCTGTATTGACCGTTTTAAGTACAGGAAGAATTTCATCAAAGGTATGAATTGCCTGAAAATGCTCCACATCTTTTCTGGGTGCTTTTGAGTCTGGCTGGTAGATAGCAAGTAAGTTGGCTATGCCATATCTTTCGGCAGATTTAAGAACATTCAGATTATCATCTACCAGCAGTGTTCGCCGAGGATCAAAAGGATGTATTTTTTGCACTTCTGACCAGCATTTTATGTTTTCTTTAGGTAAGGAAAATTCATGCACAGTAATAAGTTTATCGAATTTATGGGTGAGCCCGGTTTTATCCATTTTTAAATTGAGGCTGTCATGGTGTGCATTCGTGACCATGACGATATCTTTTTCAGCGTCTTTCAGGCTATCCAGAAACTCATGGCAAAATGGAACTTCGGTGACCAGGTGTCTCACTTCGTGTTTAAGTGCGACCACATCAATTCCCAGAGCCTCTGTCCAGTAAGTGGTGCTATACCATTCGAGAGTTCCTTCCAGTGCCCGGGTTTTTTTATTGATTTGAGATTTAGCGTCATCTGGAGGCAGGTTAAATGTTTCTGCATATCGCGCGGGTAAATATTCCAGCCAGAAATAATTATCAAAATTTAAATCCAGCAGGGTGCCATCCATATCCAGTAGCACTGTGTCTATTGTTGTCCAGTCGAGCATAATTTGTTGCCAGATTTAGTTGTTTAAATTGTCAGTTAGTTTCTAAAGTCTATTATGGGCCAGTTTTTGCTTTCAGCGGTCTGCTGTAAAATCTTATCAGGGTTGACTGCAACCGGATGCTCGACCTGATTTAATAATGGCAGATCATTGTGTGAATCACTGTAAAAAGTGCTGCCGGTTAAATCCATGCTGTTTTCCTGTAACCATTGTTTGAGTGCTTTAACCTTGCCCTCCTGAAAGGTTGGTATTCCAACATAGTCCCCGGTGTATCGTTCATTGATGATTTGTGGACGTGTTGCAAGAATATGCGGGATATTCAATAGATCGGCTATGGGTTGCGTGATAAACAGATTGGTAGCGCTGATGATCATCAGGGTATCTCCCTGTGAACGGTGATGTTCAATTATGCTCAGACTCCGTTTCGCAACAATGGGTCTAATAATGTTATCAATAAAATCTGTACGCCATTTATTCAGTTGTTCTATGCTATGAAGGCTCAGGGGCTTCAGGGAGAACTTAAGATACCGATCAATATCCAGCTTTCCCTGTTCATAATCTTCAAAAAACTGACGGTTTTTTTCAGCATATTCCAGTGGATCGACAATAAGATGATCTACCAGGTATTGGCCCCATAAATAATCGCTATCATCAGTGATTAATGTATTGTCCAGATCGAAGAGAGTTAAAGTCATTATTGCTATCTTTAAGGATAAATTGGTCACTATAAGGATTTTATGCAAGAATAACAGGCTAATCTCTATTACAGGAAAACGAGCTAAGTGATTGATTCTGATGGGTACCGGGCTAACGTAGGCATCATTCTGAGTAATCAGGATGGAAAGCTGCTGTGGGCGCAAAGAATGGGGCAGGATGCCTGGCAATTCCCTCAGGGTGGTGTTAATCAGGACGAGACTGCAGAACAGGCTATGTACCGCGAATTGTGGGAAGAAATCGGTCTCCATGTTGAAGATGTTGACGTGGTGGCTTCGACCAGTAGCTGGTTGCGTTATAAATTACCCAAGCGGATGGTCAGGCGGAATTCACAGCCGGTGTGTATCGGGCAAAAGCAAAAATGGTTTTTATTGCGACTTGCAGGAGAAGAAAGTCGCTTAAATATGCATGCAACCGACAGCCCTGAGTTTGAAGGCTGGAAATGGGTGGACTACTGGTATCCGGTGAATGAGGTGGTCTACTTCAAAAAAAGGGTTTATCGCTGTGCATTACAGCAATTAAGTAAGCACATTCAGCTCTAAAATATTGCACAAAATATGCCCTCACTCATACACAGGTTACAAAAAATTGTTAACAAGGTTGATCATGCGCCTGATATTCAACAGGCGTTGGAGATTATTGTTGAAAACCTGATCGATGCTCTAAAAATTGATACCTGTTCGATTTTTATTATTTCCCCGACAGAAAACGATCTGCTGGTGTTAATGGCAAATCGGGGTCTGAACGAAGGTGTGGTTGGAAAGATAAAGTTAAAGATTGGTACAGGTCTTGTTGGCATGGTGGCCGAAAAAGCAGAGCCAATCCGTCTGGACAATGCTCATACCCATAAAAACTACGTTCACTTTGAATTCTCAGGTGAAGATGCGTTCCCTATTTTCATGGGGATTCCGATAATTTCCCAACGAAAAATTCTGGGAGTGCTGGTGTTGCAGCGGGCACTTTTACCTTTTGATAGCGATGACGAAGCTTTTATGACAACACTGGCTACCCAGTTAGCCAATGCCATTACTCATGCTCGTAGTAGTGGTGAAATAGCCGAGTTATTAACCGATGTAAATGCCTCAATTTCCTGCACTTTGACTGGTGTGGCTGGCGCGCCTGGTTTGACCATTGGTCAGGCGGTGGTTATTAACCCTGGTGTAAGCCTGCACAATGTTGCCGATAAAAGGATAGCCGGGAACGAACAGACTATCCATGAGCTGGAAGTCTTTGATGCTGCGGTAGATCAGGTAAAGCAATCGCTGTATGAACAGGCTGAACGAATGAAAGAGTCTCTTCCGAGTGAGGAGTGTGCCATTTTTATTGCTTATGCCCAAATGCTGGATAGTGGCTCACTGCTTGAAGATACCAGTCAACGCATTCAACAGGGGCACTGGGCACCGTATGCCTGGCGTGAAACCGTTCTGGAGCATGCCGATGTATTTACTTCGATGGAAGATGAGTACCTGGCTGAACGTGCCAACGATATTCTCGATCTGGGGCGTCGTGTATTGCTATATATGATGTCAAAACAGGTTGGGCAGCAGGTATTTCCTGAAAAATTCGTGCTGGTAGGTGAACAGATTTCTGCCACAGATCTTGCCAGTGTTCCATTGAAGGGATTACAGGCCATAGTTACGGAACATGGTTCCGGGGCTTCACATGTTGCTATTCTGGCACATGCTCTCGGAATACCAGCCATTATGGGTGTTACCAATTTGCCCTATACGCAAATGGACGGTCTGCTTGTCGTAGCCGATGGATATAGTGGTAAAGCTTATATTGATCCCAAGCAGGACCTGCTCAATGATTTAAATGTTTATATAGCTGAAGAGCAGCTGGTTACCAATAGCCTGAAAGAATTAAAGAATAAACCTGCCGTTACTACGGATGGATACAGGGTTTCTTTGTACGTTAATTCAGGTTTGATGTCGGATCATACGCCATCATTAAGGAGTGGAGCAGAAGGTGTTGGTTTGTATCGGACTGAAATTCCGTTTCAGATTCGAGAAAGCTTTCCCAGTGAAGATGATCAGTATCGTATCTATCGTGAGGTATTAAAAACTTTTGAAGGTATGCCTGTCGTACTTCGAACGCTGGATGTCGGCGGGGATAAACCGCTGAGTTATTTTCCTATTAAGGAGGATAACCCCTTTTTAGGCTGGAGAGGAATTCGGATTACGCTGGACCACCCCGATATATTCATTACCCAGGTGAGGGCGATGATGCGTGCCAACGTCGGCCTGGAAAATCTTCATATCCTGTTACCCATGATTAGCGGTTTGCAAGAGCTAGATGATGCGTTGATATTAATTCACCGGGCAAAAGATGAAATTGAAGATGAGCTGGGTATACCGTTACGTTTTCCTCATATCGGAGCCATGATTGAAGTACCATCTTCAATTTTCCAGATTGATGAAATTTGCCAGTTGGTGGATTTTATCTCCATTGGAACGAATGATCTGACTCAATATTTACTGGCAGTGGACCGTAATAACGAATCAGTTGCGGAATTATTTTCATCCTTGCATCCATCAGTATTGCGTGCACTGGAAATGATCATTAAAGGAGCCGGTCGACAGAATACCCCGGTCAGTGTTTGTGGTGAACTGGCTGGAGACCCTATGGGCGTTATGGCATTGATGGGGATGGGTATAGAAAGTTTGTCGATGAGCGCGGGAAGCTTACCCAGGGCAAAAAAGGTCATACGCTCTTTTAGTCTGAGTGAGTTGAGTGAATATGTAGCGATCGCTAAAAATATGACTGACGCTCAGGATGTGAAAAGTTTTTATATAGAAAAACTGGACGATCGAGGTCTTGGCGGATTAATTCGGGCTGGTAAATAGAGGGAGACTACTCAGCTCAAATTTATTTTGCACTATATGCCTTTACGCAGATGTGATGTGAGTGTGGTTAGCGTTAGCCCTTACATAGGCTTTAATACCGCTATTGGAATAATAATAAACATAATTACGGCTGGTATTTCATTAAAAAACCGGTACCACTTATGACTGTGTTTGTTGTTGTCGTTGGCAAAATCTTTAACAAATTTTCCACAATAAAAATGGAATACCACCAGCGCTCCAATTAACACCAGTTTAACTTGTAACCATAGCATGGAGCTATATGCCGCCCAGGCGTAATCAACCAGCATCCATATGCCAAACACCAGTGTTAATATCATCCATGGCGTTGTAAACCGGTATAGTTTGCGCTCCATGATTTTGAATAGTTCACTGGTTTCATGGTTTTCAGTCATGGCGTGATTAATAAACAGTCTGGGCAGGTAGAACAATCCTGCAAACCAGGCGACCATAAAAATCAGGTGTAGAGCTTTTAACCAGAGCATAATCTATCCTATGAGTTGTTTCAGTTTTTGATCGACAACGGTAAAATCAATCCGCCCCGAATGCTGATAAACGATTTTTCCCGAAGAATTGAGTAAAAAACTGGTGGGGGTTGCTACAATATGACCAAATGCTTCGGATAATTTTTTTTGTAAATCGAAATACACCGGATAATTCATATTTGATTGTGCACTTGTTTGAATAACCAGGTCGGGTCTGTCGTAATACATGGATAGAGCCAGCAATTCGAATTTTTCTCCACCGCGGTGTTTGTGGTAAAGCTGATTAAGTTGACTGACTTCTTTCATGCAAAGCAGGCAGTTTGGTGACCAGAATGTCACCAGTACTGGTTTTCCTTTCATTTCCTGTAACGTCTGTTGAGCACCGTCGATTCGTTGGAAAAGTAAATTTTCTGATAATACCGGAAACGAAGATTGCTGAAGTTTGTAAGTAACTCCGGCAAGTACCATAAAGATAAGTAGAAAGGTGATTAATTTCGTAGGCATTTAAACAATAGATGTTTTGTCAGGGTATCAGGCACTATGTATAATTCAGCGCTCATTTTGATGAGTTAAGTTTAAGTCTGTAGCTTCAGGTTAAAGTTAACTCATTAACATCTGAATTATTTAAAAACTGAATTGAGTAAATTAAACAACATGATAGAAACAAGCTGCAATTTATGCAAGTTTTGTACAAACAGGATCAGGCATTGAGATGATAAATGTAGGCATTATTGGTGGTACTGGCTATACCGGCGTTGAGTTATTACGCCTGTTAGCAAATCACCCCCAGGTTGAACTGAAAGTTATTACGTCTCGTTCCAACGTTGGCATGAAAGTTTCTGATATGTTTCCTAACCTGCGCGGAAAGGTGGAGCTGGAGTTTACAGAACCTTCTATACAAAGTTATAAAAAATGTGATGTTGTTTTTTTTGCAACGCCCAATGCGATCGCGATGCACCAGGTAGAGGAATTGCTAGCGGCAGGAATCAAGGTAATTGATCTCGCGGCAGACTTTAGGCTAAAGGATCTGGATGTGTGGGCAAAATGGTATGGCACAGAGCATGTTAGTCCGTCCAGTGTTGAAAAAGCAGTGTATGGATTGCCTGAAATGAATCGGGAGCAAATCAAAACAGCCCAGTTAGTGGCCAATCCGGGTTGTTATGTCACCGCAGTTACTCTGGGTTTATTACCGCTGTTGCAGCATAAACTGATTAAACCAGATTCTATTATTGCGGATTGTAAATCAGCTGTGAGTGGTGCAGGTAGAAGTGCGAGCATAGGTACGGCAATGTGCGAAGTCTCTGAGTCAGTCAAGGCTTATGCGGTCTCAGGTCATCGTCATTATCCGGAAATTAAACAGAATTTGAGGCTTTTAGATGCTCGGGCAGATCTGGTTTTTGTGCCACATTTGATGCCCATGATTCGTGGTATTCATGCGACTATTTATGCAGATGTATTACCTGAAGTACAAGTAGATGTAAGTGATCTGCAGCAGTTGTTTGAAGCCTATTATGTCGATGAACCTTTTATTGATGTGATGCCGCAAGGTTCGCACCCGGAAACTCGCTCAGTTAAAGGGGCAAACGACTGTCGAATTGCATTTCACTATCTGCAAGGTTCCAATAAGTTAGTTATTTTATCGGTTATCGATAATCTGGTTAAGGGAGCTGCCGGACAGGCTATACAGAATATGAATCTAATGATGTCTCTGGAAGAGACAGCCGGATTAAATGGAATAGGATTGATGCCATGAGTAAGGCTCATCTCGGGTTTCAGGTTCGTCAGAATAATCCCTGGCGACTCTGGCTCGGTGTCGGCCTGGTAATCTTGTTACTTTTAATTATGTTCCTGATAGGTAGAGCCTACCAGTCTTATGAGCTAGGTCAGCTCAATCTGGAACAGGAAGCCATGGTGGATCGCATTGCAGAACTTGAGCAGCGCAATACTTCTTTAGTTAAGCAAAATGCAAAATTGAAAGGTATCAGTAAGATAGAGCATGATGCTTATGAAAAAGCTAACAGGTCCCAGGTTGATCTGCAAAAAGAGTTGCTTGATATGAAAGAGCAACTGGTTTTTTATCAGGGCATTGTTAGTCCTGAGCAATTGGCATTAGGTGTTAATATACAATCTTTTGAGTTAACAAAAAAAAATAACCTGGGCCTCTATAATTATAAGCTTGTCTTATCGAAAAGAGGTAAGAGTAATAAATTTGTGAAAGGAATTTTTAATCTTTTAATAAAAGGGCAACAAGGTGAGCAGCAGAAAGACCTGGCTCTCAAGCAGGTAAAACAGGATTATAAGGAAAATGATATTAAGTTTTCTTTTCGATATTTTCAGGTGTTTGAAGGTGATATGCTATTACCTGAACAATTTGAGCCGTATGATATTCAGGTGAAAATAAAGCCTACTACGAAAAAAATCAAACCGTTTTCAGAAACAATTTCATGGACGCAAGCCGTGTCCGGAGGCAACGACTAATATGTTCGGCAAAAAGAAAACTTTTAATGCAGCCAGAATAGATACCTTAATCGGTCAGGGAACAGTGATTAATGGCGACCTGGTTTTTTCTGGCGGATTACATGTGGACGGCAAAATTGTTGGTGACGTACTGGCAGAAGAAGGTAGTGAAGCAATGTTGATTTTGAGTGAATTTGGTCATATAGAAGGTGATGTTAAAGTCCCGAATATGGTACTGAATGGTGAAATAGTCGGGGATGTTTTCGGTTCTGTTCGTGTCGAGCTTGCACCTAAATCACGTATCAATGGTAGCGTTTATTATAACTTGATTGAAATGGCTATAGGTGCGGAAGTTAATGGTGGTTTAGTGCATCAGAGTGGTGAGTCATTCCCTCCCAGGCAGCTGGAAGATAAATCGAATAATAAATCTAAGGATCTTGAAGAAGAAAAACTGGCGACCACTGCCAGCTAAACCCCTACTTTGTAATAGTTGACTAATTTAGTCAGGAAAGCTATCTTGGGATAATCTAAATTTCAGGCGAATAATATGGTTAGTGTAAATATCAGTGCGAATTTTGGCACACCTTTGAATGCAGGAGCTCCGATAGTTCTTAAATTTAGCGATGCTGCGGCTAATAAGGCGAAAATGTTGATTGCAGAAGAAGGTAACTCTGCTTTAAAGTTAAGAGTATTTGTCCAGGGTGGCGGCTGTTCCGGCTTTCAATATGGGTTTACTTTTGATGAAAAGGTTAATGATGGTGATCATGAAATTGAAAAAAATGGGGTAACTCTGGTGATTGACCCGATGAGTTATGAATATCTTGCCGGGGCAGAAGTTGATTATAAAGAGAGCCTGGAAGGTTCGATGTTTGTTATTAATAATCCAAATGCAACCTCAACCTGTGGATGCGGTTCCTCCTTTTCCATGTAACTGCTAATTCCCTTCATTTAACGCAAAAAAAAGGCCTGCTTCAAGCAGGCCTTTTAGTTTTTGTGTTGAAAATTAAACTAAAAGTGGAAATACCCGTTCAGAAATAGTCCATCATAATCAAGATTGGTGTTTAGATTGCTCGCGTCGTTCAGCTCCAGAGTAAAGGTTTTAATTCCACCTTCAATGCCCAGGCCCATAGATGATTCGTAACCTACCATCAGAGTTCTGTCTTCGGCCGAGTTATCGCCAATACTGAGTTGTTGTATATTTGCGCCAACATAAAAACCTGTAAATGGGAGGTCAACTCGTGCCGCCAGGTATAGCATCGGTATAGTTTCATCTACGGTGATTTCGCTTGAGTTATTTGCTGTATCACGAATAGAAACCTTGCCATCGAATTTTTTCAGGTCAAGACCAATATCTATATTTATCCAGTTATCCAGTATTTCATAATAAAGTGCAATGTCATTATGAGATAAGTCGAGAGTTGAATTAATTTCTCCAACGATAAAAGTTTTGTTATTAAAGGTTTTTGGGGTTGTTAAGTTTGCAGTGCTGCTGGCGTTAAGGTCTGATCCCTGATATTTCACATTGGGAAGTAACGGAATCGGATGCTCGAAACTGATATTTATTGTAGTAGATGTATGATCGCTGTAACCAAGGTCATCATTTAGTTTAATAGAGCTTGAGCCAGTATTGTCAGAGCTAAAAGAGCCGGTAATATCGGGCGTCCAGCGACTGGCGCCTATGTTCAGTCCGATAAAATCAGCCGAAACCGTGCCAGATAAGCATGTTGAGAGGAGCGCAATAGAAATGGCCTTCCGTGAAAAGTTCATATTTATTCAACTAAAAAGATTTATATAATTAGTTAGTTTAGCATACTGAAACAAACTTTCCATGTGAAAAGTAAACAGCACCTAAAATAGTGAATTTTTCTGCATTTGTAACCGACGGTAAATTTCCCGCTTTCATTTCCAGAGTTTGTTTGGCTAGCCAGGCAAACGCTAAGGCTTCCACCCAGTCGGGGTGTATTCCCAATTGCAGGGTTGTATCTACTTTTAAAGGTTGTAGATGATGACAGAGTCTTTCCAGCAAATAGCTGTTGTGAACACCGCCTCCACAGACAAAACATTCATCAACAGGGCTTTGTAGAGACCGAATACCTTGGCTCACGCTGATAGCTGTTAATTCAACCAGAGTTGCCATGTTGTCCCGGGGAGATAACTTGTCTAGCTGGTAGCGCTCAAGCCAGTCCGGAGAGAAGTGGTCTGTTCCAGTAGACTTTGGGAAGTTTTGCTGGAAGTAGGGTTCCTGCTCCAGCATGGTTTGTAGAGTCGCTGCGTGAATGTTACCGCTACGAGCGTATTCGCCATTGGAATCGAAATTTTTCTGCAGATACTGTTTGCTAATAACATCAAGTAAGGTATTTCCGGGTCCTGTGTCGAATCCAGTAACCTGGTCAGAGCTATTTGCGGGTAGAAAAGTGATATTAGCAATGCCGCCTATATTGATAATGGCTCTATTTACTTCTTTTGAGCGGAATACCTGGTTATGAAAAGCGGGGGCAAATGGTGCTCCCTGCCCACCCAGAGCGACATCTCGTCTTCTAAAGTCAGCCACAACGGTGATTCCTGTTTTGGCAACAATGATGTTTGGATCGCCAATTTGTAATGTATAAGGGAGCTTTTGCTGAATATTATGGCGTAGAGTTTGTCCATGAGAGCCAATGGCGACAATATCTTTCCTGTTGATATCATTGCTATCAATGAAATCATTGATGGTGCTGGCGTAAAACTGACCTAGCAAAGTGTCAAGACTGCACATTTCGTTAATAGTGGCGCTGGAGCGTAAAGCTATATCATGTAACGCTTCGCGTAAGTCGTCCGGGTATTTAATGGTTTTTTTGAACAGTAACTGAGGTTGAATATGATTAAATTCAGTGGCTATCAGATCTAATCCGTCCATGCTGGTGCCGCTCATGGTACCAATATATATCTGCCGGGAGCTTTTTGTCATGACACTGGTTTATGGTTTAACCTGGGCCAGCGTTTGATCTTTCATCAGATCTAGCATGGACAAATAGTATCGGGTTTCTTCTTTGAAGTGATAATTAAATGCCTTATCGATGGGTTCGGCCGCCGGTAACTTAACCGTCAATGGGTTCCGGTGTACTCCATTGACTCTAAATTCATAATGTAAATGAGGTCCGGAAGCCAGTCCTGTACTGCCTACGTAGCCTATTACCTGCCCTTGTTTAACTCGCTTGCTTTTTGTAATGCCCTGGGCAAAACGTGACATATGACCGTAAACTGTGGTGTATTTCCCTCCGTGCTGGATAAAAATGGTTTTGCCGTAGCCGCCCTTTGTTCCCCTGAATGATATTTTTCCATCACCGGAGGCGCGTATCGGGGTGCCACGCGAAGCCGCGTAGTCCACGCCTTTATGGGAGCGCCATTTTGATAAAACCGGGTGCCATCTTTTGTTCGTAAAGCGTGAGCTGATACGAGAGAATTCAACAGGGCTGCGCAGGAAAGCTTTGCGCATACTTTTACCATCTGGAGAATAGTATCCACTATTTCCTTTCGGGTCTGTGTAATACACAGCTTTGTACTGTTTGCCCCTGTTAATGAATTCAGCTGATAAAATTCGCCCATTACGTATTTTTTCGCCATCTTTGAATAGCTCGTTGTAAACAACGGCAAATTGATCGCCTTCACGGATGTCCAGCGAAAAATCGATGTCCCAGCCAAAAATTGCAGCCAACTCCATGATAACGCTTTCCGGGATATCGCTTTTCTCGGCAGCAAGAAAAAGAGAAGATGTTATTTCGCCAGATTTAAAAACAGGTATAGGTTCTAGTGGATGGTGTATGAGTTCGCTGGTTAATGAATTGTCCTGTTGTCGCTTAATTGACAGAGTTCGGGTTAAATCGGGCATATATTTTAAACCGATTAATTTTTGCTCCTGATCTTTCAGTATTGAAATGTGTTGTCCTGGTCGAATTTTACTAAGGTTGTTAGTTTGTTCGTTCAGTTGTACGACTTCATAAGTTGTACCTGCGCCTAGGCCTGTGTTAGAGAAAATAGAAGCTAGCGTATCTCCGGCTTTAATCTGTATGGTTTCCCATTGTGATTTAGCCTCGGGTTGAGGCATTTCGGTTGCAGTAGATTCGGTTTTTTCGGTAGCGGGTTTAAGGGGCAATGAAACTGGATAGTGTAATCGTTGGAGCTTGAGGTTAGAATCCTCGATCTTGGCAGAGCTGTCAGGTAATAAAGCCAGCATCAGGAAGACTGCAGCAATAAGGGTTAACAGGGCTGTCAGTCCTCTAATCATTCGATTGATGTGGATCGACGCAAAAAAACTGCGTTGTGATTGCCTTCGGCGTGGTGCCGGGGATTGTCTTGATTTGAAATCAAGGTCTAGGTAGCTCATTCAGATAATTTCAGTTTGTGGCAGTACAAGACTGCGGCAATTATAAATAGTTTCAAAATTTGAGGTAAATATGGACTCTATAGAAGATGCATTGCAGCAAATCCGCAGAGGCGCTGATGAAATTCTAGTTGAATCGGAGCTGATTAAAAAGCTTAAAAAGGGTAAACCGCTAAAAATTAAAGCAGGATTTGATCCTACAGCTCCGGATTTGCACCTGGGTCATACCGTATTAATTAATAAACTCAGGCAGTTTCAGGATCTGGGGCATGAAGTGCAGTTTCTAATTGGTGACTTTACCGCAATGATTGGAGATCCTACAGGCAAGAGCGTAACACGTCCCCCACTTACGCGTGAAGAAGTACTGGAAAATGCTGCAACTTATGAGCATCAGGTTTTTAAAATACTTGATGCTGAAAAAACAACTGTATTATTTAATTCGCAATGGATGGGTGAGATGAAGGCGTCAGATATGATACAGCTGGCTGCCAGGCACACGGTTGCAAGAATGCTTGAGCGTGATGATTTTAGTAAACGCTATAAAGGTGGATTACCGATATCGGTGCATGAATTTCTTTACCCGTTAGTGCAGGGGTATGACTCTGTTGCCATGAAAACAGATGTAGAGCTGGGAGGGACTGATCAGAAGTTTAATTTACTGGTCGGGCGACAGTTGCAGGAAGCTTATGGCCAGGAACCCCAGGTTGCCTTGACTATGCCTATCCTTGAAGGTCTGGATGGCGTACAGAAAATGTCAAAGTCATTGAATAACTATATAGGCATAACTGATGCACCTAATGATATGTTTGGTAAGATTATGTCGATCAGTGATGAATTAATGTGGCGTTACTTTGAATTGTTGAGTTTTCGTCCGATGTCAGAAATCGAAGGGTTTCAAAATGATATTGCACAGGGTAAAAACCCAAGAGATATAAAATTTCTATTAGCCGAGGAAGTTATAACGCGTTTTCACGATGCGCATTCAGCCGGTAAGGCGCAGGAAGATTTTATAAAAAGATTCCAGAAAGGGGCAATACCTGATGATTTGCCGGAAGTGGTATTAAATATAGAGCAGGAGGAGTTGGGGGTAGCAGCTTTGTTGAAAATGGCAGGGCTTACCGATAGTACCTCTAATAGCTTTAGAATGATTAAGCAGGGAGCGGTCAAGCTTGATGGCCAAAAGGTAGAAGATAAGGGGTTGATGCTGACAAAAGGAATTACGGTAATAGCCCAGGTTGGTAAGCGTAAATTTGCAAAAATTATTATTGAGTAAATAAATATAAAAAGCGGTTGACTGTGACGGGAAAATCATCATAATGCGCGCCTCGCTCAGACGAAGTGGTTGAGGCTACGGAGTATAAGGCGGGTTGAAAGGCCTGTTTTAGTGGTGAGGAAAGGGAAGCGGTTAAATTAGGGAAAAGGCAAATTAAGTGTTGACAGGGTTCTGTATTTCACTATAATTTGCGCCCCTGTCGAGAGACGGGCAAAGCTTCAAGTGTTCCTTGAAGGCAAGATCTTTAACAATTGATTAGATAATTTGTGTGGGCGCTCGTATTGATTGTGATGTTCGTATCATGATGATAAGAGTGACCAAACTTACTCGTTATTTTTTTTAAACGTAATAAGTCAGTCATTCTCTTCGTAAAAAATGTTATACGGTTTGCTAACCGTAAAATAGCTTTAAACTGAAGAGTTTGATCCTGGCTCAGATTGAACGCTGGCGGTATGCTTAAC
>CALCSG010000133.1 GCA_937894085.1 uncultured Gammaproteobacteria bacterium | reverse complement strand
GTCAAATTATTACATCCGCAAAACCAGACATAATATGTCAAGGTAAGATATGGCTAGACCACGAACACCAACAAATATTCTTGCGTTAAAAGGCGCGTATAAAAAAGATCCACAACGGCTAAAGGAAAGAGAAAACGAGCCAGAGAATACCAAGCCGATAGGCAAACCAAAACACTTAACTGATCTTGAGACTGAGTTTTACAACGAGATTATAGAAAGCACGATAGATGGTGTTCTCGGTGCTGCTGATCGAATAGCAGTAGAGCAGGCTGCAATATTATTAGTTGCTTGTAGAAATTTACGAACTGTTGAAAAAGTGATTACAGAAGCCGGTGAAGATAAGGTTATAAATATTCCGGTTCCAGCATCACCAGCAGAAAAAAACCAGTTGTTTAAATACCTCGGTCAGTTTGGAATGTTGCCTGCTGATCGTTCAAAGATTTCCATAGCAAAACCTAAAAAGAAAAATGCTTTCGACGACTAATGTTAGAACACTTCGAGAATTATCCGTATAGCAAACGAGCTTTAACGTATGCGTACGATGTTGTTAATGGTCATAGGGTAGGATGTAAAGAAGAGACACAGGCTTGCCAAAGGTTCATTGATGACTTACATGGTTTAGAGGGATATTTCTACGATGTAGAGAAAGCTGAAAAAGTTTGTAAAAAGGTTGAACTGCTACCACTAACTAAAGGCAGGTGGGGAGCGCAAAGAAAGTTATTTATTCTTGAGGCTTGGCAGGCTTTTATTATTTGTAACCTGTTCGGATGGGTTAACGAAAAAGGATTAAGGAGATTTAGAAAAGCATATCTAAAAGTTCCTAGAAAAAACGGGAAATCACCTTTAGCGGCCGCGATTGGTCATATCATGTTTGCAATGGATGATGAATATGGGGCTGAAGTTTATTGTGGAGCGACAACAGAGAAGCAAGCATGGGAAGTGTTTCGACCCGCTAAGCAAATGGCAGAGAGGACGCCAGAATATACCGAGCATTTTGGCATAGAAGTTAACGCGAAAAGCCTTGTTGTTATCGAAAATCAATCCAGATTTGAACCTTTAATAGGCAAGCCTGGAGACGGCAGCTCGCCAAGCTGTGCAATAGCGGATGAATATCACGAACACGAAACAGCGGATTTTGTAGAAACAATGGAAACCGGCATGGTTGGCCGTGAGCAGCCATTGTTATTAATGATTACAACTGCTGGCAGCAATATCGCAGGCCCATGCTATGACACTGAAATAGAATGTAAGAAACTGCTGGATGATGTTTACAAGGATGAAAGGGTTTTCTGTTTGATCTTTGGAATCGATGAGGATGACAACTGGACAGACCCAAAGATATTAGAAAAAGCTAACCCAAATTTAGGCGTATCTGTTGAGCTAGAAACATTACTTGCTTATCAGAAGGAAGCTATAAGAAACGCCACCAAGCAAAACATATTTCAACGAAAGCATTTAAATAAATGGGTCGGAGCACATACAGCATGGATGAACATGGAAGTATTTAAAAATTGCTCTGATGCTTCTTTAGATATAAACAATTTTATTGGTAAAGAGTGTTATATCCCTGTTGACCTGGCATCGAAAATAGATATCACATCAACGCCAGTTGTATTCGCTGAAGAGATAGACGGGAAGACTCACTACACGATGTTTAATAAGTATTACATCCCAGAGGCTCAGGTATTTAAAGATGAGAATCCGCACTATCAGAAATGGGTTCATGATGGCTATCTGATCTCAACTGACGGAAATGAAATTGATTTCAACGAGATTCAGCGAGATATAAAGCTCGACTTAGATAAATACCTTGCAAAAGAGGTTCCATACGATAATTGGAGAGCTACGCAGTTAGCGCAAGGGTTAAAAACCGAAGGAGCTAACTGTGTGGAATTTAGACAGACAGTTTCAAACATGAGTCCAGCCATGTATGAACTCGAAGCGGCTATTGTAGGCGGTCGATTCCATTATGACGGTAGTCCGGTTTTTAAATGGATGATGTCAAACGTGATAGCAAAAATTGACGCAAAAGAAATGATATACCCACGTAAACAAAAGGCATCAAACAAAATAGATGGCGTGGTCGCTCTGCTAATGGCAATAGGTCGAGCAATGGCGCATGACGAAACAGAACGCAACTCATACGAGGAGCGCGGCTTTAGAACCCTAGGTTAATTTATGAATTGGTTTAAAAAATTATTTAGCAATGCCAGCATGAAAGAGCCTGAATGGTGGAAGCAAGCAGGTTTTATACAACAGACTGGCAGCGGTCAGAGTGTAACTGTTGAGAGTTCACTCAAAGTATCTGCGGTCTATGGTTGCGTCAGGATATTATCAGAAGGTATCGCTTCACTACCATTAAAAATATACGAAAAGACAGACGAAGGAAAGCAGGTTTCAAGCCATCCATTAAATGATATTTTTTTACTGCCTAACGGGATACAAACAGGGTTTGAATTACGAGAATTTATAGCTTCTAGCCTTGCTTTACGTGGCAACTCATATAACCAGAAATTAACATCAAATCGCGGCCAGCTTGGTGAAATAATCCCATTATATTCAAAGGATATGAATATTGATAAAGATAATCGTGGCCGTTTGGTTTTTGATTATCAGGAAACAGGATCAGCGCGAGTATTTAAACAGAATGAAATCTGGAGAATAGCAGGTTTAAGCTCTAACGGGGTAACAGGATTAAGCCCTATTGGTTTAGCAAGAGAAGCAATCGGGCTTTCTATGGCCCTTGAGGAGCATGGGGCCGTATTATTTAAGAATGGTACACAGCCTGGAGTAGTTTTTGAGATGCCAGGCGCATTAGGTCAAGAGGCATTTGATCGGCTTAACAAAGAACTGAAAGCAAAACAGGGTTCAGCGCATGCTCATGAAAATTTAATTCTTGAAAATGGCATGCAGATAAAAAACATCGGCATGACTTCAGAAGATTCTCAATTTTTAGAAACTCGAAAATTACAGATTGCAGATATAGCCCGTTTTTATCGAGTACCTTTGCACATGCTCAATGAAATGGACAAGGCTACATTTTCAAACATAGAGCATCAATCCATAGAGTTTGTCAGAGATACTTTAACCCCTTGGCTGGTAAGAATCGAATCATCGATTTACAGAGATTTATTAACACCAGACGAAAGAAAACGATACTTTGCTAAACACTCAGTTAATGCCTTGTTACGCGGTGATATTAAAGCAAGATTTGACTCTTACAATTCAGGAATTAACGCTGGATGGCTTAACGGTAACGAAGTAAGGGAATGGGAGGACTTGAACACTGTTGAGGGTTTAGACACGTACAGAAGCCCATTAAACATGGCGAGTGACGAAGAGAGAAAAACTGAAATACAAGACGCCGTAATAAGTGACTTGGTTGATCGTGAAATCAGAGCGTTGAACCACGATAAAGAAAAAGACCCAGCAAAGTTTATCGATTTTTATAAAAGACATTTAAGCACGTCAGCAAAACTATTAGCTGTTGATGTTAATGATTTGATCCCATACGGGCAAAAACGACTTAATGCAATTCAACAGGGCTTATCTGATGATTTAATTGCAACAATTAGCGCAAATGCAGCGCAGGAAATGAGTGAATTATTATGCCAGAGATAACGATTTATGGAGATATAGTCGAAGAGGGTTGGGGTTATGGTGTATCAGCTCAACAAGTTTATGACTCATTGTCTGGAATTACAGGTGATTTAACTATAAGGATTAAATCAGGCGGTGGTGATGTTTATGAAGGTCATGCCATTTATAACCTGTTAGATACTTATGATGGATATAAAACAGTCATTATCGATGGGATAGCGGCAAGCGCGGCAAGCGTAATTGCTATGGCTGGCGATGTTGTGCAAATGCCTATAAATGCAGAGTTAATGATTCATGATCCGTGGACTATCGCTATAGGCAATAGTGCAGACATGCAAAAAACAGCGCAAAGATTAGACGATATTAAATCAACAATTGTAAAAGTTTACGCTAGAAAAACCGGCTTAGATAGCGAAGTTTTATCTCAAATGATGACTGATGAAACATGGTTAAATGCAGATAAAGCTGAAGAATTAGGTTTTGCGGTAAAAAACACAAATGAAAAAACAGTTAATAATAAAATAGAAAAGAAAAAATGGATTAATAAAATACCAAAGCATTTATTAAATGAACTAGACGAAAGAACTTTTGAAAAAGAAGAAATTGCCGTTATCGAGCCAGAGCCAGAGCCAGAAAAAATACAATACCCAAACAACGAAGCAAGAAAACGAATTTTAGAAATTGAGGCAGAAGCCTTGTAGAGCAGAAGCTTTACACTTTGTAACAGACCGCTTGAATGCGGTTTTTTTATGCCTGAAAAATGGCTTTTGTAACAAACATTACTTAAAGGTAAAAATTATTATGGATACATTAAACGATATGCGCTTTAAGCGTGGTCAAATTGTTGACCAAATGAAGGGCTTGATAGACATCAATCAGGGCGAAAAATGGACTGATGAAGTTGAAAAGCAATACAACGCACTCGACAAAAAGCAAAACGAAATTAAAAACCAGATTGGGCGCATTGAGAGCCAGCAAAGGCTTGATAATGAGCTTGATCAGGTTGTTGAAAATGCCGTTCAAACAGGTCTACATGCTGAAAATAGCGTACCTGGTGTGGCTTCCTCTGAGTATAAAGACGCATTTCTGAACCTTTGCCGTGTAGGTCGTAGTAACATCGGTATTGATGTATCGAATGCCTTACAGGTCGGTACAGCTTCAGAGGGTGGAAATATTACACCGACTGAACTAGACACCATGTTGGTTGAATACCTTCTGGATTATAACGAGTTTAGAAACTATATTGACATTATCAATACAAGTTCAGACCGTAATATTCCTATTGAATCTACACTTGGTTCGGCAGCCTGGACTGCTGAAGAAGCAGCATATAACGAAAGTGACCCAGCTTTTGGGCAGGCTTCTTTATCAGCTCACAAATTAACTAGAATTGTGAAAGTGTCAGAGGAATTAGTGGCGGATTCTGTGTTTGATTTAATGCGTTATCTAGCTCGCAATTTTGGTAAAGCATTCGGATTAGCAGAAGAGACTGCCATTGTTGCCGGTAATGGTACTGGACAGCCTACGGGCTACACAGTAACAGCAAGTGCAGGCGTAACAGCAGCGGCAACTGGAGCAATTACAGCAGATGAATTGATTGATTTATATCACTCTGTTAGCCGTCCTTATCGTCGTAATGCAATCTTTACCATGAATGACACTACAGCGGGTTCGGTTCGCAAGCTGAAAGACTCTAACGGCCAATACTTATGGCAAGCAGGACTTCAAGCTGGGCAGCCTGATATGTTACTTGGTAAGCCTTTAATCGCCACCTCCGCGCAAGCAACAATGGCCGCAAGTGCTAAAGCTGCAAGCTTCGGTGATTTATCTTATTACACTTTGGCTGAGCGTTCGGGGCGTGTAATGCAGGTTTTAATGGAATTATATGCGGCAAACGGTCAAATTGGTTATCGTGGTTATGAGCGCATTGACGGAAAACTGATTGATACTAACGCGGTAAAAAATCTGGTAATGGCGGCAGCTTAATCCTTAATTTTAACGGGCGGGGGTGAAACCCTGCCCATTTCTTAGGCATAAAAAATGATTGAATTATTAGTTTCTTTAGCTGGAAAGGATGTGAATGGGAAATCTTTTTCTGCCGTACCTGGTGACGTTGTTAATCTTGGCAACCCTTCAGAGGCTAACATGATTAAAAACGGTACAGCTAAACCAGTTAAAGCAGTCCAAAAAGCGGTTAAAAAATGAACCCTTACAGATTGCTAGACGCTGAATCAGAGTCTTTATCATTAACAGATATTAAAAACCATTTACGAATATCTGGAACTGATGACGATGACTCATTGAGAGAAGATATTGCAGCGGTTAGCAGATACACAGAAACCTATTTAAGTAAAACTCTGGTAAAAACTACCTGGGTTTATAAATTAGATAGTTTTCCAGATGAAATAAACTTACAAATGGGGCCGGTGTTAAGCATTAGCTCTGTTGAATACGTCGATACAGACGGAAATACGCAGACCTTTAGTGATATACAATACGACGACAGAAACGGGCGTTTAAAACCGTCTTATAACTCAAGCTGGCCTGATACACGCGACCAGTACAACGCGGTGACAATTACTTATATTGCCGGGGCTACTCATGCCGGTAATGTTGCAGACGATATAAAAAGTGCTATGAAAATGCTTGTCGGTGATAAGCAAAATAACAAAGAGGACAGCTTGATCGGTGTCTCAAATAGCCCGCTAGTAAATAGCGCACATAACATCTTAAACATGTATAGGAACTGGCAGGTATGAGAGCTGGAAGGCTAAATTCGGCCATAATCATAGAGTCAAAAACCGAAGTTATTAATACAGTCGGCGAACCAATAGAAACATGGTCAACCTTTACATCGATACGCGCAGAAGTAAGAACGCAATCAGGCAAAGAGTTTATAAGTGCCAAAGCGCAACACTCCGAACTAAGCCATGTCATTACATGCCGCTATATATCTGGTGTTAATAGTAAAATGCGGATCAATAATGGTGGAGAATATTACAATATTCTCTCTGTTTTTGATCCATCGAGCAGAAAGCGTGAAATGAGGATTTATTGTAGTGAGCAGCTTTAATTTTAAAATTGAAGGCGGCAAAGAACTCGATAAAGCTTTGAAGCAACTTGGTTATGATATGGAAAAGAAAGTAGCAAAGTCAGCAGTTAGAGCAGGAGCGCAAGTTATCAGAAAAGAAGCCATGTTAAATGTCCCTGTTGAATCTGGAACATTAAAAAAGTCTATTAGAGTAGTTACCAGGTCTAGGCGTGTCGGTGATGCTGTCGCGTCAGTAGTGACCAGAAGCGGGAAAAAATACCAATCTAACGGAATGGACGCATGGTACGCGCCTTTAGTTGAGTTCGGCACTAAAAACAGACCTGCAACTCCATTTTTAAGGCCCGCTTTAGACTCCAAAGGGGTTGAAGCAGTTAAGAAAATGTCTGAAGTGATACAAAAACGAATAGCGAAACTAGCGGGTTAATATGGGTATTGAAAGCGCAATTATAACCAGGCTAAACGCTGTCACAGACATTACAGATATAGTCAGCAACCGGATTTATGCCGACACATTGCCGGACGGATCAACACTGCCGGCTATTGTCTATCAATTAATTTCTACAATACCCTATTCAGCACTTACAGAAGATACCGGACTATTCCAAAGCCGTGTTCAATTTAATCTAATTGCTGATAGCAAAACTGAAACAATCAGTTTATCAGAAGCAATGAAAACAGCACTACAGAGATATAAAGGCGCAGTATCAGATATCACGATATTAGATGCTCGATTAGAAAACATATTTGACCAGTCTTATGACATCACCACCGACCAGACCGCACGTGTAGCGGACTTTTTATTTATTTATGAGGTTTAAATCATGCAAATGAAGCACCCAGACGCGAAACATCCTATCAAAGTACACCCAAGCCAGATCGACAACATGAAAAGGCGCGGATATGTTGAAGTTAAAGAAACAGCTAAAAAAGAGGTTAAATAATGGCTACTTATACAGGCGCAAGCGCGATAGTTAAGGTTTCCGCTAATACTGTCGCAGAATTAAAAGACGTGACTTATACAGACGGGGTTGGAACAATTCCTGATGACAATATCAATTCAACTCTATCAAAAGTTAAGGCGGGCCGTAGAACTTTCACCGCATCTTGTACTCATAATTGGGATCCTACAGACACGCTTGGCCAAAACGCGCTAGCAGCTGGAAATAGCGTTTCTCTTATAATTTATCCAAGGGGTGATACAAGCGGTGATCCAACGGTAGAAGCTACGTTATTAGTTGCCTCTGCTGTAACAACCGTAGCCGATGAAAGCCTTGTTACTATTGCGTATTCTTTTGAGAATGCTGGATCAGCAATTACTTACGGGACAGTAGCCTAATGTCAGAAATAGCGGAACTGTTAAAAACAAAGTATCAGGACAGGCTAAACGGCGAACTTGAGTCATACGCAATTGATGAACTAAACGGTTTAAAGATTTACTGGAAACCTCTCACAGGCAGACAACAGAAAGTTATTCAGAAAGCTGCTGTGAATTCAACGGCAGAAGGGATCTGTATGCACGTCAAGAGTCGCGCGTTAGATGAAAAGAAAGAGCTAATATTTAAAGACATCGCTTTAATCGGGTTAATGAATGATTATGAGTTTAACGATATCACAAAAATCTTTTTTGCTATGACTGGATCTGATTTTTCCGTTGATGATATTGAAAAAAACTAAAAGCGGATGCTGATTTATTCGCGCTGTTTGATATAGGCGCGTTATTAAGTAAATCAGTGTCCGAAGTTTTAGACCTTCCACAAGATGAGTTAAAGGGCTGGTTCGCGTACATGAGGATTAAAAATGGCAAATAATGTAATAGGTTCTTTGATTGTAAATTTAGGGCTTGAAACTGGCCGCTTAAACTCGGATACAACAAAGGCAGCAAATCATTTTAACTCGTTTGAAAATAAAGCGAAAAGGTCACTCGGAAATATAAAAACGAGTGTGGCTGGGTTAATGGGGTCAATGGGATTATTGACAGGTGCGGCTGGTGCTTTGTCTGTCGCTGGTTTAGGTGTTATGACTAAATCAGCGATAGATAGCGCGGACAATATAGGGAAATTATCGGATAGACTCGGAGCCAGTACAGAGGCATTGTCTCAGTATCAATATGTTGCCGAATTATCAGGGGTGACGTTTGAGACCTTGACAATGGGCTGGCAGCGGATGACGCGCAGAGTCGCAGAAGCAGCACAAGGCACAGGCGAGGCAAAGAATGCCTTAATTGAATTAAACCTATCAGCAGTAGATTTAAACAGGCTGAAACCAGAGCAACAATTCGAGGCTATTACACAGGCTTTAAGCGGGGTAGAAAATCAGGCTGATAAGGTTAGGTTAGCTATGAAATTGTTTGATTCTGGTGGCGTGTCTTTACTGCAAACAATGACCAAAGGTTCGAGCGGTTTAAAAGAAATGAGACAGGAGGCTGATGATTTAGGGGTTACATTGTCAAGAGATACGGCAGACGCAGCCGCTAGAGCTAATAACGCTATGACAAAGCTCAACGCATCGTCAAAGGGTCTAGGGATAGCGTTAGTAAATAACCTGTCTGGCCCAATTACAGATTTAATTGCTTTTCTTGCAAAGGGATTACCGCGAGCACTTGATCTTGTGCATGACTATTTTAATACGTCTAATAGTGAGGCACTATCTGCTGCAACTAAAAGCTTAAAAAGTTATCGTGAAGAGTGGGAAAGAATGAGCGTTCTTTTTGCCACCAATCCACAAAACCCAATATTACAAGGTGAGGCACAGCGCGGCATGGATGCAGCAATGGAGAAAATAGTTAAATATCGGCAGGAAGTCGAGAGGTTAATGGGAGTTATTAATAATAAAGAAGAGCCAAAGAAAGACCCTGTAATCACTATTACACCTGGCGGCGGCGATGATGGAAACAACGACGCAGCACAAAAAGCAATAGAAAGTTTAACTCTCCAAATGCAGACAGAAGAGGAAAAGATTTTTGAATCTTATGCTAACAGGCACTTTATTCTTGAGGATGCACGGGCGGCTGATTTAATCACAGATAAGCAATATTATGATTTACTCGGCAGGGTTGAAGAAGATCACGCAAAAAATAAATTAAAACTTGAAGTAGATGTTCAAAACCAAATCAATAGTATGAAGCAAAACGCCGTCCAATTGGGTTTAGGGTTATTAAATGAATTGGGAAAAGGCCATAAGGATTGGGCGAGGGCGTCAATAGTTATTGAAAAAGGTTTAAATATAGCAATGGCTATACAGAATACAGCGGTTGCCGTAACAAAAGCACTTGCGGTTGATCCTACCGGAGTTCTGGCAGCTAGAGCGCAGACCATTGGTAGCATTCAAGTCGGCTTGATCGCGGCAACTGGAATAGCGCAACTATCAAACGTCAGTGGGGGAGGGACAAGTCCTATATCAAGCGGAACGACGGCACCTTATACAGACACAAGTTACACATCAGAAACAACAGCAGCAAGCACAAAGTCACAAATAAACATCTATATCGAAGGATCTGCAATAGGGAACGATGAAGTAAGACGAGTTATCACAGAAGCAATAGAGACGGCACAATCAAATGATGAAATTTACATAAGATCATGATAATTGATTACACGGCAAAACGAAGCTTAAAAACTGGTCATATTGTCGATACGGCATATCAAATAGATGTTGATTTGAATCAGTTTGATAGAGGCGCATACACTAAAGGAAGCCAGCAGGAGGCTATTAGCGGGAACACGGTCACGATAGTACAGGCACGACAGAAAAAATATTCAATAACAACAGTATTAATTGATTCCTCGACAACTCCAGATATTGACGATATGCGAGAATTTTTAGATTCTGTTATGTCCGGTGAGACGTTCCAGATTGACAGTGAAAACTTTATTTTAGCATCAATTAGTAGCCCTTATTCAGAGACACGGAACGAAGGTTATTTTCGTTATTCTTTCACAGCGCGTCAATTATGAAAACAGAAACAGCAAATTACATAACCGCAGCCAGCGCCGAAACTTTAAACCCTCGTTATGTCGCGGCTTTGTCGTTTGATAATGGGAATCTAATCCCGGATTCGAGTTTTGAAGATGCGGCAAATAGTGTTGAGACTACATGGAATATAGCAAGGCCCGGCACGTTATTTGATAACTCAGGAGAAGCATCTGGATCAAGTGCAACATTAACGGCATCGAGTTCTATTATTTACTGTGAAAATAAAAAATATATTCCAGCTGTTATTTCTGAGCAGTTTATAGTTTCAGCAAGGATTTATGTTTCATCAAATTTTGATGGCCGATGTGGTATTGGTGTAACAACATTTGATAGTAGTAAAACAAACCTGTTGAGCTGGCCCATGCTGACAAAAAACTATACAGAACTTAGTCTTGGTGAGTGGCAGACGATTACAGGGGTGTTAACAATATCAGCTGCTGATTCTGCGTATATTAATTTTTTCTTGACGATCAGAGAAACCGCAACGGTAGGTTATGTTATATATGATGATGCATCTATTACCCGCGCAGACACATCAAACCGCGATGACTTTGACGGCGATATTACCTTTTTAACGAGCCACAATGATGCAGTTTTACCATCAGACGACAACACGGTTTTATCAATAGATAGAATAGACGGCTGTATCCAGTCAATCAGCGGTCAATCACAATTCATCAGCCCGGACAAGGCGCAGCACTCAATCGGCAGCATAAGTATAAAATTACTCGACGTTAACAGCGAGTTATCAACCAAAATAAACACAAAATTAACCGGCGGTAATGGACTAAGAAACAAGCGAATTGTTTTATACAAGGGTGACGAATTATTAACAGCCTGGGCAGACTACTCAAAACGGTTAACTTATTTAATAGATGGAGTGTCATATAAAGACGGTGTTTACACACTGTCATGCTCAGATATACAGCGCACTACAAAAACAGATATATTCGAGCTGGATCAAGGTGTTTTAACGTCCACCATCACCGACACACAAACCACCATACCAGTTACCATTGCCGGTGCAGAAACTAAATTTCAACTGCTGGAACATGACGCATTCTATACATCAAACCCATCGGTAACAGTCGGCTATATAAAAATTGATGATGAAGTTATATGCCACTCAGGATGGACAGATTCCAATTACAACACGCTGCAGGTTGTAGAACGTGGCGCAATGAATACCAGCGCAATATCGCATGAAGTAACGGCGATAGAAGATGATCAGAAGAAAAAGGTAGACGAATACATCTATCTGGAAATGCCAGCGCCAAAATTAATCTATGCGCTGTTAACGGGTATTATTTATGGACAGACTGGAACCATGCCGGATAGGTGGAATTTAGGCGTATCGGTTGAGTATGTAACGCTTGGCGATTTTACCGGAATAGGAGACGACCTGTGGAACACGACAGCCAGCGTGAAAAGTGAAGCCGGAAGGTTTGCCAGATTTATAGGTGTAGAAAAAACAGAGGGTAAAAGTTTTATAGAAAATGAACTGCTTTTATGGATGGGCGCATTTATGCCAATCAATGCCAGTGGAGCATACAGGTTAAAACGATTACAGAGTGTTTTGCCTTATTCTAGTGCCCAGGCTGTTTTAAATGAGTCGCAAATAACAGGTTATTCAGATTTAATTTATGACCAGAAATCGGTCATTAATAATATAGCTATTAACTGGAACTGGATTGATTCACTGGAAAGATTCACAAAAACAACACAATTAGTTGATTCTAATTCAGTCAGTAAATACGGTTACGCCTCTTTAAAGACGTATAATTTTAAAGGGGTTTTTACCGGGGTACACACAGACAATGATATTTTTAACTACTTTAATCAAAATATAAGCCGCTACGCAGCACCACCTTTAAAAATCACTCTCGATGTTTTACCGAAATGGGACAAACTGGAGGTAGGTGACACAATACGGATTGATTGTGCAAATATACACGATATAAATTCAGGCGAGTCATTATCAAGAGTTTTTGAGGTTCAGCGCATTACGACAGACTGGATCACTGGCAAAGTGAGTTTAACGCTTTTTGGCGGGGTAGAGTCCGCCCATTTAAATTTTAGTAACTCTGATTATTCACTAACAGATACTTATTGGGCAACTGGGACAGATTTAAATACTGTATTGAATATAGTTTCAGGTGTTGTGCAGGCTTCAGCAGTTTTAAGTGGTGCAGATAATCATTCTGACGCTGTTTATTATTATGCTGGAGATTTAACTATTCCATCTGGGGTAATAATTAGCAGTGATAAAAATATAGAGTTACGGATAAAAGGCCATTTGCAGATCGATGGTGAAATTACCACAAAAGGTGGTGGTGCCGCTGGCGGTGCTGGCGGAACTGGTTACGCAGTAGCTACATCTCCATGGATACCGCATTATAATGTGGCAGCAGCAGCCGGTATATCGGGAATTTTTGGCACTACATCTATTAATAACGGATTAAATTATTTTGCGCCCAGGTCTGGTCATACTACAAGCCATGACCTAATAAGCACATTGAATCTACAGTGGAAGGTATACCCAGATAATATACCTGTTACTGCTGGGCAGTGGGACGAATTACCATCATTAAACCTGATTAACTCAACCGGTGATGATATTTATGGATTGCCTGATAGTTTAATAGGCACAGGCGGTGGCGGCGGTGATCAGGCAGTTGAGCTATCCTATGAGAATTTAATAGCCAATGGCGGTGCCGGTGGTGCCGGTGGTGGCGGTCTCTATATAATAGCTCGCGGCATGTCGTTCGGCTTAAGCGGCTCAATTGATGTATCTGGCGGCGATGGCGGCAGCGCAAATTCAGGGGTAAGCAACGGAAAAACTATTTACTCTGGCGGCGGGTCAGGTGGCTATCCTGGTGCCTGTATTATTTTAATCGATGGTTACGGTTCCACTCCGTCAACATCTCACATAAAAACCTCGTCAGGGGTTATTGATAGCCCGACAGTCGACGTGCTTTTAACAGCTGCCGACATGGTCGCTGGTCGTTACGATGTTGGCGGGAATATCGGAGCCAATACCTCAGCGGCTTTATTTTTACCCATATTAAACGGATCGGATGAACACAAAGACGGTTTAATTTATATCGGTTATGTGCCGCCAGCATTAAACGGTTATACCTGGCTACCAGCAGACGAAGCGCAGGAAGTAACCGGTTATCTCAACAAACCGCAAAGCTGGACCACTATTGTCGATGACGGTGGAAAACCGGCTAATTATGCGACCGTCGGCGCTGAATGGGGCATTAATATTTCAGGCTCAAACCTGCCTGCTGACAATGCAACGGCAGGAGCGACCTGGGGCGCAGACATAGCGAGTCAACCATCTGATAATGATTTACTAAACGCGAACACAACATGGACACATGTAGCAGGCACGGCAAACGCCCCAGAGGATAATGCAACGGCAGGAGCGACCTGGGGCGCAGACATAGCGAGTCAACCATCTGATA
>CALCSG010000132.1 GCA_937894085.1 uncultured Gammaproteobacteria bacterium | reverse complement strand
GCCTTCAAATTACGTGACAACGTGACTCATAATCAGGGCGAATACTCTGCAATAATTGCCGATACCATGACCCGTTACAAGGAAGGCAAGTCGATTCTGTATTACACCTGGACCCCTTACTGGGTATCCGGCGTACTGGTACCTGGAAAAGATGTAAGCTGGATCGAAGTACCACATTCTGCTCATCCTAATGGTGTTGATACGAAATTATCCAATGGCAAAAACTATGGTTTTGAAGTCAATACTCAAATGATTGTGGCTAACAAAAAATTTACCGAAAGCAACCCGGCTGCGGCAAAACTGTTCGAAGTCATCACTGTTTCCGTAAATGACGTATCGGCACAGAACCTGAAAATGAAAGAAAAGGGTCAGGGTGGATGGGATGCTGCCAATAGACATGCCGATGCATGGATTGCAGCCAATCGTAAGACCTTCGACAGCTGGTTAAACGCGGCACGTGCTGCAGTAAAATAAGCGAGATAACAATAACGGCAAACTCTGGCGGTAGCTATAGCCACTGCTTCGGCTATGACAGGATTAACCTAGCCGGGCATAATATTACTGACCGACTGACGGGGCTTGAGTCTGCTTAAATGCTCAAGTCCTGTTAATTACTTTGGCGATACGACTAACCCAGAAGTAATGTAATTCAAAATAATCGCCTATCGCTTTCATGCTATGGCACAAACAAATAAAAGGCCGGTGCGGCCAGGAAATTCTGGCGACCACGCATTAAGGGCAAGCGTAAAAATTAATTTACATTTATGGGGTTATAATTGCCATTAGGGCAAGGCGTGAGGAGGGCGAATAGTAAGCTATTTAACCGACGAGCAACGCAGCCATAATGAGTAAGTGGAAACCCAGAAGTGTGAATTAGTTTTTGAGGCTGCCCTAAGGAGCATCAGGCGATATATTAGCGAATACAGTTTTCTGCTCCCAATTGATTAGATTTTCGGATAATAAAGTATATGGCTCTGTATGAAAATCATGTAATGACGTCACTCCCGCATGCTTTTAGCGGGAATCCATAGAACAGCAGCTATTTATTAGGAAAATTGCTTCAATTCATAATGGATTCCGGCTAAGTGCGTGCCGGAATGACGCCGTTTGAAACAGAATCTATCTACATGATTTTCCTACAGAGCCATTTTAAAGTATTGTTCTGCGTTCGCTATTGTCCCAGTGAAACCAGTTATCTATGAAGATAAACAGCTTCCGGGTATTATTGTTCAGTTGGGTCCGTTGTCTGTTTTAGATAAACTGTCTGAGTAGGATAGGCAAACTGGATACCTTCCTGCTCGAAACGCTCATGGATGCGCAGGATGATGGATTGCTGAATGTCCATGTACAGGTTGTAGTCGGGGCCAAGTACGTAATACACGGTTTCGAAATTGAGGGCGTAATCACCATACGCCTGGAAGTGGGCGCGGTCGAAGCGGACCTTTTCCTGCTCCTGAATTGCTTCTCGCACAATGACTGGAATCTGTTTCAGCTGGACTCGAGGGGTCTGGTAAGTGACACCGAACTTGAACACAACGCGGCGTTCGAACATACGGCCATAATTACGAATACGACTTTTCAGCAGGTCGGTGTTAGAAAACACCAGTTGTTCACCGGACAAGCTGCGAATGCGTGTTGTTTTAAGGCCGACGTTTTCAACCGCACCCATATGTTCATCTATGATCAGGAAGTCACCCACAGCGAAAGGTTTGTCGAGCACGATGGAAAGTGAAGCAAACAGGTCGCCGAGTATGTTCTGTACAGCGAGGGCGACCGCGATACCGCCAACGCCCAGTCCGGCCATCAGCGCGGTTACGTCGAAGCCGAGGTTGTCCAGCAATAGCAGCATGATCAGTATCCACAGCAGCAGGCGACCGACAAAGCCTATCGCACTCACCGTAGTAACCGTGGAGGGGTCGATCTTGCGTCGTCGCTGACTTTCCTGTTTGAGCCAGAATTGACCGATATTGTTGAGCCACAGACCACCCTGGATGATAAGTGCAATGGAAGTTATGCTGTTGATGATTCCCTGAATGCGCTCTGGAAATACGAGCCATAGTGAACCCAGAGAAACGGCGATGATGAGCACGAATAACCGGTGAGTTTGAGCAAGGGCATCTGTGATAGCGTCATCCCAGATAGTGCTGGTTTTTTTAGCCAGTATGGACAGGCGTGAAATGCCGATCCGAATGACAATACGGATCACAAAAAAATCATTACCGATAGCATAAACGCGAACAGCCATTGCTGTACGGTGTTGTTGAATAGAGAGTAGTTCAGGAGACTGGAATATTCTTCTAGGTTGGACATGGTTATTTTTTTGGGTATCAGTATACAATGAGTGTAGCGAGGATAAGAGTAAGCACAGCAAAAGTCTACTATGCTACTGTAGCGGGGCTCAATTAAGTGACTTTACTATGACTTGCATACATTGCTACCTAAGCCTGGCAAATCAGGCATTAGCAATTTTTAATCTGGCCTGAATATTAACAATTATGAATTATGCCTCTGTTGCCTGGTAGAAGCAGACTGATTCACTTTTGTATTTTGATGAGTTTCACCAATCACCGATGAAAATAAACTCTTGATGCCGGTTTTATTAAAATCCTGTTCCAGTGTTTTCTTTATAGATGCTGAATCTGAATAGTATTGATAAATCAATTTAAATAAACGAGGCAAAGCCAGTTTATGGGTCTGTCCTGTTGTTTCGAATAACCAGTCGGATAGCGCCATGAAATTATCGAAAGGCTTCTGGTCTAATATTTCCGCTAGTGTACTGGAGAATCTTCCTGAGTTTGCAATCATGTCCCAGTAACGCGCAAAGCGGTTTATGCGAAACAGGGTATGGCTATCCATGTGTGATGTGCTTAATACCGTGTAGGGAGGGTTCGGGTTAAAGATCATTGCATAATTTTCAGTGTGCCGAATAATCGGCGTTCCCCGCAGCCGTTTTAATATTCCCATCTGTATTTCCTGGGCTTTTAACGAGACCAGTAAATCAAAACCTCTGGCAAAGCTTTGAATATCTTCACCGGGTAATCCGGCAATTAAATCGGTGTGTAAATGTACCTGAGTCCGGGTAAATAAATAGTCAAGGTTTTCAACAGTTTTTTGATGATCCTGCTTACGGCTAATAATCTGTTGTACCTGCGGGTTAAAAGTTTGTATGCCAATTTCAAACTGCAGCGCACCGGCAGGAAACTGTTGAATTAAGTCTTTTAACTCTTCGGGTAATCGATCCGGTATTAATTCAAAATGCAGGAATAAATCATGTAATGGTTTTTTAAGGAAAAAATTTAATATTTTCTGACTGGTTTTAATATTAAGGTTGAAAGTGCGGTCTACAAATTTGAAATGCCTGGCCCCGCGCTGATAGAGGTTTTCCATTTGCTGTAAAAAATCGTCAATCTCAAAAGGCTGAGCGGTTTTATCCAGCGCCGACAGGCAGAACTCGCATTTAAAGGGGCAGCCTCTGGAAGCTTCAACATATAAAACACGCTGTTTGATGTCTTCCTCACTGTAAAATTCATAGGGTAGTTTGAGTTCCCGTGGATGAAAAGCAGGCGCATCTATAATATTGTTGAGTTGTGATTTTTTATGCAGAATATCCTGGCATAACTGTTTAAAAGCAAAGTCGGCCTGGCCCCTGATAATATAATCGGCGTGAGGATAGGCTGGGCTAAGCTCAGTTTCGTAACTGATTTCTGGACCGCCCAGGATAATTTTTAAATCTGGTTTGAGTGCTTTTATTATGGATAGGACTTCGCTGGTTTGCTGAATATTCCAGATGTAAATCCCAAATCCTACAATCGCCGGATTTTGATTTAGAATTATCTCTGCAATATCGATCGGACGCTGGTTTATCATGAATTCCATGATTTGAGTCTGATCCTGTAACTCGTCCATATTGGCGTACAGGTAACGCAGTCCGAGAGAGCAATGGATATAACGGGCATTCAGTGTACAGAGAAGAATCATGATGCTGTTAACTGTCGAATGTCGACAAAACTGCCACTATCAAACTGCAGGCATTTTTCAAAACTGCCAGCAATCAGTCCGGCGGCTATTTCAATATCCGGCATAAATTCAGTTTGATAAGCGCTGATTAAACTGGCTATGGATGGATACTTGATACTGTCTACTTCCCGGCATAAATAATCCTGCATGCCGGTATGCACCAGGCCCGGAGCGTAAGTCGTAATATGTGTGCCTGGCATTTCATCAACATACAGTTTCGCCATCATGTTGACCGCCGCTTTGGATATCGAATAAGCGCCCCAGCCACGATTCCCATTGACGGATGCGCCCGATGAAATAATGATGAGTTGTTTGACCTTGATATTGTGCTTAATCAGCCAGTCGATGACGAGCTTATTTGACCAGACATTGATATCCATTAGTGTTTTTATCTCCGGCATGGATGTATCGGTAAGGTCCTTAATTTGGCCCAGAATACCGGCATTTAGAATCACCAGGTCGGGTGCATCGGGTAATAGTGATTGCAGGCTTTGTTCGATTTGATCCAGTTGTGATAAATCCTGTCGAATTTGTTGCAGGTTTGCATGCTTCACAGGGCATTCGCTTCTGCTCAGGCTGTACAGTCTGTCGCCTTTATCGAGATAGTGGCGAGTTAACCCAAGCCCCAGTCCCCTGCTATTGCCGGTAATAAAAATAGCACTCATTGTATTCAGTTCAGTTATGAAGATGGTAGGATACCCTATTCAGAAATTTCAGGATTACAAGTTTGTTGTGAAAGGTTTTGTCCCCCCCCCGATCCCCATACCAGTGTTTCCACGTTTCAATATGCGGTGGTGTACGTGCCGAAAAGAAATCGTAAGCGTTTTTCAGCCAATTGCGTGGAAATAAAGGATTCACCTGAACAGGCGTTAGCTGATTGTAATCCTGATAAAAGTTATTATGCTGCGCGAGTCATGGGGCCTTCCAAGTCTTCAGAAGGTCAATACCTTTATTACCTGGCTGAAATGTTATAAGAGTAAGATGCTATGAAAAAAGATGATGATTTAATTGTTGAGATTCTTGAGTTCTGGTTTTCAGCAGAAGTGAAATCTAAATGGTTTAATTCTACGCCAGAATTTGATGATGAACTCCGCTCACGTTATGAAAAAACCTGGGGGCTGGCGCGCGCTAACAGTTTTGATCACTGGGAGCAGGAAGCGCAAGGGGCTTTGGCGCTGGTAATTATCCTTGACCAGTTTCCTCTTAATATGTTTCGTTCCGATGCGCGTCAGTATTCAACCGAAGAACATGCCCGCAGAATTGCCGGACATGCGGTAGACATGGGATTTGATCAACAGCTGGCAAAAGAGCAGCAGGCTTTTCTGTATTTGCCTTTTATGCACAGTGAATCTCTGGATGATCAGAATTATTCGGTTGAGCTGTATGAAAAAGCCAGTCTGCAAGATAATTTGCGTTTCGCAAAGCATCATCGTGATGTCATAAAAAGATTTGGGCGTTTTCCACATCGTAACGAAGCTTTAGGCAGAGTGAGTACTGCTGAAGAAAATGAGTACCTGAAAAATGCAAACTGGTAACTGCAGTGATTAAGGAGCTATTCCCCCAGCTGCATAAAATTTTCTGGCAGGATGACTTTTCAGCTTTTCCGTGGTGGAAACAACAAGTTGTCCAGCTGGTAAAGATCCTGTTGTTTGTCATGCGGGATTTATCGCGTGGTTTGATCACATTAAGGGCTATGAGCCTGGTTTACACGACCTTGCTGTCGTTTGTACCTTTACTGGCAGTCAGCTTTTCTGTGTTAAAGGGGTTTGGTGTGCATAACCAGATTGAGCCGCTATTGCTTAACATGCTTTCACCTCTGGGTGAAAAAAGCGTGGAAATAACACAAAATATCGTTGGTTTTGTGGAAAATATGAAGATCGGTGTGCTGGGTGCCCTGGGTCTGGGCATGCTGATGTACACCGTCATATCGCTTATCCAGAAGATTGAATCTGCTTTCAACTTTACCTGGCGCATTGATACTGCTCGAAATTTTTCTCAACGGTTCAGTAATTATCTGAGTGTTATTATGGTGGGGCCGGTACTTATCTTTTCTGCGCTGGGTATTACTGCATCGTTAAAAAGCCAGTCCATTATTGAATCGATTCAGACCTTACCTTTTGCGGGTGAGCTGATTCAACAGGGAGGGCGATTGTTACCTTATGTGTTAATTATAGCCGCATTCAGCTTTGTGTATATGCTGGTTCCGAATACACGGGTCAAGATTAAGTCAGCACTGTATGGCGCTATTATTGCGGGTATTTTGTGGCGCTGGACGGGTGCTTTATTTGCATCATTTGCCGCGGGTTCAACCAGTTATACCGCTATTTACTCCAGTTTCGCTATTTTATTTTTATTTATGATCTGGTTATACCTGGGGTGGATGATATTACTGATTGGAGCCAGTATTGCGTATTATCATCAGCACCCAGAAAGCTTGCGATGGGAAGCGGATCAAAATCATTTTAGCGCGGCTATTCAGGAGGGTCTGGCATTACAGTTGATGCTGGAAATTGGCAGGGCTTTTTATCGGCCGAATGATTTTATCCCGACTGAATTAAACCTGGCTGAGCGATTGAAAATTCCTCATACCATGACAAAACGTATGTTAAATAACCTTGAAGATTGTGGTTTAATTGTGCGTGTTTTAGATAAAAAGAGTCGATATCTACCTGTTAAGTCAATAGATCAAATAAAATTGATTGATATACTTCAGGTAGCTCGCAGTGTCGATGATAATGGTTTACTTGGACAAATGCAGCGGGTGACAAGCGTATCTCGCCTGCAACAGGATATGGAACTGTGTCATCAACAGGTTTTAGCTGACAGGACTCTGCAGGATCTGGTGATATCAAGTCTGGAGTAGTGGTGTGAAAATTATTTCATTTAATGTCAATAGTGTTCGTTTACGACTGCCTCAGCTGCAGGCTATTATTGACAGGTACGACCCCGAATTTATCGGGCTACAGGAAACTAAGGTGCAGGACCATGAATTTCCGCTGGAGGCGATTCAGCAGATGGGCTATCAGGTCATCTACATGGGCCAGAAAACGCACTATGGCGTGGCGCTACTGTCGAAAACTCCCTGTATGGAAAGTCAGCTGGGGTTTCCTGCAGATGATGAAAATGCGCAAAAAAGATTTATTGGTGGCCAATACCGGCTTAATGGAGAGGACTGGTATATTTACAATGGTTATTTCCCCCAGGGAGAATCACGTGATCATCCGCTAAAATTCCCTGCCAAACAAAAATATTACAGGGATTTAATCGACTTCCTTTCCAGAAAACATAATGTGCAACAACGAGTCGTGGTGATGGGTGATTACAATATTGCCCCGCAGGACACGGATATCGGCATAGGAGCAGACAATGCTAAACGCTGGTTAAAAACAGGTAAAGCCAGTTTTTTAGCGGAAGAAAGAGAGTGGTTTCAGGCTATTTGTGATCTGGGTTATTACGATGGATTTCGCCTATGCCATCCCGATGAGGCAAATCTGTTTAGCTGGTTTGATTATCGTAGTAAGGGCTTCGATAGAGAACCGAGACGAGGTTTACGCATAGACCATGTTATGGTAGCAGAAGCATTAAAATTAGATGTCACTGCAGCGGGAATAGATTATGATATCCGTTCAATGCCAAAACCTTCAGATCATGCTCCAGCATGGATTGAAATAACATAAATATAAAATTATGGCTGAAAATAAATCAAACTTAATAGAAATTGAGCATAATCGCACGGCCTGTACCGATTGTTCGATTCGTCGTCTGGCGCTGTTTCATGGTGTCCCGGAAGAGGATCTTAAATGGACCCAGACTTATCGAAGTTGCCAGTATACGGTGCCTGCTCGAAGAGAAATTTACAGGGAATCTCAGCATAGTGATTTTATGTTCACGGTGTACCATGGCTGGTTTGCTATTTATAAAACACCGGGTAATGGCAAACGGCAAATTCTGAGAATTTCATTACCGGGTGATATGCTGGGTTTTCAATCCGAATTGGAAGCTCCCATGACGCATTCAGCCGTCAGTTTAACCGATTCGGTGCTGTGTGCTTTTCCGCGCCATGAAATGCCGGACTTACTACGTAAAAATATAAATGTTGCCAAGCGTCTTACAGAGCTTAATGCACGCGATATGAATATTTGTCAAAATAGATTACTGACCATTGGACAGCAGTCAGCTATAGAGCGAATTGCCTTTTTTTGTGCTGAGCTTTTCTATCGCATTAAAGCTATCTATAAGGAACAGAAGAGCGTTGATATCTTCTTTCCACTATCCCAGGAAGATATAGGTGATTCGACAGGGCTGACAAAAATTCATGTAAACCGTACCCTGAAAACAATGCGTGAGCAGGGGTTAATGGAAATATCATCAAAATGTTTAAAAATTCACGATATTGATTCGCTCTGTAAGCTGGGGAATTTTGATCCTACAACAGTTCAGACTTATAGGCTATATTAAGCCTGAATCCATAACTTCATGACAGTTTCTTGCACAAGTTATTAATTCTAAAGTGGTTTAAAAAATATCCACTAAACCTATGGGTGAAGCTCAAATTTTTTAATTCCACTGAAGAGTCAATATCATGCACCATAATTCTGCCCTGAAGCTAGCGATTCAGGTTAATTTCAGTATATTGTTTAGAGTATGAATAAATCCATAAATATGCCAGACCCTGAAAATATCCTGGCGGGAAGAGAACAGGCTATTTCCATTACCGGTAAGCATTTCCTGCATGGGCGAAGTATGCTTCAGCCTTTTCCGGATGACTGTGACAGCATTGTATTTGGTATGGGCTGTTTCTGGGGTGCAGAGAAAATGTTCTGGGCTCAGCCAGGAGTTTTTAGCACGGCTGTGGGTTATGCTGCAGGTGTTACGCCCAATCCAACATATCAGGAGGTCTGTAGTGGCTTAACAGGGCATAATGAAGTAGTGCTGGTTATCTATAAGCCGAAACAAATATCACTCGAAAAATTACTTACAATTTTTTGGGAGTCGCATGATCCCACCCAGGGCATGCGTCAGGGAAATGACCGTGGGACTCAGTACCGTTCAGGCATATATTGTCATTCAGAGCAGCAGCTTCAACAGGCGAGTAATTCTCGAGAACGATACCAGTCTGCTTTATCCAACAAAGGGTTCCCTGAAATTTCAACGGAAATACTGCAGTTGGGCGATTTTTATTACGCCGAAGAATATCATCAGCAATACCTGGCAAAAAATCCAAATGGTTATTGCCCTAACCATACCTGTTCAGTAACAGGGCTGCCAGCTTATTAGCGAAGCCGACTTAGGGGCTTGAAGCTTTACAGGCTGCCCTTTCCGCGCTCCATCGGCCTGCTGGCCGAATTAATTAGAAAGCTACATCATCTAACCCATTAACTTCCCCTGCCTTTCCTGGTGAATATCTTTTTACTTTAACTGCTACCCACTATAAAGAAATGCAGGTCAGATACAATGCCGGTAAGTTAAGGTCTTTTATCGTCATACCCGCGTAGGCGGGTATCCATTTTAAAGGCCTGTAGGCTCGTTGAGGTGGACTGCATCCCTTGTTTCCGTGAACGGTACATCCTTGTACCACTCCTCTGGCCTTCGCCAGAATGACGCTAGTTGCTTAACTTACCGGCGCGCACCCTGCAAAATAACAGACAAAAGTAAGTAGCTCAGGAGATGGCTTTCAGTCCATAGTTTTTGAGTTTTCCTGCCTATCTTCGTGACTTCGTGGTGATTATCTTTTTATTTTCTGATTACCCCGGAAACTTAACCATGTTCAAAAAACAACAGAAAATATAATTTCTCGCCAGGGCGCAAAGAACGCAAAGAAAAACAGTCCTACTTTATAAGCTTTAATCAGCCTTTCCTGGCGTTCTTTGCGTCTTAGCGAGAAAAAACTTTGTTGTGAATAATTATTGTTAGTAAACAGCAAATGGGCGGATATGCCAGCTGTTTATCAGTTGAATTTGCAAAATCAACGAACAGAACTAGTATTAGATGGGGCAGTTAAGTTAAGTCGGTATTCTTCGAGTTTCTAATTAAAATTTATAATCAGGAAGTTTACTCATAACTTTAACTATACGAATGACTGTGGCCATTAACTATTTAAACGGGTTATAGGGTCTAAAATATGTACTCTGAGTTAGCATGAAAATTTATTTGAGATATGTTGGTCGGTATGATTAAGCGAAGGTTGCCGGGTATCAGTTTGATTATTTTATTAGCCGTTGCGTTAATGAGTTTACTGGGTATTGGACTGGTCTGGTATACGGCTGAAAGTTATCAGCAACTGACATTTGCCTACCATGCTAAATCCATTAAGGAGCAACTCAAGTCAAAAACCTCTTTACTAACACATTCGCTATATGCAAAGCAGGAAGACTTTGCCAAAAGCCTTAAGAGTGATGTTTTATTTAATAATGCACTGGCTGAAAAAGAGTTTGAAGCCATAGCTGCACGTTTAAACAGATTGTTTTTAAATGTTGAAAAATTCGACATGAAATCAATTTTGATACGTGATTCAGAAGCGAACTTAATTGCAGCAGCATATGAAAAAAACAGCAGTCCATATAATGGATGCCCTGTCTTTATTGATCAAATAACCAGCGGAAGTGGTGACTTAGGAAAACAATCCAGGTTTGTTATATGTACACAGGGTAATGAACCTGTGTCAGAAGTCATGGTACCTGCAAGTTACAGGAATAATTCTTTTTATTCATGTCATTGCTTATTTGAAACCAGAGCTCAAAACAATAAGTAGTGAAATTGATTCACCCGTGTCTATTCAAAGTAGTACAAATTTTCTTCTGTATCAGTCACCCGGTTGGGCAGATGCCAGCTTAAATAAATTTTCGTCAAAACCTGTTTTGTATACCCTGTATGGTGATGACAATGTGCCGGCGATAATTATTTCAACTATGTATGATCAGTCGCAGATTACAGGGCAGTTTGAGTCCGTTCGGTTTAATGTTTTTGTGAATGCAGGAATTTCTATACTTGGTGCAATATTGCTGATTCTATTGATTTTGTTGTATATTTTAAAACCGCTAGAGCGAGTTCAAAAATCTTTGGGTGAAGTGTTAAATGATCGCTTTGTCCCCATAATGGATGAAAATTTACCGTCAAATCTGGTAGATTTTGTATCTGCATATAACCAGATAATTATGGTGCTTGATGATGCAACCGATAAACACGCAATTGCCGAGAAAGATTTACGGGCAGAACGTGATTTTATTTCAAAAACACTAAATTCTATCGCTAACTCTGTCGTCGTTCTGAACCCTGATTTAATTATCAGTTTAGTCAATCCCGCCTTTGAAAAACTGCTGTGTGAAAGTAAAGAGAACCTTATCGGTTATTCTTTTACTCAAATTATTCATATGTACACGAATCACTCGCTGACTCATATTGCAAATTTTGAGCAGCTGCTTCGACAATCACAGCAGCAATGTAACCTGTTTTACCAGGTTGAAGATAAAGTCAAAGAACTTGAAATGACATCCTCTCCTATGCTTGATGTTACTTCTGAAGACATTGGTTTTGTGCTGGTTTTTAAGGATGTAACAGAGGGGAGAATGTTGCGTCGACAGCTTAATTATGAATCCAGGCATGATAAGTTAACCGGGTTACTCAATCGAATGGCTTTTGAGAGTAAGTTTGAAGAAATAATAAACGAAGTTTCTCATACACAGTATCAGCATGTTTTTGTCTATATTAATCTGGATAATTTTAGAGTGATCAATCTAAGTTGTGGTAATGAGGCCGGAGATTCATTGTTGAAACAGGTTGCTGAAATTTTGCAAAAAAATATAAGAAAATCAGATTTATCAGCCTGCTTTGGAGGTGACGAATACGGTTTAATTTTGCCATATTCCGAGTTGGAAAATGCTGCTAATACGGTGAATGATATCCTGGCCACTATTTGCAAAACTGGATTCAGCTGGAAAGAGATTGAATACCCCATAACGGCGAGTGCTTCTCTAATACCTTTTGGTCGGGAAAATGATGACTTTTCAGAAGTTTTATTACGTTTGATGACAGCGAATTCTCTGGCAAAGCAGGATGGTGGTAACCAGTATTATCTGATAGGTGACAATGATGTAAAGGTAGAGGAGCACCGTTCAAGCCTTACCTGGGTTGCGCGAATAAATAGTGCTTTTGTGGAAAAACGCTTTAAATTATACGCTCAACCTATTGCCGCTGTTGAACCAGTCGCGATTAACAGCGAAAAACAGTGTTATGAGATTTTGATCAGGTATCAGGCCGAGGATGGAACAATTGTCAGCCCTCATGAGTTTTTAGGAGCTGCTGAACAGTTCCAGTTAATTGATAAAATTGATCGCTGGGTTGTTTCTGAAGTGATTCACTGGATGGCTATTAATCCGGAACTTAAGGGAAAGGTACAATATTTTATTAACCTCTCTGCTCGCAGTGTCTGCTCCAGTAGTTTTTATCGATTTCTGCAACAGATATTACAGACCGAGCTGGTTGATGCTCAAAGTTTCTGTTTTGAAATAACAGAAGCAGCAGTCGTTAGGGACATAGATAAATCGATTCAATTTATCCACAAAATAAAGGCTTTGGGGGCTAAGTTTTCACTCGATAATTTCGGTAGTGGAGTTTCATCTCTGACTTATTTACAGAAACTTCCAGTTGATTACCTGAAAATTGATGGTGTGTGTATCGAGAGTTTACTACTGGATAATGATTCGAACGTTTTTGTCAGTTCAATTGTTGCAGTAGGGCATAGTCTAGGGATGAAAGTTATTGCTGAAAAGGTAGAGTCAGCAGAGGTTATGCAAAAATTAGCCGCTGCAAAAGTCGATTATTATCAGGGTACGGCTATAAAAATACCTGCGCAAATTGAAACTATAGATTTTAAGCAGGCTGACGAGCTACTTTTGTAAAATAGCTTTATATCATTTTCAAGGCTTATTCCTCCTTGATCATTTCCCTGTAAGTCGGTATCTGAAAATTAGATAATATTTTATTGCGATCATTTAATGCCCGGGTATGAACAAGTTCTTTGATGGTATCTAAGTCTAAATAGGGCGTCATCATATGCAGGAACTCGTATTGGTAGGTAGAAATATGTCGGGAATGACGGAATCCTACCTTGATCATGCTGTCTGGAAAAAGATGATCGGCCCTGATGCAATCTAATTCATCATCATGTTTCTGCCCTTTTGCCATTTCGGCAATGATGCCGACACCAAATCCTAGGCGCACATAAGTCTTAATAACATCAGAATCGGTTGCCGTAAAAACCACATTGGGTTCAAGGTTGGCGTCGTGAAAAGTTCGATCCAGTTTTGATCGACCTGTTAAGCCGAGCATGTAAGTTAATATGGGGTAAGCGGCCAGATCGGCTAAAGTAACTTCTTCTTTTGACATTAAGTCGTGACCCTTTGGGACCACAATATAGCGGTTCCATTTATATGCCGGAATAGTGATCAGTTCGTCAAACTCATCTATTGTTTCTGAAGCCAGTACAAAGTCCACCGAGTTATTGGCTGCCAGTTTGCACATAGCTTTAGGGTTTCCCTGATGTACCTGCAAATCTATACGCGGGTATTTATAGCTATATTTTTGCAGAATTGGTGGCAGGATAAACTGGGCCTGTGTATGGGTTGTGGCTATGCTCAAACTGCCTCGGTTGGCGTTAGAGTATTCTCTGGCAGCCTGTTTAATGCTCTTAACATTGTTCAGCAAAGATTCGACGTGTTCCAGAACGGCGTAACCCGCCGGGGAGATACCCGTTAATTTTTTACCGGAGCGTTCGAATATTTTTATATCCAGCTCTTCTTCAAGCAGTTTGATTTGATGGCTTACACCGGGTTGAGAAGTATAGAGTTCTTCTGCCGCTGAAGACACGTTCAAGTTATTTCTGACTACTGCGTCTAGAAAGCGTAGTTGTTGAAGTTTCATTAATTCTCGGTGATTATTTAATTGTTATAGGTTTTAGTTATAGGCATATGATTTTACAAATATATATAAGACAATCAATCGTTTTGTTAACAGAATGTAATATTTATTGTAACTGCTCAGCGTAAAAGCGGGGTCTCGCTTAAAGCTCACTGAACAAAC
>CALCSG010000131.1 GCA_937894085.1 uncultured Gammaproteobacteria bacterium | reverse complement strand
GCTCAGCGAATATGCTGGTAATGTTGTGTTATTAAACTTCTGGGCATCATGGTGTGCACCGTGTCGATTAGAGATGCCATTACTAAATGATTTACATAATAAATATAAAAAACTGGGATTTGTAGTTTTAGGGGTCAATGTAGAAGAACAGTCTGAAAAAGCGCGTTCATATATAGCAGAACGGCCGGTTGATTTTCCTGTTTTATTTGATGATAGTAACTCAGTGAGTAAACAGTATAAGGTTGTTGCGATGCCGACTACCGTGATGATAGATCGCAATGGAAACATGCGCTATTTACATCAGGGATATAAGCCCGGTGATGAAAATAAATATAAAAAAATGGTTAAAATATTGATTCGTGAATAATGCCGGTATCATCGATATGAGAAAATTAATTTTACTGAGCTTCATGTTAGTTTCACAGGGTTGTAGTACGCCCTGGGTTAAACCCTATGAACGAGCTCATCTAGCCGATCCCATTATGAATTTTAATCGTGATCCTGTTTCTAATAATTATATACACCATGTCTATGACGCACGGGAAGGTGCGAGGGGAGCTGGAATAGCAACAGGCGGTGGATGTGGCTGTAACTAATATCACCTCCGGTAAAGTTTTGTTTTTTGTTAACCGGTTTCTCTCAATTGCAGGGTTATGCTTTATTAGCCAATGGTCATTGGCTGCGGTATTACCCGAAGACCGGGCGGATGTCCTGTTTCACAGTTATGATGGTGGTGGCGCTGAAATTTCCGGTCCTTCAATACTTGTTAGAAAGAAATTTGGTGAGCACGTTTCGACTACTTTGAATCATTATGTCGACAATGTATCCAGTGCATCGATTGATGTAGTAACAACCGCCAGTCCCTACACTGAAAAACGTGAAGAAAATTCACTCAGCCTGGATTACCTGCAGGAAAAAACCCTGATGAGTCTGGGTTACACTCAGAGTGATGAAAGTGATTTCGAAGCATCAACTTTTTCGATGAATATTTCACAGGATTTTTTTGGCGATCTGACTACCTTAAGCATGGGGTATGCGCAGGGTGATAATATTGTGCGTAACAATACCGATGCCAGTTTTATCAAAGATGTCATTACAAGAAACTATCGGTTATCACTGTCTCAGGTTATCACCAAGAATTTTCTAATGGCTTTTGCACTGGAAACCATGAGCGACGAAGGCTATTTAAATAATCCCTATCGTTCTGTTCGATATTTGGATAATACGGTAACCCGAGGTTATACCTATCAGTCTGAGGTCTATCCAAATACGCGTACCAGTAATGCTTTTGCCATTCGAGGTCGTTATTTTTTGCCGCATCGAGCTGCATTACATGGTGGATATCGATTTTTTACCGATACCTGGGGTATTAATGCAAATACTTATGAACTGGGCTATACCCTGCCCTATGATGAAGACTGGATTTTTGATTTAACTTATCGCTATTACGATCAGACTAAAGCTGACTTTTACAGCGATTTGTTTCAACAGCCTGATGAGTTTATTTTTTTGGCGCGCGACAAGGAAATGAGTACCTTTACCTCTCAGACATTGGGAATAGGCGCCAGTTATGAATTCAAAAGAAATGGGACAGGTATACTGAAACGGGGTAGCCTTAATCTGAATTATGATTTCATCGCGTTTGATTACGCAGATTTCAGGGATGTCAGTGTTTCGGCACTGCCAGGTGAAGAGCCATTATATGCATTCAATGCAAGCGTTATTCGATTATTTGTTTCCATCTGGTTTTAATCTGAAAACGCTGTTGAATTATGAAAGGCCGTTTATAGTTGCAAATATAAACTACACTTGCTGCCTCCATGTAGGTTGTCTACATATCAGGAGTAGGCGCTTTAGACGACATATTGATGCACAGGATAAAATCAAAAACACACTCTTCACCCTCTTATGCATCCTGCATTCGCGATATAACAGCATTCATGGGTCTGGTACCTGCAGCTATCCCTGACTTAGACCATGCGCATCTTTTTCTCGCTCAATAGCGTTTTAAGGTTTAACCCTGTTTGACAGCAAATTTCAACTCTATAAACTCGCAGCTTCTATAATCTAAAAGAATAAATCGGCAGGTTAACCATCATGAATCCGGAAAAAGTTGTTTTTGGTTTTTTTATCGTTTTAGCATTAACGCTCAATTTTGGTTTTTTTGTTGGTGAGCTGGATAATCCGGATCATCATCACGTGTACGAGTTATTTGCCGTTGTAGTGGTCAATCTGATGGCGACGGTTTTAAAATTTGGTGATCGAAGCCAGATGGGTGCCGTATTATTAGCGACCAGTCTGGTGGCCATATTGCAGTTAATAGCGGCTACCCTGGTATGGACGGTAGCTGTACATATTACCGGCGACGGGTTAACCCCTGCGGTAACAGCGAGTATTGTCTCACTATCAGGAGGAGCCATGCTGGCAAATGTTATTTCAGTGATTTTGCTGATTATCGAAACCGTCATGCTGCGCCGTTAGTTAGCAGGTATTTTCGATGGATAACATCGTTTTCCTGATCTTCCGGCGAATGCGCCGACCACTAATGACTCTGTTGGTGGTGTATTCTGTTTCCATTCTGGTACTGACTTTAATTCCTGGTCAGGATGCAGATGGTAATGTCCACTATATGGATTTCTTCCATGCCATCTATTTTGTCAGTTTTATGGCTACGACGATTGGTTTTGGTGAAATTCCTTTTGAGTTTACCGATGCTCAACGTTTGTGGGTTACCGTTACGATGTATGGCGGTGTAATTTCCTGGCTGTATGCGATCGGTACTATTTTGACACTGATTCAGGACAAAACCTTTCAGCATGCTTTATCAGAAAAAAAGCTTTCCAGAAAGATTCAGGGAATGCGTGAACCATTTTACCTGGTGTGTGGGTATGGAGAAACAGGCTCTGCTCTGGTCAGGGGTTTAACCGATTTCAACCAGCACGTGGTGGTGATAGAAATTGATGAAGACCGGCGCAACTTGATCAGGATCGACAACCTGCGTGATTTTGTGCCATCACTGCACGGTGATGCACAAAAACCGTTACATTTACAGGAAGCCGGGCTGGAGCATGACATGTGCCAGGCAGTGGTGGCGGTTACTAATGATAATGACGCAAATCTTAAAATTGCCCTGACCAGTAAATTATTGCATCCGAATATTAAAGTTATCTGTAGAGCCGATTCACATGATGTAGAAAAAAATATGGCGTCATTTGGTACGGATTACATCATCGATCCCTATGATACTTTTGCCATGTCACTGGCGATTGCTTTTCAGGTACCCTGCCTTTATCTTTTACAAAGGTGGTTATTTTCAGCTGATGATCAGCTTTTACTGGAAGAGCCAATATATCCCCCGAAAAATAAACACTGGGTTATCTGTGGTTACGGACGTTTTGGTAAATCGGTTTATGAGCGCCTGAAAAAGGAAAGTCTGGAAGTTGTTGTAATCGAAGCGGATCCTGCGACAACAGGAGAGCCGGTAGAAGGCATAATTGTGGGCCGCGGTACAGAAGCGAATACCTTGTCTCTGGCTAATATCGAAAAAGCCTGCGGTTTGATCGCCGGCACAGATAATGATGCGAATAACCTGTCTATAGTGATGACAGCACGGGAACTGAACCCCGATTTATTCATCATTGCGCGTCAAAATCATTCGGATAACAGTTCAATTATTAATGCAGTAAAGGCGGATATGGTGATGCATCCGAGTAAGATAATTGCCGATAAAATCAGGGTGTTACTGGGCCACCCGATGTTGTATCAATTTGTCTCTCTGGCTTATTATAAAGATAACGAATGGGCCTGTGAATTAGCTAGCCGTATTACCGCACTGGTTGGACAAAATGCCCCGAAATTAGCAGAAATCACCATCAATGAAAGTGAAGCGAGGGCTGTTGTTGATGTGTTGAGTCATGGAGAAAGCGTTGAGCTTGAAGATTTACTGCGCGACCCATGGAAACGCCGTGACTGTCTGAAATGCATCGTATTGATGATTGAATATCAGAATGACCGTGTATTATTACCGAGTCCGCAAACCCAAATTAAAAAGGGTGACCGTCTGTTAGTGTGCGCAGGAAGTGCCGGGTTTACCCGCTTTCGCTGGAATTTGCAGCACGATAATGTGTTGAGTTATGTGCGTAAAGGGACCGTAGTAAAACATGGCTGGTTATGGGAAAAGCTCAATAAAAAGAAAAAATAAACTTTTAAATTGAAGTTTAGATTTATTGTCTGAATATTTAGACACAATGTTATCTGACTACTTTTTTATTTTATAAATGCAGGAAGCTGACCTTTGATTCATTTCATAAAGTGGCAGCAGTCGACCCTAACCAGCCAGTCCTGACAGGCTGTAATCTCCGTCTCTGAAGTGGCGATACCGGCCATCAGAGTGGATTATATTAAGAGGTTGGCTTTATGCTTCATACCAGCCATTTACACCTAAAGCCAAAAACAATTCTAGCCGACCCTCAATCACTTTTGTACGTTTCTAAGTCGTAGGTCAGCTATGTCAAATAACAGACGTTGCAGACAGTCACCTCTAATCTCGGAAACCGACCCTTTGAAGCTATTTCTGACATTCCTTTAAGTTTGCGAAACCTTAAAAGTGTATGCTTGATCTATTGCTTTACTTGCAAATAGATATAAATCTTTTGGAGCGTCCTCGCATACCACTTGGAGAGATTCCTAGCCGTTGTTTGAAAACTGAAGTCATATGAGCATGTGAAGAAAAGCCTGTAGCAAACGCTATTTCAGACAACCCTGAGTCATAAGTATTTAAATAGTGTCTGGCTTTGGAAATACGCTTTTCAATTATGTAATCTTTAGGAGATTTACCAAAAGCTTTTTTAAAGTCTCTCGAGAAAAAACCTGAAGATAAATTACAATATTTAGCTAATTTTTCCACTGTAAGCTGATCTTCTAAATGTTCTTCAATATATTCGTCTATTTTGTTGGCTCTACTGCTTGTTATCCATTGAGCTGAATCAGCACTTTTACTATCTTTCTCTCCAGTTAATAGATTATACCCACATAGTTTGGCTACATATTCTTCGATAATTAGCATATCTGTTGAGTGACTGGTTAATAGAGTTTTCCTAAGCCTGTAAGCGGCTTTAATGGCTTCTGTATGCACAAAATTACTAAATTGAGGAATGTTATTATAAGTATTTTCATGGGTAATCTTTAATGTGATTTTTAAATACTCGCCTCCTTTTTCAGAACTGGAAAAGACATCACAGTCGCCCGGCACAAAAGATAAACTATTAGCTTTAGCCTTAAAAATGCAAGTTTGGTCGCTGCCCAAAGAATGTATCCCCGTCTGAGTCTCAAAAGCAAATCCAACCGAAGGTAAACTGCTTTTGTAATGAACCTCGTAGGGCTGACTGGATAAAAGCTGTATATCCACTATCTCAGTAGAAATGTATCTATCAATTTCATTATTTCTTTCGGAAGGATCAGCATATTGTTTATTCATCAATCAACTATGCCGCAAAACTATCCCTAGTTCCAGCTATGAAACTATTTTTCTAAAGAGGTCATATTTTTGAAAGCTTTTGCTAAAAGCTACTGTTAATTTATAGAGACAAATAGTTAAAAGTGATCGGTGTCCCCATGTTTTCATTAAATGATTTAAATAAAGCAGCGCAATATATTTACAAATTTATGCCGCCTACCCCTCAATATAAGTGGCCATTACTTTATGAAAAAGCCGGACTAGAAGTTTGGGTAAAGCATGAAAATCATACGCCAACAGGTGCTTTTAAAATACGCGGTAGTATTACTTTTATGGATTGGCTAATGAGGTCACACCCAGATGTAAAAGGTGTTGTTACTGCAACACGAGGTAATCATGGACAAAGCCAATCTATGGTGGCTTCAGCACATGGATTAAAAGCAAAAATCATTGTACCGCATGGAAATTCTATTGAAAAAAATAACGCAATGCGTGCGTTTGGCGGAGATGTAATCGAATTTGGTCAGAACTTCGATGATGCCCGACTGGAAGCAGCACGAATTGCTGAGTTTGAAAAACTTTTTATGGTTCCTCCATTTCATCAGGAAATAATACGTGGTGTTTCCAGCTATGCATTGGAACTATTCTCCAATACTCCAGAACTAGACGTTGTTTATGTTCCTATTGGCTGTGGATCGGGGATCTGCAGTCTTATAACCGTAAGAGATCTATTAGCATTGAAGACTGAAATTGTCGGAGTTGTTTCAACTGAAGCTGAAGCAGCAAAGATTTCGTTTGAATCGGGAAAGTTAATTGCCTCATCAACGGCCAAAACATTTGCAGATGGTATGGCTGTAACTACTCCGGTCAAAGAAGCATTTGAGGTCTATTTAAAAGGTGCGAGTCGTATTGTTTCAGTTAGCGAATATGAAGTAGCTAAAGCAATGAGATTAATATTCTCTACAACCCATAATGTAGCAGAAGGAGCTGGTGCTGCGGCCTTAGCCGCTGCAATTCAGGAACGAGAAAGCAATATCAAGAATAAAAATGTTGCGGTAATTTTGACTGGTGGAAATGTAGATACAAGTATTTACGCGACTGTTTTACAGGGTGAAACTCCAGTTATAAATTGATCTAAGCAAAACCTACTATTTTACAGGTTAACTAAATGCTTAGTAAATTTTCAATATACATTAGAGATCATTGATTGAATCATTAGGCAAATGACCGGACATTCCAGATAATCACTGAATTGGCTCAAACGCCACAAACTAGTAATTCAAGGCTGATCCTTTTATGGCTGCTCATCTTCCATGCACTTATCCCCATAATCGATTTATTTTATTCTGAACGGCTGTTGTGGCTGAACTCAGAAGGCTTACATCCTTCGCGGATATCATCTCACCTTCCTCAATTTTAACTCTGATAGTCATAACACTAGAATTAAAATTATGTAGTGCAACTTGTGTTTGTTTTCTGTTATCCAGGATGACTTCCATATTGCTATATTGTTCTTCAAGTAGTTGCTCTTGTAGTAGTGACTTATCGCGTTCAATTTTCCTTAATTTATTTTGAGAAACTTGAGCATAAATACTCATAGCAATGATTAAGAAAACTATGAGAGACCTCATCCATAATTCATTAATGTCTTCCGGTAATATTTCGATTTTATCAACTATGTCTAATGATAAGTGGATAAAAGACTCTAAGAACCAAAATATGATAGAAATTAGGCTGCCAATGATTATCAGATTAAAATTTTTCATGGTGAGTTAATATTAAAATTGAATTGTTCATATTTAAAAAATTTTCAGTGAGAGATTCTGTCAGGTCGATTTTTACAATACTCTACCAACCTTAAACCAACCTTTAAAAAGAGAAATATTGATATATGAACCACCCATGTTGGATTGCATCGAGATTTGATCCAGTTGTAGTTAATTTTGACCTTGTTGAATTGCATCATCTTGCCATTCATTTTATAAACCGCCTGTTGAAGTGACAACTTAATTAAATGGATAAACATCCAGTTGGCTCTAAAATATCTGACGAAATCAGAATTTTCCACTAGAGCAAAACATTAGCTTCATACCATTATTCAGATCTTTTAATTCCGAAAAAAACACCCGCAAGATTATCTGGCGGGTGAATTGGTTATAGAGAAGTATGGACTGTGTTGCTGATGGCTCTCCCTGCAATAAAATAACTTATGTGGATTAAAGATCTTCAATGCTAACAGCTACAATTCCATTTGTGCGGTCAACAATGATTTCAAGTCCCATACCATCCGATAACAATTGAGCCAGTGTTTCTGATAGGTCGCCAAAGGCTGCTTCATTGTTGACCTCAACACCGCGTGCTTCTTCAATTATGGAGTCATCGATGATAGTTGCAGCATTCACAGTTATGGTTTCTCCGGCAAGGTCAAAGCTGGTGGTTGTAATGTTGCTCACTGATCCAACCAGTTCATTGTCGTTACTATCGTCACTGCTATCGTTACTATCATCATCACTTCTGTCGTCTGATGTACTTAACAGCACAGAATCTTCCGGCTCAAACTCAACTTCACGAGCGGTCAGTTCTCCAGTGTTGCAACCTGCACCAGCCCTGTCGCTATTCGCCTGAACGATATCGCCTTCATTCAGTTCATTAAAAAATGCAGCTTTGCCAATGGATAAGTCGTTACCATCTTTAAAGTTATTTGCACTTACATTACTGACATCGATGGTGACGCCTTCAATGCTGAAGGTGAAATTTGTGTTATCAATGCTTCCAATCTCGACAGAGCCTCTCAGGCGGCAATCAGTATCGTCATCTTTTGATATTTCAAGACGTGTCCAGGCTGTGTCAGCATTAAGCGAGAAGCCGCGAGCTTCAACTCTTTCGTCATTAACATTCGCCAGGAAATCAGCGATCGACAGGTTGTCGTCATCTTCGATGGTATCATCTTCAAGTCTGCTTCTGTTGGTAGGGGTGATGACTAGTCCAAGGCGTGTAGTAAAGCTTGTTCCATCTGCGCTTACTGCAATATCTTCAATACGAACATTGTCTTCCTGTTCATCCTGGATACGAGTGATTGAGAACGATCCATCACTCTGCAGACGGCCCTTAATCTCGATGCGCAGACCTTCGCTGAACTGACCAACATCATCAACACGAATGTCAAAGCCATTGATGGTAATGATGCCACTAGTTCCCGTACTATCAGGCGTTATTTTCTGTACTACGCCTTCTAATTCAAGCTCTCCTTCACTGAAATCATTTTCCAGCAGGTTATCTTCACGCTCTATTCTTGTTGCAGTGATCTGAGTATCCGAGTCAGCGCTACCATGAACTTCTACAAACATGCCATCTTCGAGGTTGGTACTGCTAAAATCTTCATTATCCAGCACTGAATTGTCATACAGAACTGTTAATCCATTCAATTCAAACTGGGTTGCGGTAAGGTTTTTAACTGTACCTTTCACCTCGGCTTCAAAAGCAGCAGTGCCTCCTCCAACCTGCGTGCCATCTTCGATGCGTGTGGCTTCAAAACCATTTTGAGAAGGGAAGCCGCTGACTACAATGATGGTTCCAGTCGGTAATAACAGGTCCAGAGTATCAGTCATTAACAGGTCACCAAATTTCAGGTCGTTGGGGATTTCTGTGCCGCGTAACGCTTCGATCAATGAATCATCAATAATCGTATCCGGTGTTATTGAAATGGTCTGACCGAGAATAACGAAGCTAGCGTCGTCAACTGAGACAGAGGTAACTTCACCCGCTAGCTCATTATCAAAACTGATAGTGGTTGCGATACCGTTTGAATCATCGCTGCGAGTCCCTCTGACTGTGACGACCTGGCCCAATCCAATTTTAGCCTGTAACTCAGCGTTAGAAGGGTTGGTCAGCACCACGCTATTGTCGTCATCAGCAGAAATGAGTTTTGCGCTTGTGGTTTCATAACGTACGCCATTTACAATTACACTGCCAAACTCGGTAATTGAACCGGAAGATGTTACGACAGTACCTGAACTGCCTGCGACATCAGTGGTACCTCCACCACATGCGGTTAAACCGGAGGTTATAAGGATGGTTGAAATTGCAGCAGCTAACTTACTATTTTTCATGACGCTCTCCTTTAAAGGTGAATTCGTTTTCGAATCATGTTTCAATTCGTTATATGGGAATATATTCCCATATAAGAAGTTTGTCAAAATATATAAGAATAAGCTATAGACGAAGGTTGTAAAATTTATCAGGCTTTGGTTGAAAAATTTCAGACTAAGGTCTGATTGTTGATTTGCATGCACGTTTGACCCTTTTCGTCATTTACTGCATTGGATAATTGACCAGGCTAAATTCAAAAATAGATTTGAAAATCAAATATTTTCCAAATGTTGAGAGGGCCCATATTAACTGCAACTGGCGAGGTCAATTTTAGATGCAATTTACACTGTTCTTTCAGCCATGCGCCTGGCACCGCAACTGGGACAGAATCCGCGTCGTTTTATAGCTGAACGCAACTAACCGTACATGGTGACAGGTACTGCATTGTACGCGTAAAAATTCATGCTCCAGCTGCCACATTTAATGTATTCATCGAATTCCTTTTGTACATGGAGTGGTAATGAGCACCCTTGTTCGACCATGTAATCATGAAATTCTGGATAGTACCGATCAATAATGCCATAGAGTAGTGTTTTTTCGGGCCGATGGCGTTTATGAGGTGGCCGGGGTGGTGCACTTTCCTTGAGGACAGGTGTTTAGAGCATGCCTGCTTCAATTCCATAGAGATACCTACTTTTATCTCATAATATTCTTTATTTGTATATCCAAAAACATGTGATCGTTCTGATACCTGAATGATTGGTTTGTCCATGGACTTGCCGGTCGCATAGTCAACCATGAACGACTCCAAATGGCACTTTTGAGACATCCTGATTGAATTCCCAAATGACCGCTATCAGGTTTTAATTAGAGTTAACCCCCAACTTTTTTAATTGTTCGTCGAAACTATCAACAAGATCATCGTTATTTAATTTTTTATTTGTAACAATAAGTTGCTCCAGCACCTTTTTAGCTTCTCTCTGATTCAGGGTCCACAGGTTAATTTGCAGGGCACGTTGCAGTAAAGCATCCGCCTGATTCCAGTTTTGTTGGAGGATTTCAAGGTTGGCTAATTGTTGCAGACTTGCCGCAATTCCTCTGCGATAAGCCTGATCATGGTAAATGGAAAGAGCTTCATTCAGCAGTTTTTTACTGTCACTGAATTTACCTTCTTGCTGTTTCTGAAGCGCCAGAATTCGTAGATATAATGCTCTAAAACGGTCATGGTTTTTATCATCCTGATTGATCGCGAGTCGCAAACGTTGTAGCCAGAGTGTGGCATCATTGCGTTGTGTTAAAACAGCCAGGCGAGCCATGCTTGAAATAATGTTGAGCGTATTACTGTCAACTGCTTCAACTTGCTGTTGACTGTTAAATGCTGGCAGTAGTGGTTGCAGTATGTTGATGGCCTGCACATATTGCTCTTCGACAAACAGCAGCTTTACTGTTAATAAAGTGACCCTGGATCTATGCGTATTTTCGGAGTCACTGGATAGCATCGTTTCAATATTTAGCAGTTGCTGATGTGCCAGAGTGAGGTTTCCAATGGCCAGAGATGTTTCCATTAAGTTAATATAACTATCAAGCATGCCTGAAGCATCATCAATGCTGCGGTAAATTTTCAGTGCCTGCGTAAAACTGCTGGCGGCCAGCGGGTATTCGTCGTTATAAAATGCGCTGGTGCCCTGTTGCAAAAAGTATTCAGCTTCTATTATTGCTTTTGGTCGAGGTGCTGGTGGACTGGCACATGACTGGATGACCAGAAGTGCTAACAGGCATGTACTTTTGATTGTTATCTTAAAGAAGGAATTATTAAAAATTGATTTTAATTTAATCATCCAGTGGCTGATCCT
>CALCSG010000130.1 GCA_937894085.1 uncultured Gammaproteobacteria bacterium | reverse complement strand
TTCCCAATTGAAACGGTTTTCACTGTATTGATAACGCGAACCGATTCGATGCTGTTTTCCATTTTTCTGCAACACGATTACTGTATTGCCATCTATAACCTTTTCGCTAACTTTGCTGGTAAATTGTTTGTTGTCGGGAGAAATTCCGAACCAGCCATCCGGTAACGGGACCAGATTCAGGGTTCGATTAGCCTGACAATCACACAGTTTACCGGTATCTGAATCTATTTCTATCATGCCAGATTTGGCGATATAGCGATTTTTACGGTTTTCGCCAGTATTTACTATGTGGAAATCTTCAGGTATATAACTAATGATTGTTTTCTCTGAATTGCTTATCAGCATGTTGAGCAACTGTTTTGCAATATTGTTGATGATGGTATTGACCTGACCGGTATTGGATAAAATAATAATGCCAAGTTGTTGTTGAGGCGCCAGTAATAGCTGGCTGGAATAATTAATGGTGGTCCCCCCATGTTCAACGATAAGAGGGTGTTTCTCATCTTTAATCTGATTAACAAACCATGGCAGCCCAATAAGTTGGTCGAAATCCAGTTCAATATCTCTATTTTGTACCTCAAACATGGATTCGATACTGTCCGGGTCGAGGATGCGTTTATCGTTATAGCTGCCCTGATTAAGAATTGCAGAAACAAAATGTGACATATCAACCAGGCTGGTGTTAAGTCCAAGGGCTGGTATATCTCGAACTGGCAAATTGGTCTGGACTTTCAGGTCTTTGTAACCGGACGCTGCATCATTGGTGGTTGAGCCATAGGGTTGAAAATTTGATTGGGTCATTTGCAGAGGTGTCAGTAAATGTTTCTGCATGTAGTCTTCAAAAAGGTAGCCGGTAGTTTCTTCGATAATGGCACCTAGCAGGCTGTATCCTACATTGGAGTAATTGAGAATAAAATCAGTGGGGTATGATGTGTATTCTGTGCGTAATCTTTCCACCAGATTAGTGAACCGTTCTTCCGTCCAGTGCCCTTTATTGATGTTAGAAGGTAAACCTGATAAGTGAGTTAACAGCTGTCTACTGGTAATAACTCCTGATTCAGCAAAACGGGTTTTGTAATAAAATCTCGGTAAATAAGCTGTAATGGCCTGATCTATATCGATTGCACCCTGTTCTTCCAGTTGAAGAATTGCGCTTGCGGTTAATAATTTGGATAGAGAGCCTACTCGATACACAGTATTCTCTGAAGCTTCGATGTTGGCTTCTCGATTGGCATAGCCAAGGCTTTTGGACCATATCAGACTGGATTGATTGACTACGCCAATAGATATTCCATCAAGAGTGTTGTTGTCAACCAGATGTTGGAGTTGAGAGGATATCTGGTTGAAAGTTTGCTGGTGTTGTATGAGAAAAGACTGGTGGGCATAGACACCCGTATCACATAAAAATGGAATTATAATAAGTAGTAAGCATCGACTTTTAAGCATCAGGAATATCTACATTTTAATTTAGAGTTTCTCAAATCGGCCAGAGTTTACTTATAACAGCCTATTGGTTTAGTCCGCTTTGCTATGGATTAGTTTGCTTATGATATTAAACTAAAAGCTCTGCAAAGTGATGTTTTAAGACTTTACCGGTTTTTTGCTCAATTTTCTTTGCAGAGTTCTGCGATGCATGCCCATCGCACGGGCGGCCGCCGAAATATTACCATCGTGATCGTGTAATACTTTTTGCAGATGCTCCCACTCCATGCGTTTGGCCGACATGGGCTGGGTTTGCAGGTCGATATCAGCATTGCCTTCATCGTGATAAAAGGCTTTCAGAATATCATCGACATCGGCTGGTTTTGTCAGGTAATGAATTGCACCGAGTTTAATCGATTCTACTGCTGTGCTAATACTGGCATATCCGGTGAGCACCACAATGCGAATAGCCGGTTCGCTACTTACCAGTGATTTAATAACATTTAACCCGGAATCGTTTCCGATGCGTAAATCAACGACAGCGAACTCAAGGTGTTGTAGCTGCGCAAGCTCGACTGCCTGCTGAAGGTTGTATGCGATAGAAACATGGTATTCACGTTTTTGCAGGGCTTTGGACAATACCTGGCAAAAAACTTCATCGTCGTCGACTATTAACAGATTGGGGTTTTCTTCACTCATTGGCTGATTGTATCAACGCTAACCGAACAAGTGTACTGGTTCCACCGGATTGCCGACGTTTAAATTCTATACTGCCGCCACTACGGCGAATGGTGGTAATGGCTAAAAATAGTCCGATTCCCATGCCATCAGGTTTATTGGAAAATGAAACTTCCCCTGCCATCGCAATTTGTTGTTCGCTGAGTCCACTTCCACTGTCCTTAATTTCTATTAACATAGTCTGATCATCGATGCTGGTATGTATTTCAAGCGGTTCACTGGTGGCATCGGCAGCATTGTTTAGCAGGTTAATTAATGCCTGAGAAATGGTTTTATCATACAGCAGTTTGAGTGGTGTCTGCAGTGAATCAAGTTGCGTCCTGAAATGTGTGTCGGGGCGTTGTTCCTGCCACTTTTGTAGTGTCTGCTCATAAAAATCCTGCACCGACATCAGGAATCCCGCATCAGCTCGTGACTCACCCGTTGAGTCGGACAATACTGACAGGATTTTTTTACAACGTTGAATCTGGTCGCGTAAAATCGCCTGATTCTCAAATAAATCGGGATGAGAATGTTTAGAAAATCCATCGGTAATTTCACCGGCAATAATAGCAAGGCTTGCTAAAGGTGTTCCCAGTTCATGAGCTGTGCCTGCAGCAAGCGTTCCCAGGGTTACCATTTGCTGGTCTCGCAATTCGCGCTGCCTTGCATCAGCAATGTCTTTTTCACGCTGTTTAAGCTCCCTGGACAGGTAGGTAATAAACCAGGTAACCAGCATGGCGCTGACCATGAAACCGAACCACATGCCTAAAACATGTTGTGAAAACTGCCCGTCATGTTGCATCGCCTGATGATCATGTACTTCATATGTTAAGGGGATGTAGAATTTTAATAACAGACTATACAGAATGACTGTGAGAGAGGTTAATACCCAGGTTGATAAACCAGGAATAACAGTTGCTGAAATCGCCAGGGGGATCAGGTAAAAGAAAGTGAAGGGGTTGGTTGCTCCGCCCGAAAAATAGAGAATCAGGGAGAATGAGAGTATTTCTAATAACAGTTGAATGAATATTAATCGCTCGGAAATTGCTTTGCCTGAGTCAATGAGTAAGCGGGTGATCAAGTTTGTCACTGCCATAATTAGCACAATAATACTCAATGGAATGACAGGCAGGTTTATTTTTAGGCCGACTAGTGCCACCGACATCATCACAATAATAAAAGTAATTGTAATGTTTCTTAAAAAATACAATTGGCGCAGGATGCGTGTTGAACTACTAAAATGGTCAGAAGCCATGAATTGCTGCTCGTAAATAAAAAATAGGTATCTGATCAGTGTAATCAAAAGTCGAAAGATATTCACCACGAAGTCACGAAGAACACGAAGTAAAGACAGAAAAGTTAAAGGAAAGCGGATAACTCAGTGATTGTTATCACTATTAAAAAAACCTTATATACAAACAATGATTTGCATTCGTGTTCTTCGTGACTCGACAAGTAGCTCCTTGCATTGTTCTACCTACGGGCGTCCTGCCCTAGTTCGTGGTGAAAAATCGTTTAGTTTTTTAAAAGCTAATATCCAGACACAAAAAATAAACGTTTGAAAGGTGCGACAATTTGTCACTTTCGCGGCATCAGATAGTTGCATAAACTTCGCTTCAACAAATGTCTTAAAACAACGGAATTATCAATGCAAAAAGCTTCACTGATTATATTTTCAACGTTACTGTTAGCTTCGGTATCGGTGCATGCTTCAAGTCATGGGAATAAGCAGAGCATGGGTTCTGTGATGGGTTATGAAAAACCTGGTATGGCTATGAAGCACGCCAATCCATTACCAAATCTGATGAAAGTGACCATGAAATTTGGTGAAGAGTTGAACCTTTCTGCTGAACAGAAATCTGAATTGGCAAACTGGAATACACATAATGGCCCCATTATGAAAGATCTCGTTAGAGATGTTATTAAAGCTGAACAGGTACTGCATTCAGCGGCATTAAGTAATGCCAGCCAGGCTGAATTACAGAATTTAATGGATCATGTATTGCGTCTGCGTCTACAGGTTGCAAAAGGTAAAATACGCTGCCGGGAAAATATGAGAAGAATTCTAAATGAGCAGCAATGGAATAAGGTTGTTAGCATTTATAAACAAAAAATGATGTAAAAATTTATTCAGGTCGATTTCCCGGAGGGATTTCGTCAAACGGTTTCATCCTTAACCCTGTTGTTACACGATTTCATTCCCCCCTTTGAAAGCGTGTAGCACCAGGGTTTTTTAATGTTCATTTGTTTTGTTAGATAAGCAGCGAAATTTGATCATTAGCAGCAAGGCTAAAATGATAATACCGGTCCATGTAAAACTTCCTGCATGAACAACACCTGTTTCGATATATAGATCTGTTTCAGGGTAGTAGTACTCTTCTACATAGTATTCATCATGTTGCTGATCTTCAATCGTTAACAGGTATCCATCTGTATCCTGCGTGATAATACGACTGGCAACTATGCCCTCGTGGTACAAACTATGTAACTCTATTAAAACGTCGTAGTAACCAGGTGGATAACCTTCGATCAATTCACTAACAATTTCATAAGTGTCATTGATAGAATCGTAGGAAATTTCAAACAGGTCACTATCCGCATATTGCTGCCATGGCCCACCTTCATAACTCAGGTAAAGCTTCGCATAGACCGTTTCCAGTGGAGTATTAACATCAGCATCAAAAGTTGTATTAATGCGATGGAAATATCCATCATTATCAATATCTCCGCTCAGTTCTACCCAGGCATCAAAAATTTCAAATTCTACAGCAATGTCATGATTCGCGGTGCGATATGACAGTGTGCTGATAGATGCAGCCGGGTTATCAATCGTTCTCGATTTACTTTGAGCGGATATCAATAGTGGACTGCCGGATAACTTTTCATTTAATTCAACGCTAGTGTCGGAAAGTAGTTTACCGGCAGATCGAGTTAAGCTGGTGGAGTCTGCAGCATGCATTGTTGTCGTTACTGACATCATTAACATAACAGCTAAAAAACCTTTTAATAATTTCATGATTAATCTCCGGATTTAGAATCTACGGTGTTTTTTAATCAACCTTTTCTGACTGTAACCACCTTTACTATGGCTAAGACGTGAAGGTTTTTGATAATGCTCATGACGTAGATGTTGTTGCTGATGACTGTGCTGTCTGGGTTGAGTCAGCACGTTATATAAAATGAAAGGTACTAATGGCAGATAGTCATCATTATGGGCCTGCACAGTTGAAGTCATGCTCAGGCTGGCTATTATTGTTAATGCAATCGCAGCATATTTAGCAGTAAAAAAGTTTAGTTTGTACATGTCGAACTCCCTGGTTCATTGGTTGATGCCACAGAGATTAACCGGGGTGTACTGAATGCCAGCTGAATTTAAATAATTAAAATTTGTTGAATAAGCACGTTACTTTATAAAATCACATGGATTTGCATGAATATCACGTGAAACTACTAAATACCGAAACCACAGTCATTCCGGTACCGGGGCGATCAACGATGTCGGGGATAGGGTTACCGGTCGCCGTTCAGGGATGGATTGCCGGGTAATAAGTTGTACTTATCTATGTATATGTTAAAATTTATCGTTATTATTTTTTAAACACGGTCTGATGCAGTGGTATCCGATCATCCACCAGAATAGGAGTTCAACCCTTGACACAAGATGAAATTGCAAACTATCTGCGGTCACACTCTACTTTTTCCAATCTTGATCCAGCGTATATTGAGATTCTCGTTCAGCACGCACAGGAAAGGTCGTTCGTCGCCGGTGATATGCTATTCAGGCAGATGGATCTGGCAGAGAATTTCTACATCCTGATGGATGGTTCAATCAAAGTGCAAGTGCCTGCTATTATGGGACCAGCTCTGGTAGTGCAGACATTAGGGGCTAGTGATATCCTGGGTTGGTCCTGGTTGATACCACCGTACAAATGGACTTTTGAGGCGAGAGTGGAGCTCGATTCGAGAGTGCTGGTTTTCGATGGCAAGGCGTTACTGCAGTATTGCGAAACCGATAACAATTTTGGTTATATGCTGATGAAAATGTTTGCAGGTCTGATGTCGGAACGTCTGCATGCGGCGCGTATAAAGATGATGGACAACTGGTCACCGGCCGGCTGGGCGTAACGAAAAAAACATTCGATCTGTAGCAAGGCTATAATGAATTGATGTCATTCAATGTTACCCTTGCTGCCTCGAACACTCTTATGATGCCGATGAATCAACACACCCCTTACCTGATACCAGGTTTGGTAAGGTTACCCGTGTAAACAGGCAGATTTCGGTGGCGTATTAATATCAGCATCAAAAGTTGTTTTAATGCGATGGAAATAACCATCACTATCTCTGCTCAGTTCTACCCTGGCATCAAAAATTTCAAATTAAACAGAGAAGTGTTGGACATGCTAAAAACCTCGGGTTAGCTTTATGGTTAGTCAGGTTGACTGCTTGAAGCCGTATAAAGACTAAGTTCAACTGAAATACTTACATTTATGAGGCCTAACCAACAAATAAAAATATTTTTCATTAAAATTCATGATTTACACGTTTATTTTTTAGAGTGATAAGCCAGGGCTAATGGGTAACCCATGGGCTTAAAATCTGACCTTATGATCTTGAAAAA
>CALCSG010000129.1 GCA_937894085.1 uncultured Gammaproteobacteria bacterium | reverse complement strand
CCTATAAAAATTACAAAAGTAAAAGGCAAAAGTAATAAAAAATCATTTTTTTCAAAAAAACGAAAGTTTGACCAGCAGCAGTTCTTCGAAAATATATATGATTATCTTGACTCCGGTTTATCCATTCACAAGGCTCTGGAATTAGAAGCTAAAAGCTTTAATCAGAATTCAACAACCAATTTTTTAACAGAACTGGTTGATATGGTCAGGCAGGGTGGGTCTTTATCAGAAGCCATGGCTGAATTCCCCGAGCAGTTCAATCCGCTTTATATTGGAGTGGTGCATGTTGGGGAAGAAACTGATTCCTTATCTGAATCCTTCAATTTGCTATCGCGACTTACCCATGACCTGCAGGAATTCAAACAGAAAATAAAATCGGCTCTGGTTTATCCGATGATACTTTCGGGAGTTATGTTGATTTCTATATTAGTGTTGTTTGGCCTGGTTATACCTAAGTTTAAAACTATGTTTGTCGGAATGGGTATTGAAATGAGTGGTATTACTGCCGTTGTGGTTGGCATTTCTGATGTATTGACCGAGCATTATCAGGTTTTATTGTTACTTATGTTACTGCTTATTTTTCTAATACGGAAGATAGCTAAAAATGCACTGACGGCCCCGGCGTGGGCTAAATATTTTCTCAGGGCTCCGCTTATCGGGGTAATGATACAGCAATATAATCTGTATATTATATCGATGATTTTACATATCCTGATGAAAAAGAAGATAACCATTATCAAGGCTCTGGAATATGTCAAAGATGCGGTAGGTAATATAATTTACAAGAAAGAACTGGAATTAATGACGCTTGAAATTAATCGCGGCAAGTCCATTCAGGCAGTGCTAAGTACAGAATTATTTACCCAGCATTTTATATATATTGTGGGAGTTGGTGAAGAAACAGGGCGTCTATCTGAATCCTTTGCAAAGCTTTCCAGCTATTACTACAAACAGCTTGATGTGCGTATTAAGGCCATGATGACATATGCCGAGCCCATCATTATTATGGTGTTAGGTTTGATAGTTGGTTTGATTGTAGTTTCTATGTTGCAGGCTATTTTGAGTATTAACGAACTGGCGGTATAAGCTGCTCATTTATTGAGCTATTAGTCGCTGGTTCATCTAAACAGATTTTTTATAACGGTATTACAAATGAAAAAAAGTACTTCGGGTTTTACCCTGGTTGAATTACTGGTTGTTTTAATTATTTTAGGTCTTGTAGCCAGTATTGCTGGCCCCAACGTCATGAAATATCTGGGTAGTTCCAAGTCAAAGACAGCAAAGTTACAAATTAAGGAAATTGAATCGGCTCTGGAACTTTATTTTCTGGATACCGGTCAGTATCCACCTAATGACCAGGGTTTGAATCTATTAATTAAAAATGAAGTTTCTGTTATGGGCTGGAATGGTCCTTATTTTAAGCAGGCGGATGTGCCCAAAGACCCGTGGGGGTTTGATTATGTTTACCTGATGCCGGGAGAGCATGCTGCATTTGATCTGGTCAGTCTGGGTGCCGACAATCAACCCGGCGGTGAAAATGATGATAAGGATATCAATAACTGGGAGCGCTAATCCGTTGCGCGTCCAGGGTTTTACACTGGTAGAGTTACTGGTCGTGTTGACATTGATGGCACTGGTAGCAGGTTCTATATCATTTGTGGTAATGCAGAAGGGTGATGATCTGCAATCTCTGTCAAATGATATTGTCCTTTCAATGCGCCTGACCCAGTTACGAGCTATCCGTGAAGGGCGTCCCTATCAGATTGAGATAGATCTGGAAAACAATTCAATCGAGTTTTTTGAAAAGATTATAAATCTACCTGACACTTATTTTTTAACAGTGAAAACTGCCAGTAATCAGGTTATCGATGAACAGACGGTCGGTATGACGTTTTATCCGGATGCCAGTTCTACCGGTGGTAGTATTCTGCTGGAATCGGACACCGAAATGTTTGAAATTAATGTGATATGGATTACCGGTAAGATCAATACTCGTTTTAGTGGTAGAACAACATGATTCAATGTGATTCTAGCCGGGTGTTCTGATGGGTGTTATTACTCAGCAAAAAGGTATTACATTACTTGAGGTTTTGATTGGATTTGTTATTTTTACTTCATCTCTGGTGTCCATACTCGACTATGTCGGAAACCAGGTTTACCTCACTCATTTAACCGATAAAAAGCAACACAGAGTACAGCTGGTTTACGAGCTTTTTAGTGCAGGCTCAGATCAGCGGGAGCAGGCCAGAATTCTATCGACATATCAGGATATGGATGTTGCTGTCACCTCACAGAAACTGGATGAAATGAAAGTCAGAAAAAATACCGCTTCTATATTTCAGACACAGTATTCGGTAACGGACACAGATAATCAGTTCGAATGGTCTGTTCTTGAGGTCAGGTAACGTTGACTGATCTAGCTATTAAAAACAGGTCTAGCAGGTTGGTTTCTCCATCACTACACGGTGCTAATTGTGGTGGCTTTACCCTGGTTGAAATGTTAATAGCGCTGGTGTTGAGCAGTGTTATTTTCGTAAGCGCTTATCAGGTTATGTCTAACCTGATCCAGTACCAGGTTAGAGCCGCAAAAAAACAGGTAATGCAGCAGGATCAGCTGTTATTAAGAAATCTTTTTAGCCAGATTGTGGGCAAAAGTCTGCATCAAAGTAGTCTGTATTTTCGCATTCAGAAGAGTCCCTTATTTATTGGACAATCTGATCGGTTACAACTGATATCAAGAGCGTATAGTGATCATTTTGATGAGCCGGGTTACCGTGTTTATAGTTTATACCGGCAGGATAAAAACCTGATGGTGGCCTACCGGAAATACGATAAGGAAGGCATTCAGGACGAACCTCTGGTAATGGCTACGGGGCTTGAAATTGATCAGATTTCCTTCGAATATTTAGGGCAGGGGGGCTGGCTGGAGCAGTGGCCTGACAATAAAGAGTTTCCACAAAAAATTAAGGTGAAATTAACCCTGCCAAACCAGCGAGAGTTTGAGTGGATTAATGGCAGCGGACAGTTTTGATGAAACAGTTATCCGTTATCCACAGACTCCGTGGTTCGATACTTCTTTACGTATTATGGATGCTGGTTATTATTTCTCTGTTGGCATTTCAGCTTTCGTCTGTTTCCCGCGCGCTTTTAATCAACCAGGTATCAGAAACAAACCTGATTAAAAAAAATTTGCAACTATATTCAGCGACTCAGTTTGCTAAATTTAAAATTCTCTCTAATGACTGGAAAAATTTAAAATTTGATCTGAAAATTAATAATCAGGCAATTTTTATCGAAATATTTAATGAATCCGGTTTTTTTTCTTTGTACAATCTGAGTAATCAGTCACTAAAAAATATACTCAATAGTATTAACATAGAGCAGTCCGTGGTAGAAAAGATAAATTTTAGTGATGAAGGTTCTGCAAGGTTTAATGACTTTTATGAATTAACACAATACGAAGGCATTAACGAAGAAACGCTGTA
>CALCSG010000128.1 GCA_937894085.1 uncultured Gammaproteobacteria bacterium | reverse complement strand
TTTCCTTAACAGTGCAGCTAGGTTAAGTTGCACTTATGAGTTGAATTCGGGAAGATAAATTATATGAAACCCGGTTAGATAAGACTATTCAACTGCTTAGTACTTCTCTGCAGGATTACCCCGGGGCTAAAAATAATGACATCATCATGTACCAGCTGGCTAAAGCACTAGATTTAAAAGGGCGGCATGAAGAATCCATACAATCCTTAAACAACCTGGTGGAGCAATACCCCAGGAGCAAGTTTTACGTAGAAGTACAGTTCCGGATAGCAGAGGATGCATTCGCTGTTCAGGATTACAGTTCTGCAGAATATGCCTATACCGAAGTAATTACTTCGCCAGAGAGTGAGATATTTTATGAAAAATCGCTATTTAAACGGGGCTGGGCAAGATTTAAACAGCAATTTTATACTGAGGCAGTCGATGATTTTCTGACAGCTGTTTTAACCCATAACTTTGATGAATTTGAAAAACTGAACAAAGCGGATCGAGAGCAGTTTGATGAATACTTTAGAGCCGTTGGTCTGGCTTTTTCATACCTGGGGGGCTCTGCCCCACTACATGAATATTTTAAAGATCAGCCTGATTTCAAATATACTTATCATACCTATTCCATGCTCAGTAATATTTATTTGAAACAGGAGCGATTCACCGATGCAGTCGATACCCTGCAGCAGTTTATAAAATATTATCCGCAATCCAGCCACATACCGTATTCAAAGTTAAAGATTATTGAAATATGGCAGACTAGTGGATTTACAAATAAAATATATGGCTCCATCGAAGACTTTTACGTGCTCTATAATCCATCCAGTAAATACTGGAAAAATCAAAATGAAAATTCCCGCGTAAATAGAGCAATTCGACGATCTTTAAAAAAATATATCATCCTGATGTCCGGATATTTTCATCATAAATTCCAGCAAACACCTGGCCGGGAAAACTATAATAATACCGAAACCTGGTATCAGCGTTATTTAAAACATTACAGTGCTTACGCACAAAACGACAAAATTTATTTTTTATATGCTGAACTCTTAAACCAGCATAAAAACTTTGAACAAGCTCTTAAATATTATGAACTAGCGGCTTATGAAAATGATTTGATTATTAATAAAGATGCGGCCTATGCCACTATTATTATTAGCGATAAATTGATCCGCCAGCATCCCGGCAAAAAACAGTACCTTAGAAAACATATCGATTTCTCATTAAAATACTCACTACGCTATGCAGACAGTGACCGCTCTCAGCAGCTTATTATTCATGCCGCAGAATTGGCTTTTAAGGCCGGGGAATTCAAAAATACTATTGAATTAGCTGATGTTAAATTTTTCAAAAAACCTTTAACTTCAGATCTTTATCTGGCACAGTTAAAAACAGAATCATACTTTAAATTAAAAGATTATGTAGAATCAGAAGCGCTTTATACACAACTCTATAAGGTCAGTAACCTTACCAAAAAACAACAACAGACATTTCGTAATGGACTTGCCTTATCAATTTACCAACAGGCTAAAGTTGCTGAGGAAAATCAGCAAATACCCCAGGCTATCATGCATTTTTCCCGTATATCAAACATAGTGCCCGGATCAACAATTGCAGCAACGGGTTTATATGACGCTATTGCATTAAATATGCGCCATAAGCAATGGAACAGTGCTATAAGCGAAATTAAACGATTCCAGAAAATATACCCTGATCATAAATTACAGGCAGATATTAGTAAAAAATTGTCTGTAGCCTACCTCAGTTCTAACCAGGGAATTAAAGCCGCCAGGCAGTTTGAAAAAATTTCCAGTACCAGTAATGACCAGGCTATAAAATCTGCTGCACTGTGGCAGGCTGCAGAACTCTACCAGCAAAAGGATCAACTTTTTGATGCCATTAGAGCCTATGAATCTTTTGCTGCAAAATATCAAAAACCTTATGCTCAATTTATAGAAGCTTTAAATGAATTAAGTGATTTAACATATAAAACAGGCGCATTGAAAAAATCTAATAGCTGGAAAAATAAAATTGTGAGTGCCGATAATAAAGCCCTTAACAATACCAAAACTGATCGAACCAAATACATAGTCACACAAGTTTATCTGGCTTTAGCAAGAAATGAACAAAATCGTTTTGACAGCATCCGGTTATCTTTACCTTTAAATAAAAGTTTAACCTTGAAGAAAAAGGCAATGCAATCTGCCGTTAAATACTATGGCAAGTCATCCCTTTATAATGATTATGAAGCAACTACAGAAGCAACATTTTCTATTGCTCGTATTTATCAGGGTTTTAGTAAGTCATTACTTGAATCTGATAGACCAAATAATTTAAATGATGAAGAACTTGATCAATACGAAATCTTACTGGAAGATAAAGCTTTTCCATTTGAAGATAAATCTATAGGGTTTTATGAAATTAATCTGAGCAGAATTCAACACGGTTATTTCAATAGCTGGATTGAAAAAAGTCAGCAAAAATTAGTCGAATTATTTCCCGTGCGTTACAACAGGCAACCCAAACAGGATGATTCTATCATTGAATACCAGTAACTTATTGATGCCTTTCGGTTTAGAATTTTCTGCTATTTACTTCATTAATAGTCAAAAAATTCGTTCAGAAATAACAGTTACTATAAAAATAACAGCAATCCTGACACTTTTATTTATAACAGCCTGTAGTTCTCAACAGGCAATCAAACCCACTGTATCCGATATACCAGTAGCGGTTGAAACCAACAAACAATCATCTCAATCATTCGAACAGATTGATGAACAATTATTTGTCGATGCATTAACTTCTCTGCAACAAAATGAAATTGATAAAGCTAAACGACTGTTCAACAAATTTATCGAAAAATATCCTGAACTATCAGGTGCTTACCTCAATCTCGCTTTAATACATTTTAAACAACAACAATATGGCGAGGCTATGGAGTTAACTAACAGGGCTTTGAGTATAAATTCAGCACAACCACAGGCTTATCAATTAAGAGCTCAACTAAATATTAAAAACGGGAAAATTAAAGAACCCGAATTCAACTCATAAGTGCAACTTAACCTAGCTGCACTGTTAAGGAAAG
>CALCSG010000127.1 GCA_937894085.1 uncultured Gammaproteobacteria bacterium | reverse complement strand
ATCATTCCTCTTTTCTACTATTTTAAAGAAATGACACAGAATTTCTAACACTACCAAAAATGCCAATAATCAACAGGTTCAGTATCCCGGTAATGTTATTGTTCATGAAGATGAAGTTGTTACTCTGGCAGCAGATGTTACTGATCCTTCGAGTGTTAATGTTTATTTATGGGAACAACTATCAGGTCCTGATATCGCTGCCAAAGGGGGGGGGCGGCTAGAAAAGTCGTCGGATCGGACAGTACATATTTATTCACGGTGCCGCCAGGTTCAGATACCCAGATATTAGCTTTTAAAGTCACGGTAGTAGATAATTCAGGTGGGGTTACTATACAGGAGTTTGATATGACGGTAGATAATAGTGCGACTTCTACATTACCTGCTGAAGAACCGTTGGCTACAACTCCGGCTTCAACTACTTCTTCATCTTCAGGTGGAGGAGCATTAAACCCTCTATTGTTATTGTTTGGCTGGTTGCTTTATTTCGGGTTATTGATGAAAAAACGGCAAATGTAATCCAGAATAGTGAAATAAAAAGCCAGGTTCCTCCTGGCTTTTTTGTGAATAATATCTTTATCAATGGAATAATAAAGAATGTTAAATGTTATGGATATAATTATTGATATTTTTCAGCACCAGATAGTTGTCAGTCTTGAGAATAAATACAGTACAGCTTTATCTATAATCGATAAATTACTGGGTGTTTGGTAGTTCACGATATACAGGGACGAGTTGTAGTAGCCTATAAAATGCTCCGGGAACGCAGTGAGAAATGCGGCGCTTAAGAAATGACCAACTTTTTAATGGTCGTGCATCATAAAAGTTGAGTAGCCGGCTATCTGGCTAATACCATAAATAATCAGTATCAGTCCAAGTGCGTATCTCACGCTTTTATTTTGCAAAATTGTCTTAACATTGTGTGCAAAATGACCAATTAGCAGTAGAGTGGGCAGTGTGCCCAGTCCAAAAGCGAACATGGTGAGTGCAGAATGCAATGGATTTATCTGGGTAACAGACAGTGCCAGTGCTGAATAAACCAGTCCACAGGGTAACCAGCCCCATACCAGACCTAGCTTTAAGGCACTCCAGTTATTTTGAGCAGGTAAATACTCTCGCCCGAAGGGTTCTATTTTTATCCACAACTTTTGACCGGCTCTTTCCAGGTATTTAAAACTGTTTAACAACTGACTGATATATAAACCCAGCAAAATAAAAAAAATGCCGGCTATTTTCATTGAAAAAGTGTGCGGGTTAGGCAGCATCTGCATTAGCTGACTGGAGAATAAACCAACCAGTAAGCCGAACAGACTGTACGAACTTATTCTGCCTAAATTATAAAATAGCTGGATACTAAAAGGCTGATTGTTACTCTTTCCATTAAAGTTCGTGCTGAATGTGCTGATAATACCCCCACACATGCCAATGCAATGGGTGGAGCCAATCAATCCCATTAATAAGGCGGAAAGTAATGTGGCCGCCAGCATGTCACGAAGTGATATTCATCAGGATATTATCGGCAGATTTGGTCGTAAAACTTTGTTTCAATCTCCAGTTATCCGGCGAAACTATCTGAATACTCCAGCGACCTTCTATCACTGGTGGTTTAATATAACCGCGGTAGTCAGGGCTCAAGCTGTTGCCAACCTGGCTCAGGGTGGTTACCTGATCATACCCGGCTATAGTACGATGTACTAACTTGAAGGTAATTTCTTTTTCCAGCTGTAATTGAGACGTTGCTTTCAACGTTACCAGCACTTCACCTGTTGTCGAATTGGCATCCACAAAAGCGCTTAAACCCAGTTCTTTTGCTTTTTTATCAAATTTTATGACCTGGTTTATTTGCAAACCCTGTTTGTAATAGTCATCTACAACCAGCCCGTCGGCGGATTTTACCGCGATAATAATCGTGATAATTCCACCAACAACGGCCAGTGATGGAAAAAAAATGACCATCCATACCATAGGGTTTTTAAACCATGGCTTATTTTTTAGTTCATCTGAAGTATGCATTTTAGCGTCCTGAATTAGCGTTCTGGTCTGGGGCCAAGAAAACGTGCTTCTTCAATCACGCTGAGCTCGGAATCTATTGCTTCAAGTTTAAAGAATACTTCTGAAGTCCTTTTTTTAAGGTTTTCGGGATCCATTTCAATACTCACTGGTAATTCTACCACCGCGCCGGAACCTGCATAGATTCGAGTTTTAGGAATATTAAGCTTCATTCCTGGTAAACCTTCTACAGATATCAGGTATTCGTGAGGCAATATATCTTTATTGATTATTTTCAGTGTATACACATTTTCGATCAATCCCATTCCAGTTTCACGGTATAAGGAATTTCGATCGCGAATGATATCGAGTTCTATGGGAGACCGATTCATCACAGCTATACCGGTACCAATGGTGATTCCAATTAATATTAACGCATATACGATAATTCTAGGACGCAACACAGCTGTATGTTTGCCGGTCATCATGTTTTCTGTGGTGTACTTGATAAGACCTTTTGGATAGCCCATCTTGTCCATAACGTCATCGCAGGCGTCTATACAGGCAGCACAGCCTATGCATTGATACTGTAATCCGTCACGAATATCTATTCCGGTCGGGCAGACCTGCACACAGATTGAACAATCGATGCAACTTCCGAGATTTGCCTTTTCAGGGGATGTGCCACGTTTACGAGCACCACGAGGTTCACCGCGTTTTTCATCATAAGAAATAACCAGGGTATCATTATCTATCATGGCACTCTGGAAACGTGCATAGGGGCACATATAGGTACAGACCTGTTCTCGCATCCAGCCAGCATTACCGTAGGTGGCAAAACCATAAAAGATAATCCAGAACCATTCCCATGGTCCGAGTGCCAGGTTGGGAATAGCCAGTGACAATTCGCGAATCGGAGTGAAGTAGCCGACAAAAGTAAAACCAGTGAACAGAGAGAAAGCAATCCACACAAAGTGTTTACTAAATTTTTTAGTAAACTTCTTACCGTTCATTGGCATTTTATCGAGTTTCATCTGTTGTGGACGAGAACCTTCAATTTTGCGTTCAATCCACAGAAATGCTTCTGTCCACACGGTTTGAGGACAGGCAAATCCACACCAGAGACGACCTGCCAATGCGGTAAAGAAGAATAGTGACAGAGCTGCTATGACCAGCATCATGGTCAGATAAATAAAATCCTGCGGCCAGAAAATCATACCGAGGATATAAAATTTACGTTCCGGTAAATCAAATAGAATAGCCTGACGTCCATCCCATAATAACCAGGGCATAATGTAGTAGAAACCTAATAATGCCGAAACACCTGACACCCTTAGAGCGGCGAAAAGGCCATGCACCTGTCGGGGGTAGATTTTCTTTCTTTTCTGATAGAGCTCCTGATCAACAGGAACTGCTTCTGCTACGTCAGATGTAGCCTGGTTTACTTCAGTCATGATATGTGTATTATATAAAATTATAAAAACTGGTTTTGATTACCTGAGAAGGTAAATGAGTCATCTCTTAAAATACTCTAGTTAACTCTTAATATTTATTCGAAATTCTGATTTTCACACATAAATTTTCAATGTTTTAACCCGGCTAGCTCAACACAATTTTTGTGATGAGATTAAACTTCGTCCTTATACATAGCACAGGGTTTACATGGTCTTGCAAAATAAAGTGTTAATACACAGGGTAAAATGGAAAAAGCCCAAAAAATGAAAAAACCGATCGAATAAGCGCCTAAACGGGTAACATCGTAATCAATAAATACATTTAAGGGATCAAAAATGGTGAAGAAAACAATAGTTTCCAGCCCCGCCACTAAAAACGAAGGCCAGAGTACGGCGATAAACTTCTGGATTGTCGGAATGTCCGCTTTTTGATTTGATTTCTTGTCAGTCATTTTTGTTCCCCCTTGTATTTAATAATTATTTAAGATTATTGATGTCGGCTAAGACTGTAAACATAGGCCGCCAGGATATGTACTTTTGCTTCTCCGAGCAATTTTTTATGGGCAGGCATGATTCCTGCTCTACCATTGGCAATGGATTTTTCGATAATGCCCCGTGACGCACCATACAGCCATATATTATCAGTCAGATTCGGCGCGCCTAATGCGTACATGCCTTTACCATCTGCCTGATGGCAGCCCACACAATTAGTACTGAATATTTTTTGACCAGCTGCCACTTCATCGGCTGGCGCCTCTCGAGAGGACATGCTAAGGACATAAGAAGCAACATCTTTAACACCCTTTTCACCGATCACTGCTTTCCATTCAGGCATGCTTCCATGTCTGCCATTCAAGATAGTAGTTTCTATTTGATCAGCCGAACCACCATATAACCAGTCATTATCTGCAATGTTAGGGAAACCTTTGGCACCACGGCCATCTGAGCCATGACAAATAGTGCAATAAGTTGCAAACAGTCGACCACCTGTTTGATTCGCCTTTTCATTTTTGGCTAATTCAGGAATAGGCATACTTGAATATTTCTGGTACAAAGGTTCGTATTTACTGGTGGCCTCCCTGACTTCATCACTATGTTCTTTAGCGCTGGTCCATCCCAGTACTCCTTTCGCAGTACCTATGCCGGGATAAAGTACCAGGTAAACCAGTCCAAACACTATCGTGATGTAAAACATCGCAACCCACCAGAAAGGCAGTGGGTTATTGAGTTCTTCGATACCGTCCCATGCATGACCGGTAGACTTTACTACTTCACCATTTTTTGGAGCTTTTGTTTTGGAGTTAGCTAACAGTAAATAGATTAACCAGGCGATACCGCCAAGCGAACCCAGAGCAATATAAAAAGTCCAGAACGAACTAAAAAAATCGGACATCAGGTTTACTCCTCTGGCTTTTGTTTTTTAAGAACAGGTTTGTTCGGAATTTCATCATCTTCATCCAGAACCAGTCTGGCTGCTTCATCAAAATCTTTTTTACGGTTTCCGCTATAGGCCCATAGAATTATTCCTATGAAGACCACAAAAACGACTACAGTCCATATTGAATGCATTAAACTTGTCATAATTAAATACCTTTCAAAGCAGTGCCAAGAGATTGCAAATAGGCAACCACTGCATCAATTTCTTTTTTGCCTTTGAAAGATTCAGCAGCCTCATTGATTTGTTTATCACTGTAAGGGTGACCCAGGTAGCGTAATCCCTCCATACGTTGCTGAATAACACTACTGTCCAGGTCATTTTCGGCCAGCCATGGATAGGAGGGCATTATTGACTCAGGAACTACATCTCGTGGGTTCATTAGATGGGCGATGTGCCAGTCATCAGAATAACGTTGACCAACCCGGTGTAGATCAGGGCCGGTGCGTTTTGATCCCCACAGGAAGGGGCGATCGTAAATAAATTCGCCAGCAGTGGAGTAATGGCCATAACGCTCGGTTTCTGCACGAAATGGTCGAATCATCTGTGAATGACAGCCCACGCAACCTTCACGAATGTAAATATCACGACCGGCCAGCTGTAAAGCAGAATAAGGCTTTAAACCTTCAACCGGTAAAGTGGTGCTGGTCTGGAAAAATAATGGGACAATTTGTACCAGACCGCCGACACTGATAACACAGATAACCAGTATGATTAACAAACCAATATTTTGCTCAACTTTCTCTTGAATAGACATTATTTCCGCTCCCTTAATGTGTTGCAGGGACAGGAACGTCCGCTACTGCAGGTTCAGCACCGGCTATAGTTTTAGCCAGGTTATAAGCCATAATAACCATACCGGTCAGGAAGAAAATACCGCCCAGTAAACGAATGACATAAAAAGGATGGGTGGCCTGAACTGACTCGATAAAACTATAGGTCAGGGTGCCGTCATCATTAATTGCACGCCACATCAAACCTTGCATGATGCCTGAAATCCACATTGCTGTGATGTATAAAACTACGCCGATGGTCGATACCCAGAAATGTGTTTCGATTAAACTGGTACTGTAAATTTCACGATTAAAAAGACGTGGAATCAAATAATACATGGCTCCAATAGAGATAAATGCTACCCAGCCTAATGCGCCGGAATGTACATGTCCGATCGTCCAGTCAGTATAATGTGATAATGCGTTAACTGTCTTGATAGCCATCATCGGACCTTCGAAGGTCGACATGCCATAAAAAGATACGGAAACAATAAGAAATTTAAGAATTGGATCGGTACGTAATTTTTCCCAGCTGCCGGAAAGAGTCATTATACCATTGATCATACCACCCCAGCTTGGTGCCAGCAGGATTAGTGACATTACCATGCCCAGAGACTGGGTCCAGTCAGGTAGTGCGGTGTAATGTAAATGGTGCGCACCGGCCCAGATATAGGTAAATGAAATAGCCCAGAAGTGGACAACTGATAAACGGTAAGAGTAAACCGGACGATTTGCCTGCTTAGGAATAAAGTAATACATAATACCCAGGAAGCCGGCAGTGAGGAAAAAACCGACTGCATTATGTCCATACCACCATTGAATCATCGCATCCTGTACACCTGAATACATAGAATAAGACTTTAACGCACCGACTGGTAAAGCCATGCTGTTGAAGATATGTAATACGGCAACTGTAATGATGAATCCACCATAAAACCAGTTAGCGACATAAATATGTTTCACCTGTCGCTTAACGATAGTGCCAAAAAATACCACGGCATAAGAAACCCACACCAGCGCGATTAAAATATCAATTGGCCATTCCAGTTCGGCATATTCTTTGCTGGATGTATAACCCAACGGCAGCGTGACAATGGCTGACAGGATGATGGCTTGCCATCCCCAGAAAGTAAAAGTAGCCAGTTTGGGGGAAAATAAAGAAGCATAACAGGTGCGTTGGACAACATAATATGAAGTCGCAAAAAGAGCAGAACCACCGAACGCAAAGATGACGGCATTGGTATGCAACGGTCTCAGTCTACCGAAAGAAAACCAGGGTAGATCAAAATTTAATACGGGCCAGGCAAGTTGTGCTGCAATAATAACACCGACAGTCATGCCAACTATGCCCCATATGATGGTCATAATGGCAAACTGGCGAACAACTTTGTAGTTATATTGTTCGGAAATAACGGAGTCTGTCATATCTTGAGTTTCCAGATTTAAGTGTGAAGTTAACAAATCAGTAAATGCTAATATGTTTATATTGTCAATTGTTTTGAGGTAAAAAGCAAAAAAAATGGTTAACTTGTGTTAACCATTTTTCCATCCTGGATATTTGCTATCAACACCAGTTCTTTTTCAATAAATTGATTAGTTCGTGAAATTTGGCTGAAAACCAGATCCCCACAACAGTGCCGTTAAAGCCAGTAGTGTGACCAATGCTACCATGCCAATTGCCAGCATCGAACTTGACATAAGAAAACCCTTATCCTCAGAGATATTCATCATAATGGGGACACCGCTATATAAAAGATATACCGCATGAGCCAGGGCAAACAATCCAATCACCAGATTTATCCATAAAATGGGGAATAACTCGACTATACCGACCAGGAAAATAGGCGTCGATACATAAGCTGACAGGGCTATACAGCGATTGAGTGAAGTATTACCACCGTAGGTTTTACACATCCAGCGTACCATCAGCCCCAGTCCGATGACTGATGTAACGACTGCCAGATAGTAAAGCACAGAAAGAGTCATCGCACTCTGAGTTGTCAGTTTTACTGCTTCCCTGCTACCAATTTGCCATCCGCTTGTAGTAGTGCCATAGTATCCGGCTGCCGGCCCTATCAAGGCCAGGATCAGGACATATCCCATTAACAGTCCCGGAATTTCATTTTTTTCCTGACTTATTTTGTTCCACTCCTGTTTGGGATGTAGTAGTAGACCCAGAGCGTGGGTAATATTTAACATGTTTAATTCCTCAAGATTAATTTTCTAGTTTTAAATTTTATTATTATCAGGTAAGTATGACGTTGCAAAGTGATGTTAGCACAAATCAAGTAAATGAAAGAAGTAAGGATTCCTGTTGTTTTCATTGTGGTTTACCATTAAATGGTTGTCAGTTGACGGTAGAAATAGATGAAAAGCTGCAACCCATGTGCTGTGCAGGTTGTCAGGCTGTGGCTAATGCCATTGTTAAATCGGGTAATACCAGTTATTACCGCTTCCGTGAAGAAAAATCTGCAACCGGTAAAGAGCTGGTACCTGAATTTCTGGCTAAAATTAAAGTCTATGACCATCCTTCCGTACAGCTACAATTTGTGCACAATCAATCGGAGCACATAAAGCAGGTATCGCTTATTATCGAAGGGATAGTTTGTGCTGCCTGTATCTGGCTGAATGAACAATATCTGCGCCAGTTGCCGGGTATAGTCAATGTTAATATTAATTACTCTACCCATCGGGCTAATGTTGAATGGGATGAAAGCCGCATAAAATTGAGCCAGATACTTGAGGCAATTTCAAATATCGGTTATTTAGCACATCCTTATGACCCTGCAACCCAGCAGCAAGTTTATGAAAATCAACGCAAACTGTTAATTCGTCAGATAGGAATTGCGGGATTGTTTGGCATGCAGATAATGATATTTGCGGTGGCTCTGTATGGCGGTGACTGGTGGGGTATCAGTGACAGTTTCCGTTCTTTTTTTCGCTGGCTTAGTTTAATGTTGACGACACCGGTACTGCTGTTTTCGGCACAACCTTTTTTTAAAGGGGCATGGCTTGACTTTAAACATAAACGAGCTGGTATGGATGTACCTGTCTCTCTGGGTTTAACGCTGGCATTCGGTGCCAGTTGTTACAATACCTGGACCGGAGAGTCCGATGTGTATTTCGAATCTGTAGCTATGTTCGTATTCCTGTTGTTATCGGTGCGCCTGTTTGAATTGTCAGCGCGAAAAAAAGCAGCAGAAAAAATCGAATCATTGACTGACCTTTCTCCCACCATGACAAACCGGATAGCCGCTGATGGTAGTATTGAAGTAGTGCCAACCGTTGAGTTGTCGTTACAGGATCGATTTGTAGTAAAACCGGGTGAAATTATTCCTACCGATGGTGTGTTGTTAACTGAACAGGCGCTGGTGGATGAAGCGTTACTTACTGGAGAGCAACATGCAGTACAAAAAACTGCAGGTGATATATTGATTGGAGGCAGTTATAACCTGCAACAGCCAATTCAATTACAGGTACATCATCTCGGTCAGGATACGGTGCTTTCAGGTATTAAACGATTGATTGAACAGGCTCAGGGTTTCAAGCCCGAAGTTGCGATGCTGGCTGACAGGGTTGCCAGTATTTTTGTGGGAGTGCTGTTGGTGCTGGTAGCTATTGCCGGTATTTACTGGTGGCAGGAGGATCCATCCAGAGTGTTACAGGTACTGGTCTCAACTCTGGTGGTCACCTGTCCCTGTGCGTTGTCATTGGCAACCCCTGCATCCCTGACTGCTGCCATAGGTTCATTAACTCGAGATGGCATGCTGGTGTCAAGATCACGCGCACTGGAAATTATGCCAACCATTGATACGGTTATTTTTGATAAAACGGGTACTCTCACAACGGGAATTTTGACCCTGCAGCAGCAATTGAATTTTTTACAACAGGACTCACAGAAGAACCTGCAAATAGCGCACAGCCTCGAATTGCACTCTGAACACCCGGTAGCTCATGCTTTAGTCAGTGAAGATTTAAAAACGCTGCCGGTAGAAAATCTTAAGAATATAGCCGGTAAAGGTTTGCAGGGTGTCATTGACGGTGAAACCTATTTTATAGGTAATGAAGGCTATATTAATGAAATTGCAAAAATTCCCGGTGATCAGGTTTTCGGTAATGATGTGCAGGTCGTACACCTGGCCAGTCAGGGTCAGTGGCTGGCCAGTTTTTCGTTTTCAGATCCGCTTAAACAGGATGCAATGCAAACCATTCAACTGATGCGTCAACGTGGAATCGATGTGCGAATTTTAAGTGGTGATAGAAAAGCCTATGTAGAAGCTATCGCAAATCAGCTCGGAATTTTACATTTTGATGCAGAACAGTTACCCGATGATAAATTGAGCAAGGTAAAGCAGTTGCAGGCAATGGGCCACAAAGTCGCCATGGTGGGTGATGGCATTAATGATGCACCGGTACTTGCCGCAGCCGATCTGTCTATCTCTTTATCACTCGGAACTGATCTGGCGAGAGCTGCTTCTGATCTGATTATTAATGGTGGTCAGTTAGCACCTATCGTGGATGCGATGTCCATAACTGCTAAAATGATGCGTATAATCAGGCAGAACTTTAGCTGGGCAATCGCGTATAATCTTATTGCAGTGCCATTCGCTATGGCCGGACTGGTACAGCCCTGGCTTGCAGCTATTGGCATGTCATTGAGTTCGTTAATCGTTGTTTTAAATGCTTTAAGGTTGAGACTGTAATTGTGGAAATATTGTATTTGTTAATCCCGCTGGCAATGATAATTCTGGTGGTAATTGCAGGTTTCTTTTTCTGGTCGGTTAAGTCAGGACAGATGGATGATCTGGAAGGCCCGGCTTACCGCATTTTAATGGATGATGATTCAATTCAATCCAAACCGGACGACTCAAAATCTGAACACAAAATAAAATAATCGTTTGGGCAATCCCTCTCGGTTGCCCTATAGCTATAATCCCTTATTTGACAGCTTTCAAATAAACATAACTGGCACCCGATCCACCGTCTCTGGGCTGTGCAGGGCAGTAACCAAGTATGCTGTTCTGTTCACTCAACCAGTGTTGTACCAGAGGGCGTAAGACTGCCTCAGATTGTGAATTAAACCCCTTGCCATGAATGATCAATAGCATTCTCGAATGTGACTTGATCGCATATTTAACAAATGATTCCAGTTCCACAATGGCTTCGTGTTGACGATGACCATGTAAATCCAGCAGGGCATCTATGGTCAGTTGTCCGGCTTTTATTTTACGTTGCAGCTTTTTTTGAACGCCGTGATGGAACCAGCTTTCCAGGGTAGTGATTGGAGTGTTATGACTAACCGACTGAAAAACCCCTGATTTATTATCAGCAGTGTGTATTTTCACTAGCTGCTTTGTGCGCGGTGTTTGCTGGTATAGGTCGATCCTGTCACTTTTCAGACGTTTAACCCCATTAAGTGAATGCATGATTCCTTTATCATCTTTATCGACTGTGTTGGACATGGTTAAAATACTGCATCAGTGTTGTTTATTTGGCATGATAGATCAAATTAATTCCTGAGTCCTGATGAATTAGTTTATTATTCGCGCTTGATTTTATTTTAGTTCTATATGCATATTTTACTCAGTAATGATGATGGTTATCTGGCACCGGGATTAAAGGCAATTGCCGATGTATTAGCCGGCATAGCGGAAGTCACGGTTGTCGCTCCAGATCGAAATCGTAGTGGTGCCAGTAATTCACTGACATTACAACGGCCTATACGAGCTGTAAAGACAGCCATGGGATTTTATAAAGTGGATGGTACACCTACCGATTGTGTACATCTCGCACTAACCGGTTTATTAGAAAGTGAGCCGGATATGGTGGTGTCTGGTATAAATTCAGGGGCTAACCTGGGTGATGATGTAATTTATTCCGGTACGGTAGCAGCTGCAACCGAAGGTAGGTTCCTGGGTTTACCAGCGTTGGCGGTTTCATTGGCAGGAAAAGAAGAATTGCATTTTGAATCGGCTGCTAAAGCAACAGGCGAGATTATCCGTAAATTATTAATCAAACCTTTACCGGAAGATACTATTTTAAATATCAATGTACCCGATTTACCCTGGTCAGAAATTAAAGGATTGCAGTCCACCCGGCTTGGATTTCGCCACCGTGCTGAACCGGTTGTGCAACAACTTGACCCCTATGGTGAAAAAATTTACTGGGTGGGACCAGTCGGCGCTGCCCAGGATGCAGGTGAAGGTACCGATTTTTTCGCGGTTAACAATGGCTATGTTTCGGTGACTCCATTACAAATAGATTTAACTCGTCACGAAGGTGTCAGAGCTTTACAAAGCTGGTTAGATGAAACGCATTAAATGAATAATCTTTCACATAAAATGCTTAAAGG
>CALCSG010000126.1 GCA_937894085.1 uncultured Gammaproteobacteria bacterium | reverse complement strand
AGCTCGCGAGTGGGATAGCCCTGAAATAAAAGATGCGATCAGTAAAGCATTTAACATCAGGATTACACCATAAATAAATCAACAATATCAATAGAGCCTGATTCACCGTAAATCCAAAACTCAATCAGGTCAAACACTTTAATCAAGCAGGGAAAGCCTGATAAAGTGGTGTATCGAACTGCTTAAAGAGCAGGATCTACCCGCTCGGTACAGGAGCTGTTCACTCGAAACCAACCGGCAATTGAATATCGATCCCGGTTCGTACGTAGCACTTCATGTGGAAACTCTTCACTCAAAAACAGGACAACTGTACCGAAACCCGGCGTCACCTTGATCTCAGGTTGAGTGGTTAAATCGGTATGGATCAACAGCTCACCCCCATCTTCAGGTTGCCATGATGGATTCAGGTAGACTATCAACGACAACACCCGATTAGCCTCTCCTTTAAAAGCATCTTTATGCTTTTTATAGAAGTTCCCCGGAGCATAATGAGCAAAATGGCTTTCAAATGAAAACAAACCTAAAAACAGACGTCGATTTAAAAAACGTTGCAAAGTGCCTGCCCATTCCAACCAATCCTGTTCCACATCTGTTTCACCCATAATCCAGCAAACTTCATCTGTACGTACAAAACTATTCACAGTGTATTTGTTTTCACGACCAACTCCAGCCGCCTTAAATTGAGTTTCCTCCATATTTTGCACATTTAACAACAGGCTTTCTGCCAGCGCCGGATGCATGGCATTGTGATGAATACTGTATCCTTTTTGCGCAATATTTTGTGCAATCGCTTCAAATAGATCGGTGTATTCACCTTCACCGGAATCAGTAGTTCGTATGCGAGAAATATTCATAAAGGTAATGGCGTTTCAACTGATTCAATATTCTGAGGCTATTTTTGAATAGCCAGTGTAGTAAGCACTAGCTTGCGCCGAATATCAGGCAAAGCAACTTTTATTTTTAAGGCAATATCCTGAAGCTGAATATCAACTGAAAGCTGGAAAATAATATGATCACTGAACAAATAGCTGACCGCATTAAGTTAAAATAATGCAAGGTTTATTCAAACAATTACTGATAGACTTAAACTGGAAATAAAGGAGGCATCAATGAATTCCAACTATAAAATAAATATTATCTTATTACTGGGTACCCTGTGTTTTGCCTGCACCAGTGCTCCGTTGCCAATCGAAAACTCATCACCTTCAGCAGATTCTCAAAAATCAAAAGCTGAGCAGGCACAGAAAGAACTGGCTGCTGAAATATCAAAACAGCAGTGATTTTGTCAACGTGTCAACGCTTCACCATAACTTGCAGCAATGAACAAACTGAAATAATAATTTTGTTTCTGCGCGACTTCAGCTCCACCTTTGTGCCGGGACTTATTTAGCAGTTACTAAAGCTAATACTGCATCTGAAGATTTGCCTGGTCTCTAACTGAGTTAAGTTGTAATTTTAGAGACTCGATTTCACTGTTCAGATATTGTGTTCTAGTCGACTTTCCACTCGATGCTTCAATGTTATTTAGCTGCTTGCTCAGGCTATTGATGGCTTTCACTATTTTTGTTTCATCGATTGCCAGTCCGAGATCGTTTAGCAGCTGACTGGTTGAATTTGGATCTATCAGAGTTTGCAAGTGGCCCATAGTTTTTCCCTGGTTATTTTAGAGCTTTAGTTTGCTTGATAAACCCGTTCAGAAATATCAGTGGTGATAGATTTTTTTGTAAGCTGTTTCCGACAAATCGCTGGATAGAGGGACTGATATTACCCTCGCTATACATCACCAGTTGAATTATCAGCAATCAAACCTGAACTTTATTGCATATCAGACATATTGACAGCCTGCCATTTGGCCCGCCGTAACAACCATTCTTCCTGCTTGATTAATTGCAGTTCAAATTTATAGGTTTTTGCCCGTAAACTGGAAAGGAGACTGGCATCTGAGATCACACTACCTGCCATCGCTACGTGTAATGTAACGCTAGCTTCATTTGCAGAGTGAAGTGTAATATCACGTATTTTAGTAAACAGGTAAATATTTTTATGTCTGAAAAAATAAACACGCAGTAACTTGACCATCTGTATTTTACCCAGTCCTTTTTGATCACTATAGTGCTCATCAATTAACCCGGATAAGTCATTCGCACTCCGGTTCTCCGCAGCATCAACTCCCTTTTCAATATATAGCCTGATTTCATCCTCTGCGGATAATTCACTACCAGTACATCCATACAATAAAAAAATTAAGGGCAACAGGCTGAGCTTAACTATTTTTTTAACCATTATAAAATCTCTGTTTAGTCATCAGTCATTTACCTGAATAGTAGCACCATAAGCCGAATTATTGATTGATCAACTGCAAAATACAGGTTCTTTCAATTTCATTAAATTTTTCATGTTAACTCAAGTCATTATCCTGCTCGACTGGAAATACATTTAGAAAAAATATGTTATAGCGATGCACTTTTTAAGTGAATGACACTTAACCTGTGTCATTCACAACAGTAAATAAGCGGTGATAAGGTGATTTTTAACCTGCCATAACACTACCGAAAAAATAAGTATCATAAAGACGGGTATCTAAATTTGAAACTTAAAAATCTTTATAGCAATAAAAATTATAGTTTCTAAAGGCGGTTAATAATAACAATACAAGCCAGAGGAGAGTCACCATGAGTAATCATAAAATCACGTTCACTTACCTGTCGCAGGAAGATTTACTGAATGCGGGTTGCTTCGACATTCGCATGGCCATGCAGGTGGCGGAAAATACCATGTTAGATTTTGAAAAACAGCGAATTTTATTCCCTGAAAAAGTCGTACAGATTTTCGATCAATCTACGCAAAATCGTATCAACTGCCTTCCGGCTACCTTACTCGATGAAGAAATATGTGGTGTAAAATGGGTATCATGTTTCCCGAAAAACCCGCAATCTCATGAAGTGCAAAATTTGTCTGCAATCTTCGTGCTTTCCGAAATAAAAAAAGGTTTCCCAATTGCAGTCCTTGAGGGCACTCTCGCTTCTAATATGAGGGTAGCAGCTATGGGGGGTATCGCAGCTAAACATTTATCACGCGACGATAGCGAAGTGATCGGTTTTATCGGTTCCGGCGAACAGGCTAAAATGCATTTATTATCCATGAAAGCCGTTAGACCCAGTCTGAAAGAATGTCGGGTCGCCTCCAAAACAGTAGAAGAGGAGCAGCAGTTTATACGGGAACTATCTCCTTTATTTCCTGACATGCAGTTTACTGGTACCGATACTAACGGACGAGCAGCCATGCTGGATGCTGATATCCTGGTGACCGCAACCAGTGCTCAGGCTCCAATACTGAAAGCGGACTGGATGAAACCGGGTGCATTTTACAGTCACATAGGCGGCTGGGAAGATGAGTATGAAGTCGCTCAACAATGCGACAAAATAGTCTGTGACGACTGGGCTACCGTGACCCATCGAACCCAGACATTAAGTCGAATGTATGCTGAAGGCCTGCTTTCAGCGAATGATATCCATGCCGACCTGCATGAACTGGTTTCAGGTCACAAACCCGGTCGTGAATCAGATAATGAACGCATTTACTTCAATGCCGTTGGACTCGCTTACATTGATGTCGCTATTGGTTTATCGATGTTTCAACAAGCAACTGCAAACGGTAATGGCAAGAAACTTGACCTGCAACAATGCATGATCTTTGAGCATGAGGATATTATGCAAAAAGTACGATTATAATGAGTACAAATGTTTAAACGTATCAATCAGCACCCTGAAGATAGCGTCACAATCACCATTAATGGTTTGCCTTATGATGTTCCGGCTGGAGAGACCGTAGCGGCAGCCATATTAGCCAGTAGCAATCTGAAATTTACCCGAACCAGTTTCATCTCAAACTCACCACGAGCACCTTTTTGCCTGATGGGGGTCTGTTATGAATGCCTGATGGTAATTAATGGCCAATCTAATCAGCGCGCCTGCCAGGTACAGGTTGAAGATGGCATGATCGTTGATCGTCAAAAGGGGACGGGGTTATTATCAACATGAAATCCCATTATTCACTGGTTGTTATCGGCGCTGGACCGGCCGGGCTTTCAGCTGCAGTAGTCGCCGCACAGCATGGGCTGGATGTGGTACTACTGGATGATCAGAAAGCTCCTGGTGGCCAGATTTATCGGGCGATGGAATCTATTCCAGCAGAACGTGCTAAGCTTCTCGGGGCTGAATACCTGCGCGGCAGACAACTGGTCTCTGCCCTACGCGAATCAAATGTCGACTATTTTGCGGATTGCCAGGTCTGGTCACTCAATAACAAACTTGAAATAGGTCTGACCCAAAATAATAAAGCTCTCATGTTAACTGCCGATCGCGTACTACTGGCTAACGGCGCTCTCGAACGCCCGGTACCGTTCCCCGGCTGGACCCTGCCCGGCGTAATGAATGCAGGTGCCGCTCAAATATTATTCAAATCACATGGCATTATACCGGAAGACGGCGTGGTACTGGCTGGATCGGGACCTTTGTTACTGTTATTGGCCTGGCAATATCAACATGCGGGGGTCAACATAAAATCTATTCTTGATCTAACTCCAATGCATAATCACCTGCGCGCCTTACCCCATTTACCTCGTGCATTGTTAGCGGGCCACTACCTGAGTAAAGGAATGGCTTATAAGAAAGACCTGAAAATGGCTGGAATCTCCACGCTGCATAATGTCAGTAATTTACAGGCCAATGGAAAAAATTTGCTGGAATCGGTCAGCTTCCAGCACAAAGGTCGTACTGAAACACTTGAAACAGAGCTCCTGTTAATCCATTTCGGGGTAATACCTCACAGCCAGCTATCACAGGCTGCCGGTTGCAACCATCAATGGGATAACAGCCAGCAATGCTGGAAACCGCAAGTAGACAAATGGGGAAACAGTAGCATCGATGGCATTCCGATTGCCGGTGACAGTGCTGGTATCGGCGGTGCGCGCACAGCTGAGCACGCAGGCAGGCTGGCAGCCATACAGGTGTTATTCCAGCTCAATAAAATTTCGCAACTCGAACGTAAAAAACTCGCACACAATGACAGAAAGTGGATGCGCGAAGAGCGCCATATCCGCCCTTTTCTGGAAGCCTTTTTTCATATACCCGGGAAACTACTGAGGGAGCCGGATGATCACACCATCGTATGCCGTTGTGAAGAAGTGACTGCTGGAGACATACGCCAGGCTGTCGCCGATGGTCACCAGGACAGTAACCAGGTTAAATTTCTGACCCGTTGTGGCATGGGTCCGTGCCAGGGTCGGCAATGCGCTGAAGCAGTCTCCCATATCGTTGCAGCAGCAAATAAAGATAATTATCCCCGGGCTATTTATCGGGGGCGTCCACCAGTGACACCACTCACCCTGGGACAACTCGCAACACTCTATCCTGAGGAACAGGAATGAAGACCGATGTGCTAATCATTGGCGGTGGACTAATGGGATTTTCAGTCGCATTGCAACTGGCAATGCGAGGTGTAGCCAGCCTGGTAGTCGATAAAGACAGCGCCGGTCGCCATGCATCCGGGGTGAATGCCGGTGGATTACGTCAACTTAACCGCAATCCTGCTGAAATCCCTATATCCGTGGCGGCCGCCAAAATGTGGCATGACATAAAGTCTCTGGTAAATAGTGATTGCGATGCTCATTTTCCCGGGCAGATAAGGGTGGCTGAAAATGATGCAGACATGCAGACCTTACAAATACGCGCCAAACTGGTACGTGATCTGGGGTTTCAGCACGAGGAAATTATTGGCGCCGAAGAATTGTACAGACTGGCACCTACTCTGGTAGCGCATTGTAAGGGTGCATTAATTTGCCGTAATGACGGTTATGCTCGCCCCTTTCATGCACTGGACGCATTTCGCCGTAAAGCCTGTTCTCTGGGCGTTCAATATTTACCGTATACACGTATTGATGCCATCGAACATGATAAAAAAGGCTGGCGCCTGAGTTTAGCCAAGGGAGAGTTTCGTGCACCTGTTCTGGTGAATTGTGCGGGTGCCTGGGCAGGACGCATCGCTGCAGCACTGGATGAACAGGTACCATTGAAACCGTCTGCCCCGATGTTAATGATTAGCGAGAGATTACCCCGATTTATTGACCCTGTATTCGGTGCTGCCAGCCGCAAGTTATCTTTTAAACAGATGCAAAACGGTACCTTGTTGATCGGCGGCGCACATATGGCTGAACTGGATTTTGAGCAGCAGAAAACCAGTATTAACTGGGCTAAGCTGGCGGTTAGCGCACGAACAGTTCTGGCACTTTTTCCACAACTGGAAAATGTCCGAATTGTACGTAGCTGGGCGGGCATAGAAGCCTTCATGCCGGATAATCTACCCGTCATCAGTCGCAGCAAATATTCAGATGCTTTTCACGCTTTCGGGTTTTCTGCGCATGGCTTTCAGCTATCTCCTGTAGTTGGAAAAATAATCAGTCAGTTAATCCTTGATGACCATACTGAGTTTGATATCAAACCATTTTCTATTGAAAGGTTTTAAACTCACACGGCAAAAGCTTATATACTAGTGTAGTGTCCTGCACTGAACGCACAAATAGACGAAACGAGGCTGGTCAGCTGGTAGGCGCGATTTCGCCACGCTAGTTATTCTACCGTAAGAAGTCGCAACACCGCAGATGGCCTGTCTCGTTTCGCCCTTCGGGAAGCCATTAAATACGCTACTGCAGTGTTGTAGCCCTTGAAAAGGGGATGGCCATTTCCTGCGGACTACGCCTTGCATTAGCGCATTTACTGGCTTTCTATATGTACGAGCAGTACAAGACACTACACTAGCTAACAGCTTTCTACTCATAAAAAAATCTGCACGGTAAACCAACTTCTCCTATCATTGTCCTATGCATATGATCCGCCCCTTAATAATATCTTTTCTGATAATGATTTTATCAGGCTGTGCCAGTATGATTAGCTCTGCCACTCAGAAAATGGCTGACAATTTATCACGCGCCATGCTTAATCAGGATGACCTTGAGATCGTCCGCGCCGGATCTCCTGCCTACCTGATTATGATAGATAGCATGATTGAAGGTGATCCGGACAATGTCTCCATACTACTGTCAGCTGCAAAACTTTATGGCTCATATACTTCGGCATTTGTTGAAGATGAGGAGCGCGCCAGGCGTCTGGCAGAAAAATCTCTTTCATTTGCCCGCAAAGCACTGTGTTTAGATCTCAAAAGCCTGTGTAACAATCTCGATTTAAAACTGGAAAACATTCAACCGCTGCTGAATGAAATTGAAAAAAGTCAGCAACCCTTATTGTATGCTTATGCCAGCGCCTGGGCAGGCTGGATTCAGGTGAATAGCAGTGACTGGAATGCCATTGCGCAAATACCTAAACTCACCGCCATGTTACAGCGATCTGTTGAACTGGATGAAAATTATGACGATGGTGGTGCTTACCTGTATCTGGGAGTTTTAGCGTCACAAATACCGCCTGGCCTGGGCGGTAAACCTGAGCAGGGTCGCGCCTATTTCGAAAAAGTTCTTAGTTTATCAAAAGGCAAAAATCTGATGGTTCATGTATTATTCGCTGAATATTATTGTCGCCTTGTCTTTGATCAGGCATTACACGATAAACTGCTAAAGGAAGTACTGTCATCTAATCCTGTCGAACCAGGACTGACATTGATTAACACACTGGCTCAAAAAAGAGCAACGGTATTGCTCGCAGAATCACCTGAATTTTTTTAATTAAACATGATAAATATGAATAAAGCATTTTACATCCTCGGCCTGGCTATTTTAGTTTTAGTGTATTCCTCAGCAAACTATGCACTCACTTTAAAGATAGCGACCATAGCTCCAGCCGGTACCAACTGGATGAAAGAGATGAAAAAAGGTGCTGAAGATATAAAAATCAAAACCAGTAACCGGGTAAAGATAAAATTCTATCCGGGTGGCGTGATGGGAAATGATCAGAGTGTTCACCGTAAAATTCGTATCAATCAACTGCAGGGTGGCGCTTTTAGCTCAAGCGGTCTGTCAACTATAGACACTAATATCCAGATTCTCAGCATGCCCATGCTGTTCAAATCATTTGAAGAAGTTGATTATGTCAGAAAAGAGATGGACGAACGGATTAAACGGCATGTCGCTAAAAATGGTTTCGTTTTACTTGGCATCAGTGAAGGGGGCTTTGCCAGAATAATGTCCAACAAGATCATCAACAGCATTCAGGATATCAGGGACAGTAAGGTATGGATTCCTGAAGGAGATGATCTGGTTTATGAAACTTTCAAAACCATGGGCATATCCCCTATTCCATTGCCTTTAGCGGACGTATTTACCGGTTTACAAACCGGGTTAATCGAGACTATAGCCAGCACTTCTACCGGTGCTATAGCCTTTCAGTGGCATACCAAGCTGACTAACATGGTTGATATTCCTGTGCTGTATGTGATTGGTACTCTGGCCGTCAGTCAGGAGGCTTTTAACAAGATTAAAGCCGATGACCAGAAAATTGTGATAGAAGAAATGAACAAGGTATTTGCAGTGCTGGATAAGGTAAATCGCCAGGATAATATTAATGCAACTGCTGCACTCAAAACCCAGGGCATAAATGTCATTCAACCGACAGAAAAAGAAGTACAGATATGGCAGGATTTTTCTGATCAATCCATTCAGAATATGATTAAAAATGGCATGATAGATAAACCACTGATGGATGAAATCCAGAAGCTGCTGGTCGAATTTCGCAAATAAACTGTCTTCTTATTAATCGACTATTTTGAAATCTTTAAATCGCTCCATTCACCTGTTAGAAGATAGCCTGCTTATTACGCTGCTGGTCAGCATGATATTGCTTTCAAGTGGCCAGATAATTTTACGCAATTTTTTTGATATAGGCTTTATCTGGATAGACCCGTTATTACGAGTTCTGGTGCTATGGACAGCTTTAATTGGCGCCACAGTAGCCAGTCGGGAAAATAAGCATATTCGTATCGATCTAATTTCACGTCTTTTCTCCAGGCGTATTCACCTGTTCATTCAGATTTTTATCGGCTTATTCACCTCCAGTGTTTGCACAATCATTGCCTGGTACGGAGCACAATGGGTTTTGCAGGACTATCAGCAACAATTAACAGGTTTTTCCGGATTACCCAGCTGGATACTGGAAGTTATTATTCCTCTGGCCTTCGGTTTAATCGCCATACGTTATTTACTGCATAGTCTTTGCTGGCTAGGTATGTTTATTCGCTTCGATGAAGGCAATAACTGCGCGTTATGAGTTTCACAGCTCCCCTGTTACTACTGCTGGCAATTATGCGTACACCGCTTTTTGTAGTGATAGCGGCCAGTGCCATGCTAGGTTTTTATAGCGAAGAAATAGACTTATCGGTTATCTCTATAGAAATTTATCGCCTGGCAGAAATGCCTGTATTACTGGCAATACCTTTATTCACTTTTGCCGGTTATATGCTCGGTGAGGGTCATGCTTCTCAACGCCTGGTCAATCTAACCCATAGTTTGCTGGGCTGGTTACCCGGTGGCCTGGCTATAGTCACTATCATAGCCTGCGCATTATTCACTGCTTTCACCGGTGCTTCGGGGGTGACCATCGTGGCACTAGGTGCCCTTTTGTACCCGGCCCTGAAAGAGGCGGGATATGGCGAAAATTTTAATCTGGGATTGCTTACCAGTTCGGGTAGCCTGGGATTATTATTTGCCCCTGCCTTACCCTTAATCCTGTATGGCGTAGTCGCACAGCAAATGGACCTGGATCAACCGGTGAGTATTGATCAACTGTTCATTGCTGGCGCTTTACCCGGCCTGTTAATGTTATTTATGCTGAGTATATACAGCATGCTGCAACCTAGAACAGAAAATCTGGAGCTGGAAAAAAGACGACCCGATGCGTGGCTGTCTATTAAGCAGGCCAGGTGGGAACTGCCTTTACCCATTCTGGTACTAGGTGGCATATATTCCGGTTATTTTGCTGTTTCTGAAGCAGCCTCGGTGACCGCTTTATACGTTCTGGTCGTTGAAGTTTTATTATTACGGGAAATTAAAATCAGGCAATTACCCGGTATCATTCGAGAATCAATGACATTGGTTGGCGGAATCATGATTATCCTCGGGGTATCACTGGCATCCACCAATTATCTAATTGATACCGAAGTTCCGACTCGTCTTTTTGATTTTATCCGCGAACATATTCAAAGCAAACTGACTTTCCTTATCCTGTTAAATATCTTTTTACTGATACTGGGCATGATGCTGGATATTTTCTCCGCACTGGTTATTATCGTGCCGATAATCCTCCCTATCGCGGTTGGTTATGGCATACACCCTGTACATCTTGGCATTATCTTTCTGGCCAATATGCAACTGGGTTACTTCACCCCCCCCCCGTCGGTATGAACCTGTTTATTGCCAGTTACCGATTTGAAAAGCCCGTCATGACTCTGTACAGGGCGACTATTCCTTTCTTCCTGATCCTGCTGGTCGCAGTATTAATCATCACCTACTGGCCGTGGCTCTCTCTGGCACTTATTGAATGAGCATCGACGTCTGGTTTGCCTGGTGCCTGGCTTGTGTTGTGATATCGATAACACCAGGTGCGGGAGCAATAAACACCATGAGTAATGGCATTCAATATGGAGTAAGGCATAGTTTACCAGCAATCATGGGGCAGCAGCTGGGTCTGGCATGTCAATTTATCATTGTCGGTGTGGGACTGGGGACTCTACTCGCATCATCCAACAGCATCTTTGAATTAATAAAATGGCTGGGAGTGATTTATCTTTTATGGCTGGGCATTCAAAAATGGCGCCAGCCTTTTATTCCGCTTAAAAACAGGACAGTGTGTGATCTGGAAAATAAACGTCGCTTCTGGCAATCAACCCTGGTTAACCTGACCAATCCCAAGGCTACCGTTTTCCTGATCGCTTTATTACCTCAGTTCCTGAATCTTGAAGAAGCCCAGCTAACTCAATTCAGTGTCATGATGTTTACCAGTATCGCCATTGATATTGTTGTCATGCTGGGTTTTGCAACACTGGCCACCAGTTTAGTTTTGTGGATGAGTAATGAAAAATATCAACGTCGGTTGAATCAGGTATTTGGAGGATTATTTATAGTAGCAGCGGGTTTAATGGCCAGTTTTCAACGTAACTAGCCTGGAAGTAAAGTTTAGAGCGATATCTCCAATGCAGAAGTTACTGCTAACTTATTAACTGCTTTAATTTCTAACGGATTATTAGCAAAAAAATAGCCCCGGCAGAATAAACTACCGGAGCAATTTTATGAACTGAACCGCTTAACTAAAAAACCGGCTTATTATTCACATTCTTCGTCAAATACCACTGAATATTCTGATTTACTCAGGCTACCGTTTTTATCAGTGTCCAGTGATTTCATGGCTTTTTTAATGCCACTTGCGGCAAATTCTGTACTATCGACCATACCATCGCCATTAGTATCTGCATCTTTAAACTTTTTGGGTTCGGCTAATGCGGCACCTGAAACAAGAAGAATGGCCATAGCCGCAGGGATAATTTTTAATAATTTCATGGATTTATACCTTTATTTAAATGTGGAATCTGCACTAAATTTAGATCTGTTTAACGGATAGACTCATGCATTAAAGCCGAGACTAAATGACTTGACCAATAAAGTCCAATCATTACAACATTGCTACTTTCCTGGTTAAACCTCAAGGTAGCTTTTCACTGACACATCATCTTCCCATCATAGTTATTTAACATTATCTGCATTTCAAATGATGCGATATCTACTGAGAAATTATCGCTTTACAAGGATTTAAAATCAATTGCTAATCATTCAGTAATTCTTTTTCCAGAGATAAAAACACCTGATACGCATTAACCCGGTTACCAAGTTCAAAAGCCGGTAATTTTTCGAAGGGGCTCCAGTCTATTGACTTATAAAGTTCATCAAAACTCATCATTTCCTCCACCCCTTCGCCAAGATTTAAACGCAGATAAGCCAGGTAGTCTCGTGTTAATTTAATAGCCTGTAGCGGATCGGTAGCCAAAGAACCATGTC
>CALCSG010000125.1 GCA_937894085.1 uncultured Gammaproteobacteria bacterium | reverse complement strand
GCTACTTACTGCGGGTATTGCAAGACCCTGGAAGAAGCCATCATTAAACCTATGTTACGCAGTGGTGATTATAACCACGTTTTAATACGTAAACTTAACATCGATAGCCATTACCCGATGAATGATCTGAACGGTAAAAAATCATCACCTTTCGAACTTTCCAGCAAAATGGGAGTATACCTTACACCTACCCTGCTTTTCCTGGATGGTAATGGCAATGAAGTGGGTGAGCGCATCATTGGCGTCAACACGCTCGAGTTATACGGCGGCTATGTCGAGAGTTCCCTGCAGCAGGGTCTACAAACTATTAACCAACATTAACATCCTGAATTTAAAACTATGACCACAAAACCCTCTAAAACACTGGATACTTTCGACAATCCCAAACCTGACCGGGATTTTACCATTCGCATTGATACACCAGAGTTCACCTGCCTGTGCCCGATGACAGGCCAGCCGGACTTTGCCACACTAAAACTGGAGTACATTCCTGATAAACGCTGTGTTGAATTAAAATCCTTCAAACTGTATATCTGGTCGTATCGTGATGAAGGGGCATTTCACGAAGCTGTCACCAACCGTATCCTGGATGACCTTGTTGCAGCAATATCACCTCGATTTATGCGACTTACCGCTAAATTCAATGTTCGCGGCGGCGTTTATACCGATGTTATCGCCGAGCATCAGGCAGATGGCTGGGTACCACCTGTGGCCGTAGTTCTACCCTGAACATGACTCACGATAGCGAGGCGAAAGTCTCGCTTCCTGTTGAAGACAGTTTGTATCTGGGCATCGATTTTGGTACATCCGGCTGTAGAGCCATAGTCATCAATGATCAGCAAAAAATCATTGCCGACGCTAACCAGCTGTTACCTTCGCCAGAACATCTGTGCGGCAGAATTCAACAATCTGCAGCGCTCTGGCTCGAAAGCCTGCACAGTCTATTTCAACAACTTGCCGAAAAACTCGATTTACAGCAAATCAGCCGACTGGCCATCGATGGAACTTCCGGCAGCGTATTGATCTGCAACGATCAGGGTAAGGCATTATTACCGGCCCTGATGTATAACGATGCCAGTAGTTTCGAAGCTCTGCAGACCATCAAACAACACTGTCCATCCGCACAGCATATTACTATGAGTGTCAGTTCCGGTCTGGCTAAAGCTATCCAGCTTTGTGACGATTTTTCTCTGGACGCCAATCTTAAAATACTAAACCAGGCCGATTTTCTAACAAATTCTCTTTGCGGAATGTGGGGATTCAGCGATTACCATAACGCGTTAAAACTCGGTTACGATGTCGAAAAACTGCTATGGCCGGAGTGGATAGTAGATATTCTGCCTCAGCATTCATTACCTGAAGTTTTACAGCCAGGGGATGTTATCGGCACTATCGCTGAAACATTCTGCGAAAAATATGGCTTTTCAAAAACCTGCGAGGTTTGTGCCGGAACGACCGATGCGAATGCAGCTTTCATCGCCACACAATCGATTCATGCGGGTGATGCTGTCACTTCGTTAGGCAGCACTCTGGTTTTAAAAATCCTTAACACTCATTTTATTCAGGATCTGCAATCCGGCGTGTACAGCCATAAACTCGGTAATCTATGGTTAACCGGTGGAGCATCCAATGCGGGCGGTGCCATTCTCAGAGAGTGTTTCACTGATGAGGAAATACAGCAGCTATCTGCTGAGATAAATTTAAACCAGCCCACAGGGCTGGACTATTATCCACTGACAACAACCGGTGAAAGATTTCCAGATCCTGACCCGAATAAAAAACCGGTATTAACTCCACGCCCCGATTCGGATGTTACATTTCTGCAGGCAATACTCGAAGGTCTCAGTAAAATTGAACAAACGGGTTATCAAAAACTGTTTCAGCTGGGTACTGTAAAACCGACTCAAATTCAAACCTGTGGTGGTGGCGCTAAAAACCCGCAGTGGGGAAAAATGCGTAGCATGTTACTCGATTTACCGGTCAAACCCGCCACTCATACAGATGCCTGTTTCGGCTCGGCACTACTGGCTTTTCAGGGTTTAACGCCTTATATCAAGCGCTAACTAACGTGTGTTTTGCGTGCTGAACAGGGGATTTTAGTGTAGTATCCTAAACTACAGATGGAAATAGACGAGTCGAGACAGGTCAGTCGCAAGGCGCGGCCTCGCCGATGTAGTTACTCTACTTCAAGAGGCTGCAACACCGCGAATGGCCTGTCTCGGCTCGCCCGAAGGGAAGCCTTTAACAACGCGCGATTGCTACGTTGCGTTCCTTGCTAAGGGAATAACCATTAGCGGCGAAACGCGCCTTACACTCACATTGTTAAAGGCTTTCTATTTCTACCTGTAGTTCAGGACACTACACTAGGGTAAACTAGCGCGTTTTTAAACTCTGAATAGTTCGAGAATCAACCAACATGATTGCAGACATTGGACGCGGCACCGCTTACCTGGCAAAAGGTCTTTCGCTGATTAAAAGTAAAGGTATTAAACGTTATGTAGTAATCCCGCTGAGTTTAAACATTCTGCTGTTTGGAGCTTTAATCTGGACAGGTTATTCACAGTTCGTGCCGACCGTAGACTGGATGATGTCTTTCGTCCCCGGCTGGTTAAGTTTTCTGGAAAGCATACTGTGGATATTCATCACCACGTTGACTGCAATTATCGTATTTTTCGTTTTTACTCCTGTTGCCAATATTATAGCCGCTCCATTCAATGCGATTATGGCTGAAAAAATAGAAGAAAAACTAACCGGTCGAGACATCAATTCAAACGTCAGTTTGATAACCATCATCAAAGACAGCATCATGTCACAAATAGGCAAACTGCTTTACATCATGTTGTGGTCACTGGTTTTACTATTAATCAGTATTATCCCGGTGATTAATGTCATCTCACCCTTTTTATGGATTATTTTCGGATCCTGGTTGCTGTCACTGGAATACCTGGATTACCCAATGGGTAATCATGACTTAACCTTTAAACAACAAAAAGCCGCACTGAAAAAACGGCGCGGCCTTTCACTGGGTTTTGGTGGAAGCGTTATGGTGTTAACCAGTATTCCCGTTATTAATTTTATCGTCATGCCTGTAGCTGTCGCAGGGGCTACCGCTATGTGGGTCGATCAATTCGCTCAGAATAGTGAAATAGCACTCAACTAATTTTAGCTGACAAGCATTAAGACACTGCTAATTTTTATTAAAAATAAAATAGAGCTGTAAAAAAATTACCTCTCGCCAAGCCGCAAAGAACGCAAAGATAAGCCCGCTTAATGATTATTAAGAAGAATGTTTATCCACGCTTCTCCTTTGCGCTCTCCGCGCCTTTGCGAGATAATTTTATTTATAACATATAAACTGAATTTCAGGTTTAACCAGGAATTTTTCATGTCCACCAAAGAGTTAACTTATTCGGCGAAAAGTAGCATTCATGGAACGGGATTATTCGCTTGTAAAAAAATTTTAAAAGATACCGTAATTGGGCATCTGCAAGGTCAAATTACCAGGCAGGATGGTATGTATGTTTTGTGGCTGGATGAAAAAACAGGGTTCAAGGTTAAATGCGACCTGAAGTACATCAATCATTCTGACTCACCAAATGCCTGCTATTATGACGATAAAACAGTTGTGGCATTATGTGATATTGCTGCCGGTGAAGAAATTACCCACAATTATGAAGCTGAATAATTTCTTCCCCTGGTCAGGCAGTCTTAATACTATCCTACCTGGGTGACATCAAACCGAAAAGCAGTGTGGCAGTTTCTAAAGCTTCTTTACCAAGGTCGGTTAAATAACCACCATCATCCTGAGTCGTTAGGCCCTTATCAAATAAACGTTTTACAGTATCTACCATCCATTTATCAGCGGTATGACGAACTTTCAATCCTTCCATCGATGAATCCGGAAACTTTATTAATAAGTTAATCTCTTCTATCAAAGCATTATCAAATAGCATAATTACACCTGTTTATCTTAAATTTAAAATTCTATAAAAAATTCTAACCACTCGCTGAGTAGCTATGATCGTTCATTTATTAGCAATATAAATCACATGCCGTTGCCAAACTTGTCATGGAATATTTGAGTAGTTTCACGCATGCTTTTAAGTGCTTTACTGTAACCTTTTAAGATACCTAAAGCCCAGTCGATTCGTTCACGATAATAACTGTCGGCTGACTCATCATTGGTACTGGCATCTTCATTCAAAACTTTTTCCACGTTACGTACAATCAACTGTTCCGGAATATAACAGAGCCGGTTATTTTTATAACTGCTCATGCGTAATTCAGCAACAGGATAGGCTCCGCCATCCCCGGAGGATACAGCAACAATCATCGCCGGTTTATGACCGAGCTCAAAGCGACTGAACATCAGAAAGAAATTTTTCAACCCGGCAGGCACCTGGCCATGCCACTCTGGTGCAATAACTACAAATCCGTCACAACCTGATAATTCCTTTTTTATCGGATCTAACCGGCTATTCCAGCTTTCATCATTTTCCCAGATCGACTGATCCCATAAAGGCAATGGATTATCAGCCAGCGTAAATAACCAGGTTTCAATACTCTGATCCATTAATTGTTGCTGGATGTAAGACGCCACTTTTTCGCTTTGCGAAGGGTTTCGGTGGCTACCACTAATGATGCCAATTTTCATGGTTACTCCTGATTCTACTATTTTAAAAATGTATGCCCAGAGAATATCTGACTGAGCTTTTTATTAATATTTTTACCACGAAGCTCACGCAGAGCACGAAGAATACATTGATAAGTATTAGCAATATGTCTCAGCTACGGTTTATTTTAACTGGTTGTGCTTTATAGTACTTATACCAGCTCGGCAATGTGAATTTACTGAGTTATCTTGTTAATCACCAATTTTTATCAGGTTCAAAATAAGCGATTAAGTTTTTATTTCTCATTATTTTGATTTGCCTTCGTGAGCTACGTGGTGAAATCTTTTTTATTTTCACTGAG
>CALCSG010000124.1 GCA_937894085.1 uncultured Gammaproteobacteria bacterium | reverse complement strand
AGTGCTGATATAACTGTAAGGACGCGGATAATAGTGACGTTTACTGACAGGTAATCGGCTATGCCAGCACATACCCCCGCTATTTTTTTATTATCGGTATCGCGGTATAAACTATCGTGATATTCAAAAGTATAAGTAAATTTCTTTTTCATGAGCGTGTTCTCCAGCCTGGGACTTCTTCGTCTAAAATTGTTTCCAGTGATTCAATTCTGGCTTCAAACCTGTCAGCCTGATGCCAGAGCTCAGCCAGGGTTTCCTCGTCGGCGCTGGAAAGGGATTTGGCTGATTTAAATTTAGCGAGGTAATGTAAAACCAGCCAGATAGGTGCAACGATGGTTAAAAACAAAATTGGTATTACTAAAAGTTCTTCACCCATGATATTTCTCTCTATGGTTAAAATTATTCGTTTTGAATTTTTTTAAACTGTTATTTAAGGCTTATAGTCTTAACCGGTGGCTATTTACTCATGATGCCACCGGCATTTCTACCTGCCGCACAAGCAGTATCTACTACAACGACATCGATGATCCATATTCGCTATTGCCAGTAAAAATTAAAGGTTAATCAGTTTAATATGGTCGCCATAAGTTGCTATAGGAAATAAGTTTTTATTCATCGCTTTTACTTTTCAAACGAGCTTTCAATTTCTCCAGTTCGTCATCAATTACATCTGCTGATTCCAGTTCGGCAAACTGATCTTTTAATGACTGTTCGCGACCTAAATCAAAGGCATCTACTTTTCCTTCCATCTGGTCAATTTTCTCTTCAATCCCTTCGAACCTTCCGAGTGCATCATTAATTCTGTCATCGTGTAATTTGCTACGTGTGCGCAGACGGCTGGCAACAGTATCATGTTTCAAGATCATCGCTTTGTGACGATTTTTAGCATCATCCAGCTTTTGTTGTAAGTGACCGATATCTTCATTTAGCTTGCTCAGGTGTAATTCAAGTTCCTGTAAGTCTGTCTCCAGAATTTCGCAATCTCTTTCAATATTGTGTTTTTCTGTGAGTGCTGCACGTGCCAGATCTTCTCGGGCTTTTGATATGGCAAGTTCAGCTTTTCTTTCCCATTCTGTGGTTTCTCGAACCATTAAATCTATCTTACGACGTAGTTTTTTCTTGTCGGCAATGGTTCTTGCTGCATCAGTTCTGACTTCTACCAGGGTATCTTCCATTTCCTGAATCACCAGGCGAATAATTTTTTCTGGATCTTCTGCCTTATCCAGCATGACATTAATATTTGAATTTACAATATCGTTTAATCGGCTAAAAATTCCCATGACTATTCCTCTATAAATTTAAAAAAGTTGTTTGTGTTTGATAATGACCATTAGCGGTTCGGTTAAGCGGGCAATAACTGTTGATCGCTATAACGTGATTCTTCTTGCTGTCTATTGGTTTAGTTAAGCATCTCAAGTCATCTTCTCCTGACGATTCATTTATTTTTTGCGGTATATGTTTCTATTAACATGAATCATGCCAGTTTCTATATATTTGGTTTAAGTTATTGAATTTAATAAGAAATATAATGAAGTGACGAATGATTGTATAAAATAAATATTTGGTTATAATAATCAATATATGTGTAGAAAAGCTATATAATAGTTAAAATGACTCAAAAGGAAGATCATAAACTCATTGGCGAGTCTCCGGCTTTCCTTAATATTCTTGCGCAGGTATCGCGGGTGGCCCCACTCAATAAGCCCGTTTTAGTTATTGGAGAGCGCGGCACAGGAAAAGAATTAATTGCTGAGAGGCTTCATTTTCTTTCTTCTAACTGGGATAAAACACTCATTAAATTAAATTGTTCAGCATTGCCTGAAAGCTTGCTGGAATCAGAGCTATTTGGTCATGAAGCAGGTTCTTTTACCGGAGCAATCAGGCGCCATATCGGACGATTTGAACAGGCTGATGGTGGAACACTGTTCCTGGATGAAATTGCAAACATGTCTATCAGGTTACAGGAAAAGCTTCTTAGAGTTGTGGAATATGGTGAGTTTGAGAGAGTAGGTGGGCGAGAAACGCGTTCTGTAGATGTGCGTATTGTTGGCGCTGCCAATATGGATCTTCCGCTGATGGTAGAGCAGGGCAAATTCAGAGCTGATTTACTGGACAGACTATCTTTTGATGTGATTACCTTGCCCCCTTTACGCTTCAGAATAGACGATATTCCTCTGCTTTCAAGGTTTTTTGCGACCGGGATGATTAAGGTGCTAAAACGTGGATTTTTTGCCGGGTTTAGTGATAGTGCCATGCAAAGTTTGCAGGAATATGGCTGGCCGGGAAATTTGCGGGAATTGAAAAATGTTATCGAAAGAGCTGTGTATCGAAATGAAATTGATGAGCCGATTGATGTTATTGACTTTGACCCATTCGAGTCGCCTTATCGACCCCGGCGTAAATTATCAACAAGTCTGTCAAATAAAATGGATGCAGAGTCTCCATTGGATCATCCGGAAGCTGAAAAGAAAATAGTCGGGTTACCCGACGATTTTAAGAGCTATATTCAGCAACATGAAATGCAGCTACTGCAAATTGCTTTGCATAAATATCGATATAATCAGCGTAAAACAGCGGATGCACTGGGATTAAGTTATCACCAGATGCGTGCTTATTTGCGTAAATACCCTGCCTTAAAAGATAAAATTGAATGAACCTGAAATTTGCCTGAATAGAAAAAATTAACTAAAGCCTTTATCAATTCATAGCAAAAAAAAGGCCGCAAAAGCGGCCTTTTTAAAATCAGTTCCAGACTTATTTGTCGTGATGAACATCCATCTGAGGATAAGGAATAGAAATTCCCACTTCATCAAATTTCAGTTTTACTGCTTCAGTAAAATCCCACTTCACTGCCCAGTAGTCGCCGGTTTTTACCCATGGTCGAACCACAAAGTTCACTGAAGAATCAGCAAGTTCTGACACCGCAATTACAGGTTTAGGGTCTGCTAATACGCGCTCGTCAGCATTGATCATTTGATCCAGTAACTCTTTGGCTTTCTTGATGTCATCATCATAGCCAATACCAAAAACCATATCGATTCGACGTGTGTCACGTGCAGAATTGTTGGTAATAGTACCGCCATAAATTGCACCATTAGGGATAATTATTTCACGATTATCGCCGGTACGCAGTGTAGAACTGAAGATACTAATTGTCTCTACGACACCGGAAGTTCCTGCTACTTCAACAAAGTCACCAGCCTTAAAGGGGCGAAAGATGATCAACATAACGCCGGATGCAAAGTTCTGTAATGAGCCTTGCAGCGCCAGACCTACGGCTAAACCAGCAGCACCTAATAAGGCAATTAATGATGTCGTGTCAACACCCAGTTTATCCAGCGATGCAATAACCACGAATAATAATAATATGGTTTTAAAAATTGACGCGACGAAATTGATGAGTATCTGATCCATCTTCGATTTACCAAGCACGGTACGCAGTACTTTGGTCAGTGTGCTGACTATCATTCTACCAATGATAAATATCGCCAGTGCCATGGCGATATTGATTCCCCATGGAATAACGTATGTTTCCACCAACTTCATAATATCTAAATTTTCTAACATGATTTTCCCTTTTTATTTTTCAGTTAAATTTTTATGCCACTTAATTGTTACTGTTTTAGTAAAGATCAATATGGCAACATAATTCTAAATAAATTTAAACAGAAAGGTCAGGTTTTCTACCGGACCTTCTGTTAAAAATATAACTACAGTTTACTTATAACCCGAATTCAACTCATAAGTGCAACTTAACCTAGCTGCACTGTTAAGGAAA
>CALCSG010000123.1 GCA_937894085.1 uncultured Gammaproteobacteria bacterium | reverse complement strand
TTTCCTTAACAGTGCAGCTAGGTTAAGTTGCACTTATGAGTTGAATTCGGGTCTTTTACGTTTATCAATTTGAGCAATATTGGATTTATTGTACTCGCCGGATACGATCGACGAGGCTTGTGGGAACCCTGGCAGCTCAGTCAAATGATACCTATCTTCAATAGTTTTGCGTCATCTATTCGTTCAGGCATTCATTTTGAACAACTTCAAAATGAAATTGTTGAGCGAAAAAATGCGCAACAAAAAGCAATTGATGCAATCGAGATAAAAAGCCAGTTTCTGGCTAACATAAGCCATGAACTCAGAACCCCCCTGAATGCGGTACTGGGAATGTCGGAACTGCTGGGCGATACAGATCTCGACAGTGAACAACAGGAATTAGTCGATACTATTCTGAATAGCGGTAAATCATTACTTCATCTTATTAACGATACACTCGACTTTTCCAAACTGGAAGCCAAAAAAATATCACTGGAAAATATTCACTTTGATCTACATGAAACAATCCAATCTGTTCACCAGACATTTCGTAGTCAATGTCGACTAAAAAATCTGGACTGTGAAGTCAATATGGATGAAAACTTATCGCGCTATTATATGGGCGATCCTTTACGTATTAAGCAGGTACTACTTAACCTGATCAGTAACTCCATTAAATTTACGCAGCAGGGAAAGATAGACATTAAGCTTGCGCAGAGCGCAATAGAAAACGACCTGGCATATATTAAATTCAGTGTTACCGATACAGGAATTGGTATCGCAAAAGAAAACCAGCAGAAACTCTTTGACTGTTTCCATCAGGTCGACTCTTCCACAACTCGAAAATTTGGCGGCACCGGACTCGGTCTTGCCATTTGCAAACAACTGGTTGAATTAATGCAGGGAGAAATGACTGTTAACAGTCAGGTAAATTGTGGCAGCGCTTTTAGTTTTACGCTGCCATTACAGGTTTCATTTGAGAACTCTGAATCGCGACCTGATGATAATACCGAAACCGATTTGTCAGATAAAAATGCAGAAATCCTGCTGGTGGAGGATGATAAAATTAACCAGATGGTCGCGCAAAAACTATTAGAAAAACAGGGGTTCAGCTGTGATATAGCTGAAACCGGGCTGGAAGCTATTCAACTGCTGAAATTAAAAAATTACGACCTGGTATTCATGGATATGCAAATGCCACAGATGGGTGGACTTGAAGCTACCCGCATCATTCGCCAGGCGGATTCAGGTGTCATCAACCCACAGGTAATTATTCTCGCCATGACTGCCAATACGATGGAATCCGACCGCCATCTGTGTTTACAGGCTGGCATGAATGACTTTATGACCAAGCCTGTTTCACGTCAGCAACTCGTCAAAAAGCTGGAAACCTGGTTATAATTACCGGTAAAAATCTCAATCAAGTGGAATTTCAATATTGAAATCGGTACCCGATCCAGGCTTACTGTCACAGCCTACCTTTCCATGCAGGGTCTGAGTAACCAGGTTATAAACGATGTGCAAACCTAACCCACTGCCCCCATCCTTGCGCCGAGTTGTAAAAAATGGATTAAAAATTTGTTTCACTATCTCCGGGGACATACCCTTGCCATTATCACTGTAATTCCAACATAATTTGCCGGATTCAACCACAAACTTAATTATAATTTTACCCTGTTCGTTTTCATCAAATGCATGAATCAACGAATTCATGATGAGATTGGTGAGTATTTGTGAAATAGCCCCCGGCATACTCTGGATAGACAGATCCTGGGCACAATCAATCTGTATAATATGCCTGGTTTTTTTCAACTGCGGACGTAGGTTTAATAATATTTCGCGCACATATTCTGCCACATTAAATAACCTTTTTTCTTCGCTGCTCTGATCAACAGCGACCTGTTTAAAACTGCGCACCAAATCTGCTGCACGATTCAGGTTATTCATTAAAATTGTCGAGGCATCAATTGCTTCTTCATAAAATTGTTCCAGATTCGTTTGCGTTAATTCACCTTTATCTAACAAAACCTTCATCAATTTCAACTCTTCTATCATGTGCGATGTTGCCGTAACACCTATACCGATAGGCGTATTAATCTCATGTGCCACTCCGGCTACCAGCTCCCCCAGAGAAGCCATTTTTTCTGCCTCAACCAGTTGACTCTGGGTTTCTTTTAACTGGTCAATGGATAACTGAATTTCCTGGTTTTTGCGGGTAATAATAGCATGTGCCAATTCCGCCTTTTCTTTTGCCTTCTTCAATTTCATTTCATCATGTTTATGGGCCGTCATATCCTGAATGACGCCTATAAATTTACGTTGTTCACCCACGAAAATAACTGAAGTCGTTAAATCCAGTGGAAACACAGTACCATCCTTTCTTTGCCCTTCAAGCTCACGAGCGACTCCCATCACCGAACTACTCCCTCCACTGTCACGATATCGCTTGAGGTAACCATCATGCTTATCCTGATAAGGTTGAGGCATTAATAATTTTATATTTTTACCTACAATTTCTTTTTCCTGGTAACCAAATAAATCTTCAGCTGCGGTATTAAATGATTCGACTAGTCCCAAATCATCAGTCGTAATTATACTTTCCCCTGCATTTTCTAAAATGGAAGTTAAACGTTGCTGCCTGCTGGCAATTTGCTGTTGCATGAAACTAAAAGCCGACACCAGATCATCAATTTCCTGTATGCCGGTGTTTTTTAACTTTACCTTGATTCGGCCCTGACCTACTGTATCAATAGCGCGGGCTATTTTAACGATTGGTCGTCTTAACCAAAATTCAAAAACCAGGTACATCAGTATAAAAATAAAAACAACAAATCCGCTAAACAGCCATAAAAAATTTGAAAGTGTTCTGGTGGCCACTGCTGTTTGCTTTAGATTGTATGCGGTCAGCGTTTCCAGATGGCGTTCTATCAGAATTAATTCAGCTTGAGCCTTCTCAAACAGCGGCTTTAGCTGATTCAGTATTAATGGAACATCCTGACGCCAGACTTCGGCATTTAAAATTTTAATCAACTCTTGCGTAGAACGTGCTCTAAATTTCTGAACGCTACGAATTTCCCCCAGCACACTTGCTTGCTGCAAACCCAGCAAACCCTGTTGTTGAAATTTTTCAAGTTCAGTAATTAACTCATCAACCAGCCGAGAGTAAGTAGCCAGATTTCCACCTACTAGAGCCATCGTAGCATCCGGGTTACCAAAAATACCCGTTCGAGCCGAAATCAGTATTCGTGTCGAACTGATCATTTGTCCCCATGCATACTTCAGGTTATTTAATATATTTTTAATTTGAAACTGTGCAGGTTCATTGATTAACTCTTCAGCTTCATAATCGGCTATTTGAAATGCTGCTAAAAAATTTTCATTATTCGGCCCAAGGTAATCCGACAGGATGGTTAAAGCCGGGTAACGATCGCGCCGTGTCATCTCAAATAGTGTGCTGGCGTTAGACTCTATACTTAAAGCAATTGTATTAAGCGCTGCAACATCTTTTTTGAGCTGAATATTTTTTTTTACCAGGTTATTTTTTTTCAGGTCGTCAAGCTGAAACAACATTTCATCCATAAATAACCTGGTTTTCTGTTGCTGACTATCACTTAACACGAGGGTGTAAAGGTAAAGGTTTGATTCCAGATCCAGTACCGGCGACTTTAAGGCATTAACGATTCGGCTTAACTCGTTGTGCTCCAGGCTAATCTCCTGACCATAGCCTGTTGCTCGCTCAAAAAGAAAATGCCCATACAGTGCTATTGATAACATCAATAACAATACTATCACTGCACCTAAAATGGATCTTGAGCGTAAACTACTGTACAAAAATAATTCCTTATCTATTAAAATAGGTCTTTTTACTATTAAAAAAGAGTGTAGCCTGTTTTTACCTTAGTTTTTCTTGAAAATCTTCATCTATGGGTTATAAGTAAAGGACTGTTTTATGTAATGAATTATCAGATGCCCCAGGAAAACCCGCTCTTTTCAAACAATAAGACTCAACCGGTTAATAAAGATATTGAACGGAGGCGTGAAGATGCCTGGAAAATCATGCTGGTGGATGATGAACAGGGTATTCATGATGTCACAGTTTTAGCCTTGAGAAAATTCCAGTTCCAGGGTAAAGGTATACAATTTTTGCATGCCTTCAGCGGTGAGCAGGCCTGCCAGCTTATTCAGCAACACCCCGACACGGCACTTATTTTATTAGATGTGGTAATGGAAACCGACGATGCCGGATTAAAAACTGTGCGTTACATCCGTGAACAGTTAAAAAATAAGTTTGTTCGAGTCGTGTTACGCACCGGTCAACCCGGCAGCGCGCCGGAAACACAGGTGATTCAAGATTACGATATTAATGATTACAAGGATAAAACTGAATTAACCGTTCAAAAGCTGAATACCGTAATGTATGCCTCGTTGCGCTCATATCGTGACATTATGGCCATAGAGCAAAACCGTACTGGGCTGGAAAGAGTCATTGCATCAACTTCAGATTTATTTAAAACTTATGAACTCGATCAATTTGTATCAGGCCTGTTATTACAGATAGCCTCTGTTATGAATCTCAATAAAGATGCACTATTTGCCGGCGCATCCAGCTTTCTGGCGGGATGCGAGCAACTTCAGGTAGAAAAAAACCCGCAAATAATTACCGGCACAGGACGCTTCAAGGGCTTTAATGGTAAATACATTAACCAGGTGCTCAGAGATGAGGATGTTGCTCTGATTGAGAAAGCCATACAGCAAAAAACAGTTATTTCAAAGAAGGGACAGTGTGTCTTTTACTTTGAAAACAAACAGGGAAGCTATGGCGTCATTTTCCTGTCAGGCTGTTTACAGATTGACCCGTTAAATAAGCGACTGATGAAGTTATTTACGACCAATATATCAATTGCTTATGATAATGTTTCGCTGTATCAGGAGATAGAAGACACCCAGCATGAAGTCATCCTCACGCTTGGCACCATTGCAGAGTTTCGCTCAAAAGAAACCAGTGAGCATGTTAACCGGGTTGCCAGATACTCTGAGTTACTGGCATTAAAGTCAGGTATGGATAGCATCGAGGCCAAGCTAATTCAACTTGCATCTCCGATGCACGATATCGGCAAAATAGGCATTCCAGACAGTATTTTACACAAGCCCGGGAAACTCACCGACGCAGAATTTGAAATCATGAAAACGCATTGTCAAATTGGATATGACATGTTGAAAAAATCAAACAGGCCCATTTTAAAAACAGCCGCTACTATTGCGTTCGAGCATCAGGAGAAATGGGATGGTAGTGGATACCCGCATGGAAAATCAGCCGAAGGTATTCATATCTATGGCAGAATAACCGCAATAGCTGATGTTTTCGATGCCCTGGGTAGTGACCGTTGTTATAAAAAGGCCTGGCCACTAAATAAAATTCTTGAATTTTTCCATGACCAGAGAGGGAAACATTTTGATCCTCTACTTACTGATATCATGCTGGATAATCTGGATGATTTTCTTGAAATTAGAAAATTATAAAAAAGCAGCCACTAACATATGTCAGGGGTAATAAACCACTTAAGTCGACCGGCTCCTGCGTCAATTTCAACACAGGCTACTGCTGAGTTTTGATATTTAACAACGTCTAAACTTGCATCACCAGTTATTAATTTTGCCACAACTCTCTGCATATTGGGTAAATGCCCGATATACATTACCGCATCTTGTGTTATTTGCCTTATTAATTCCTGAGGGTCGTCATTGGGATTCATAACACTCGATTCCAAAATGCTATCAACGTCCAGAATTTGCGCAAATATATCGGCTGTCTGTCGGGCTCTCAGTTTTCCGCTGTGAAATATTTTACGGATAATAACACCCTGAATCTTTAAATTTTCAGCTACTTTTTGCACCTCCTCTTTTCCTTGAGTCGATAGAGACCTGCCCGCATCGACTTCCTTCTCATTTGCGATACCATGCTGAACAAAATAATTTGTTATCATTATGTATCCTCATCTTGTTAAAAAAGTATCTTAATTAGTGCCTGAACGGAAAGTCGTAGTAGAACCTGCTTTTCGATCAGGCACTATTTACATATAACTCATCAAATTCGAACATACAAACAGCTTCAGCTTTTAGTTGGGTCAGCGGATAGCTGATGAATTTCGCGGTAATTCAGCAAAGCCTTTAATTGTAGCCACACCGATTCCGATTGAATAATTCGATCATGGCCCAGGTTCTGCATTGGATACAGGCGTGCCGAAGGGTTGTCTGAAATAAATTTCAGGCTGTCACGAAATGAACTGATTTGGTCATTTTTATCATGAATCAGCAGAGTCTGGCTAGCGTACTGCGGTAATTGTTCTATTAGCCCTATCCTGTCAGGAACGATCCTGGTGCTTTTTTCAAAACGAGCCAGGTATTGATTGCACAGTTGAGGGTGTAGCCCCGGCACATTGACTAACAGGGAAAAATAATCTCTGAAACGAAAAATTGGCGAAACCAGCATTATAGGAGTATCACCTATGAAATCAGGTTTTGCATTCACCAACGCGACAGTGCCCATCGAATGGGCGACAATACCAGCCATACCGGCGGGTGAATTAGAGAGCGTGAATTTCAGCATGATATTTACACCGTTAATAAAACGATGCAGAGCAGAGTTACCGCCGCTGCTGTTTCCATGGCCAAAATGATCGAACGAAATCGCCTTGAATCCGCATTCGGCCAGACCGCGCATCAGCGCAAAATACTGATAGGCGCCGCCATTCCAGCTATGAATCAGCAGTACGGCGGGTCCATTGCCAACGTGATATGCCTGTAAAGTGCCCTCAGAACTGACGACTCTCTGGGTGTTAATGCCATACGGCAGTTGATCAAGATTGACCTTTTTAGATTTAGGCTTCAGTAATAGTTTATGTGCTTTGCGATAAGACCATTCTGGTGCCAGTTTATTAACCGCTAAATGCGTGGTCTGCGTCATCGAACGGGTAAAAACATTCGCTCCCAGCTTCTCCAGCAATGACGGTTTACTCCTCATGTTCATGTAATTATCTATTCCAGTTAGAATTTTAAAATTACCTGCAAACAGGCTAATCATCAACAAAAGAAGTGCTGCATATAAAATACAGGGTTAGATAATTACGCGTAAACAGGCATTTACATTGTAAATAATACTAATCTTAAGAGACAAGCCCTGCAACTATCATTTTTTCTATTAGCCTTGTATTTAAGTCAGTACCCGATTTTGCAGTTCTTATAAGTAAATACTCCACCGGCTACAAGCCGGTGGCTTAGTAGTACGGCTGAAAGCCGGACATTCGGTCTTAAAGCCTCTTCGTCATTCCCGCGCAGGCGGGAATCCATTGCTATCGAAGCCTAATAGTTGCAATCGTACCAATTTCCCGATGGATACCGGGTCAGGCCCGGTATGACGATTTGCCGGCTAAAGCCGGGGATTTACAGACCCCCAATAAATGACTTTAAACTTGATCATAATCAGCTCTTAACTGTTCTATTTCTTCACTAATTTCGAACCATTCCATTTCCAGCTCATCCAGCTGTCTTTTATTATCCGCCTGCCTGAAAAGTAATTCTTTCAGTTTTTCTTTTTGTGAATCATCATAGGTAGCAGAGTCAGCCAGGCAAGCTTCTACTTCAGTCTGCTTCTTTTCGATTTTTCCAATGCTTCTTTCCAGCCGCGTTTGTCTACTTATCTGTGGCTGAATAGTTTTACGAAATTCGGCATCCCTTTTCTTTCTTTCTTTCTTATCCAGCGCCGGTTTTACCGAGGTCGATGATATTTCTACTTTCTGATTTTTTCTTTCCGCCAGCCAGCGTGGATAATCATCAACTTCCTGATTAAAGCTTATTACTCTGCCAGAGTCGACCAGCAACAGGTCATCACACACGGTACGTAACAGGTGACGGTCATGCGATACCAGGATGACGGTGCCGACAAAACTCTGTATAGCATTGTTAAGCGCGAGACGCATTTCCAGGTCGAGGTGGTTGGTCGGCTCATCCAGTAACAGTAGATTAGGTTTTTGCCAGATTAATAATGCCAGCACCAGGCGAGCCTTTTCCCCACCGGAAAATGGCCCGACAGGATCCATCACCTTGTCACCCTGAAAATTAAAACCACCCAGAAATGAACGCATTGCTTTTTCGCTAGCTTTCTCATCAATACGCTGCAAATGCAATAATGGCGATGCGTCTTTATCAAGTTGTTCCAGTTGGTGCTGCGCAAAATAACCGACTTTTAAATCTTTGGCTTTTTCAATCACACCGGTCTTTGGCTGTATTTCGCCGGCGATTAGTTTAATCAACGTCGACTTACCGGCTCCGTTTAATCCGAGCAATCCAATTCTCTCTCCAGGTAATAAGGTATGATTGACCTTGTTTAGAATAATTTTGTCTTCATAACCTGCGGATACGTTATCGATACGCATTAAAAAACCTGGTAACACATCGGGTTCGGCAAATTCAAAATTAAACGGTGAGTCGATATGCGCCGGCGCAATTAATGCCATTCTTTCCAGTGCCTTTACCCGACTCTGTGCCTGTTTAGCCTTGGTCGCCTTGGCCTTAAAGCGATCCACAAACGACTGCATGTGCTGTATGGTTTTCTGTTGTTTTACATAGTTACTTTGCTGCTGCGATAAACGCTCGGCTCGCAGTTTTTCAAAAGCACTATAATTACCTTTATACAAAATAATCGACTGCTGCTCTACATGAGCAATGCTGGTTACCACAGAATCCAGAAAATCCCGGTCATGCGATATCATGATCAGCGTACCCTGATACCTGCTCAGCCATTGCTCCAGCCAGATTACCGCATCCAGGTCAAGATGGTTTGTTGGTTCGTCCAGTAACAATAAATCTGAACGACACATCAATGCACTTGCCAGGTTAAGACGCATGCGCCAGCCACCTGAAAAATCATTCATCGGGCGTTGCAGGTCATCCTCACTAAAACTTAACCCCGTCAATAGTTTTGCAGCACGGCTATATGCCTGATAACCATCAATCTCCTCAAGCCTGACATGGCAGGCTGAAATCTCGTGTCCATCCGCCTTTTGTTCGGCAACTTGCAATCGTTGTTGCAAATCACGCAGCTCAGTGTCTCCATCCATTACCACTTCGATGGCAGGACGATCAGAACAATCTGTTTCCTGCGCCACATGTGCAACTACCCAACCGGGTGTGATAGAAAAGTCACCTTCATCGGGCTGTAAATCACCCAGTATCAGGCTTAGCAATGAAGATTTACCACAACCATTAGCGCCGGTTAAACCCAGCTTCATTCCACCAGAGATATTTAATGAGACATCATTAAACAGCAATAAAGCACCTCTGCGCAGGGCCAGTTTTTCGAGTTTCAACATAGTTTTAAACAGTAACCTTTTACAGAAAAAAAGTGGATGATATTCAAAATTAATCAAATTTCATGGTATTATTACCAGTTTTCTAGCCATCTCGAACCCATGAATATCGAAGAGTACTACAAGACTGAAGGGTCAAAGCTGTCATTCACACGACAGCAAGCCAGTGATTTTGCTAAAAATGTGGCTGGGGATTTTAACCCAATCCACGATGTTGATTCTAAAAGATTTTGCGTCCCCGGTGATTTATTGTTTTCGGTGATTATTCATCACTATGGTTTACGCCAGAATATGATCTTTAATTTCTCCGGCATGGTTGGCGATCAGGTGGAATTAATCCTGCCCGAAAAAGACAGTGACTCTGAACATCTCGCTTTAATGGATGATAAAGAAAAAAAATACCTGGCCATGGAATGTTCCGGTAACTCTACCACCAATAAAGATTTGATCGTTTCCCTGACCAAGCATTATGTTGAATTTTCCAGTCAGGCATTTCCACATATCATTGTACCCCTGATGTCCGAACAAAATGTCATGATCAACCCGGATCGACCTCTGATCATTTATGAAAGTATGAGCCTCGAACTAAGCTCACTGGATATAGACAGCGTCGACCTTGAACTCAGCAAAAAGAGCTTACAGGTAACCGGTAAGCGTGGCGGGCTAACGCTGGAATATGATTTACTCAGTGAAGGATCAAAAGTTGGAAGAGGCTGCAAACGCATGGTATTAAGTGGATTAAGAGAATATGATCAACCCAGTATGCAGGGGCTCACCGATTATTATGAAAACAGGAAAATAAAATTTAGTTCCTAGGAGCCTATCGGAATCAGGATGAATCTACTGCGGAAAAGGCATGTATTTACCTGATATCTTTTTTCTGTTCAATACGAATATCGATCCACTCGTTAAACGAATCCTGCGGAAGTTCTAACTACTGAACTTAAAATATTTCTAACGACCTGTTACTGACGCTCCTTACGGGCTGTAGCTTGATTGGACCCCATTCAATTTCACTACCAGTTAAAACAACCTTAATACAGGTTGAGTCCATTTTAATTATTTCATCAATCATTTAGGAAGCATTCAGGCTAACTTAAATGCAATTACCGGTGGCATTAACAAATTTCAATCAAAAAATAATGTCTACTCACATGTGAGTTTTTAATTGAACTATAAGTCCAGCTAACAGTCCTTAAACATAAGGGTTATTATAAATTTGTTAAAAACTGAAAATTAGCTGCTTGTAAAAATTAGGAATTTATGATTTATTAGGGTTATGTACTTTTTGAACAAAAAAATTTTCTCCTGGATATTAGTACTGATGATGGCTATCAGTTCTGTTCAGGTGAGCATGGCCGTTGATTTTGAACAGGATAGCCATGGAATAAACTGTCAAAATTCAATGATGGAATCCAGCAGTTCAGATCATTTAAACATGGATAAAGATTGCGCCATGAATCATAATGAACATTGCCAGAATCACGTTTCCTGTGTCGGCCATTCTACTTCATTCTTTCAAATTTCGAATCAATCCCTGGTTACAGTCAGGAATGAAATAGCATTTAAATTCACTATAAATGATGAGAGCTTACAAGCTCATTACCCTGAATTAGTAAAACGTCCCCCAAAATCTTAATCCTCTCTTAGCCTGAGTCTTTCAGGCACTGACAGACTTATAAAGTTGTTTATGTTTACCCAGGCATTTTTACGTCTGGAGTATGAGGATTTATCAATGAGTGAAAACTCAAGTTGTATTATACAGACTCTCTCCGAGCCCGAAGATCTATCGCGCCGTCGTTTTGTGCTGGGAGTATCCGCTGCCACCCTGCTAGCAGGACTGGGTTTTAAACCTGATAGTTTGTCTGCCGCAGTTCGCCAGGCACAAACTGGTCAACCAATGTTAAGCGGTAAAGTGTTTGACCTGTCGATTGGCGAGCAAACGGTTAACTTCACCGGAACCAGTGGCATCGCGACCACAGTGAATGGTTCACTACCTGCTCCCACCTTACGTTTTAAAGAAGGTGATACGGTAACCCTACGTGTCACTAATAACCTGAAAGAAACCAGTTCTATTCACTGGCATGGACTGATTTTACCCAGCGCGATGGATGGTGTACCGGGCATTGCCAATAACTTTAATGGTATCGCGCCCGGAGATACTTTTGTGTATCAGTTCAAGCTGGTACAAAGCGGCACTTACTGGTACCACAGTCATTCAGGATTTCAGGAACAGACAGGCTTATATGGCTCCATCATTGTTGAGCCAGCAGAACCTGATCCTGTCGAGTTTGATCGGGAGTACATTGTGATGTTGTCTGACTGGACCGATGAAAACCCAACCGATGTTTATAGCAAGCTAAAAAAACTCAGTCACTATTACAACATCAAGGAGCGTACCCATCAGGACTTGATGGCAGATATAAAAAAGAAAGGTTTTTCAGCAACCTGGGCCGAACGCTCTATGTGGAGTGAAATGCGCATGAGCCAACGCGATCTGTCTGATGTTACCGGTTATACCTATACCTATTTAATGAATGGTGTGACCCCGAATGACGGCTGGTCAGGGCTATTTAATAAAGGAGAAAAGGTCCGTTTACGCTTCGTTAATGGCTCGGCAATGACTTTTTTTGATGTACGCATTCCCGGGTTGACGATGAAAGTGGTTGCCGCTGATGGCCAGAATATTGAACCGGTCACGGTCGAGGAAATTCGCATGGGTGTGGCAGAAACCTATGATGTGATTGTCGAACCGAATGACGACATGGCCTACACTATTTTTGCACAATCTATCGACCGTTCCGGTTATGCACGAGGCACGCTTACTGCGGATGCATCCTTATCAGCTGAAGTTCCTGAGCTCGATAAAGTCGCTGATTTATCACACGGTGATATGGCGATGGACATGAGTTCAATGGATATGAGCGGTATGGATCATTCTAAAATGGACATGGGGGAAATGGATATGTCAGGCATGGACCATTCGAAGATGAATATGGGGTCACCCCCAATGGATATGAGCGCAATGGATCATGCGGCGATGAGACATACCATACCCGGTATGGCAACAACACCAGCAATGAAAAGCAATCCTTCAGACTTCAGCACTTCTAAACTGGTTCATGCCAAAACCGAATTCGGGCCTCATGTGGATATGCGAGCAGAAGCAGCTGATTATCGACTCAACGACCCCGGTGTGGGTTTGCGTGGCAATGGCCGTAAAGTACTCACCTATGCGGATTTGAAGAATCTTCGTACGACGATCAATGAGCGGGATCCAGACCGTGAGATTGTGCTGCATCTGACGGGTAATATGGGACGTTATATGTGGTCTATTAATGGTGTCAAACACAGTGATGCAGAACCCTTACGTTGGAAAATCGGTGAGCGTCTACGCATCACCTTTGTCAACGACACCATGATGAATCACCCGATGCACCTGCATGGAATGTGGTCAGATCTGGAAACTGGTGACAATAATTTTCTACCCAGAAAACATACCGTAATCGTTCAGCCCGGATCGCGTATCAGTTACCGGGTCTCGGTGGATGCTGAGGGAGGCTGGGCTTATCACTGCCATCTGTTGTACCACATGCCGGGCATGTTCCGCACAGTCATCGTCAGTTAGGGGGAGAATTTAGATGAATTTTAAAAAAATAGCTTTAGCCGGATTAATGGCTATGACTCCCTTTACTTCTTTTGCAGGTGAGATGTCTGATGACCCACTACTGACTATGGTGAAAGTCGATAAACTGGAATTTCGTGATTCGGATGAAGGCACTTTACTGGTGTGGGAAGTTGATGCCTGGATGGGTAAGGACTTAAATAAATTCTGGCTTAAGTTAACAGGAGAAAGTGTCGACGGTGCAGTCGAGAGCAATGAAGTCGATCTACTTTATAGTAGAGCCATTGCTCCATTCTGGGATGTCCAGTTTGGTTTACGACACGAGTTTAAACCTGAGCCATCTGTGGACTGGGTCGGTATAGGTTTTATGGGTGTTGCACCATACCTGTTTGAGGTTGACGCTAATGTTTTTATCAATGAAGACGGCGTTATTAATACTCGAATAGATGCAGAATATGAATATATGTTCACTCAAAAACTGGTATTAGTGCCTAATCTTGGAATGAGCATTTACAGTGATGACGACAATGCCAGAGGCATCGTTTCCGGTCTTGAATCGGCTGAACTTGGATTACGTCTGCACTATGAAATAAAACGTGAGTTTTCGCCTTATATCGGCATTAATTTTGAAAAGAAATTTGGTAATTCAATCGTCCAAGAATCGAGCGAGTCACAGCTTGTTGCCGGTGTGAGTTTCTGGTTCTAATGATCAATAATTTAAACACAATAAAAAGGTAACCCGTATGAAAAAACAACAACAGCTAACTCTCTTCTTATTAATATCAGCCAGTTCAACGGCATTTGCATCGGGTATGCATGCAGGTGGTCATGGTGGTGACCATAGTATGCCAATGGCAGCACACTGGATGGCTCCACCTGCAGAAGCTGCCAAAGTCAATCCTATACAGCGTAGCAAAGACTCTATCGCAAAAGGGGCTGAACTGTTTCAACAAAACTGTGTTTCATGTCATGGATCCAATGCAGATGGCAGCGGCATGGCAGGGAAGATGTTAGATACAACGCCAGCAAATCTGGTGGCCATGTCTGGCCTGCATCCAGATGGTGATTTTGCCTACAAAATTAAGGTCGGGCGAGGTTCTATGCCTGCCTGGGGGAGCACACTAAACGAACATCAGGTATGGCATCTGGTGAACTTCATTCAGGCATTGGAAAAGCAACCAGTTGCTACCCAGGAAGAAAGTTCAGACCATGAACACTCTACTAACCATCAGCATGGCTCGTAACTGGCAATATTAATATGTATTGATGAAGCGATTTGTTTCACATTGAGTAAACAGAATTATCCAGTTAATTAGGGCTGGATAATATTAAAGAGGAAAGATAAATGAAACTTTTAAACAAACTAACTACTACCACTGTAGCCCTGTTAATTTCATCATCAGTATGGGCGCAGACCGGCGTTCAGGATTCTGGACCATCTTACATACCGGGATCTATGCCGGACGGTGCTCCGATGGATCCGGTAATGATGCAAAACATGATGCGCATGCGTCAACAGCAAATGCAGCAGAATTCACAACGCGGTATGCCCATGATGGGCGGAGGCAACAATAACAATATGATGGATCCAGTGATGATGCAAAACATGATGAGAATGCGCCAGCAACAAGTGGGCCAGGGTGGAAATATGCCAATGATGGGTGGTGGCAATCAGGAAATGATGATGGATCCGGTGATGAGAAGAAACATGATGGAAAAACATCAGAAAATGATGGGACAGGGAATGCACGGTGGCAAAATGGATCCTCAAATGATGCAAAACATGATGCAGATGAGGCAGCAACATATGGATAAAATGGATCAAATGGATCAAAGACTGAGCCATATTGAATCCCTTTTATCGGAGTTAGTCGAGCAGCAAAGGAAGAATAAATAAACAGTTTTCGTATCACCCGTAGAGTAGTAATTCGGGTGCCTGATATTGATGGCTTAGAGGCACCCATTTTTTAATTATTTTAGTAATCAGGGTGAGTGTTTTTCTTCTAAGAATGGTCGAATAATTGAGGTGAAATGATTATGAATGGTTATTCAATGGGGTTTGGCTCGGTATATATGTTTGCGGTTTGGGTGTTAGTTGGATTTTCAACCTATGCCCTTATTAAATTATTTTTTAACAAACGTAATGGTGATAGAAAACCTGAAAGCGATCTTGAAATTCTTAAAAAAAGATACGCTAAAGGTGAGATTGATTCTGAAGAATATCGAAAGATTAAAAAAGATTTAACTGAAGATTGAGATGAATTGAGTCATGACACATTCTATTTTTGTGAAGCGAAAAATTGCTTTATCTTTTATCGGTTCAAACGAACCTATAAAAAAGAATATGTCTTTGCTGAGAGATAATCCAGCGATAAACAAGGTGTCTTATAATAGCAGTGATAAAAGCATTTCAATTGAGTATGACCAGCTTTTAATTAATTACACAGGTTTGTTAGCGATCCTGTCTGATCTGGGTGTTAGTTTTAAAAAAAGGTTTGGTTTTAAATTATGCTCTAATTGGTATGACTATCTTGATACCACAGCCAGAGAAAATGCATTAGCACCGCCTCCAGCCTGTTGTAACAAAACCCCTAAGCGATAGAGTTTATTGATGAAAAGGCTAGCTTTAAAATCTCTAATAATTCTACAGATCATCGCTGTATCGTCTGGCCTGGTATTCAATAACACAAAACAATGAGGATAAAAAACATGAAGAACTCGCAAAAAAATATTAAAAGTTGGTTATTCGGTGTCTGCCTGACAAGTGTTCTGGTTGCAGGCACTCTGCTTAATAGCTCTAAAACAAATGCTGCCGATATCGTTGTGTATAAAAACCCTAGTTGTGGTTGTTGTGGCAAGTGGGTCGAACATATGCAGGAAGCAGGATACGATGTGACCGTTAAAAACAGGAGTAACCTGAACGCTGAAAAAATGCTTTACGGCGTTCCTGAGAAATTGCAGTCCTGCCATACAGCCGTGGTAGACGGTTATTTCATCGAGGGTCATGTACCGGCTAGTGATGTTAAACGCTTGCTAACAGAACGACCTGCAATAAGAGGACTTGCTGTACCTGGAATGCCTTCCGGTTCACCCGGTATGGATTACCCCGGCACCAAAGCCGTGGCCTACCAGGTTTATGCGGTAGACAAAAATGGTCGTAATACAGTATTTGCTAACCACTAAGCCTGCATGAAAGGTTAACTGGCATGATACCGTTGGTATCTGATTATATTTCCTTTATTGGAGATCAGTTTTTATATCAAAGCATTAAGAGGTAATAGAATTATGAATATGAAATGGAAATTATTAGTGGGAGCTTCGATTATCTTAAGCATCACTATGCCTCCCGCTCAAAGCCGATGGTATGATCAGGCTACTTTAAATAAAGGTTCCACTGTATTTCAGCTAAACTGCGCCAGCTGTCATAAAGCCAATGCCGAAGGAACTCTGAACTGGAAAACAACTGATAACCAGGGAAAATTACCGCCACCACCTCTTAACGGGACAGCACATGCCTGGCACCATGATAAAGAAACGTTAACTTACACTATACGGGAAGGAGGTGTAAGACTGGGTGGCACTATGCCGGCTTTTAAGGATAAGTTATCCGGCAGTGATATTGAGGCAGCAATCTCCTATTTCCAGTCAAAGTGGCCCGAGGAGCTTTATCAGAAATGGGAGAATCGATTTCTGAACGATACGATTCCATCCATTGGATCTAATCAGAATAATGTACAAAATACCTTAGTGGATAAAAACAAAATAACCAGATTTTTGAAGTTAAGACTTCGCAGTGACAAGGTATCAGAGCCTGTTGAAACACCGGTTGATGGTATTTACCTCACCCAGTTTAGTTCTAAATTTGCTTATTTAACTGAAAATGGGCGTTATGTTTTCATGGGTAATTTAATAGACCTGGAAAGAGGCCAAAATCTAACTAACCTGGCCAGAACAAAGACACCAGTCCCTGCCACTAAAGTATTTATACCAACAATTAAAGAAAGTTCTGAAAAATCTGAAATGACTGATATGTTCAAGGCAAGCCTTGGTAGTAATAACGTGTCAGAGCCGGTTAAAACAGCCATAGATAGCATTTACCAGGTGCAATTTGGTGATAATTTTGCTTATTTAACGGAGGATGGACGTTATGTTTTCATGGCCAACCTGGTGGATCTTGAGCGTGGTTTAAATTTGACAAGTCTTGCCAAACGACAGGTAGTAAAGATTGAAATGGCACAGTTTTCTATTTCAGACAAAGCCATATTTCCAGCCATTGGAGTAGAAAAAGCCGTGGTAGATATCTTCACTGATACATCCTGTTCAACATGCAGGAAATTGTTTAAGGAAGTTCCAGAATTACAGCAAGCTGGAATCTCTGTTCGATACCTGCCTTTTCCCGATACAGGCCTGCAAGGACCCGGCTATCAGACACTCAAACAAGTTTGGTGTGCTGAAGATAAAGCCGAAGCTTTATCCATTGGTAAAGGACTTAAACAGGGTAACTTACCGACAGGCGAGTGTAATAACGCGAAACTGGTTGATAAGGGATATGCTCTGGGTAAAAAAGTTGGTGTCGTTGGCACTCCGGCCATTTTCAAAACTAATGGTGAGCAGATTAAAGGCTATGTACCTTCTGAAAAACTTATCCCTATGGTTTTGAATAAATAAAATTTTTACAACTCACATTGGTCAAATATCTATATGTCACCACAGGAACATAAGTCATGAGCCACACTACACGTTTATCGATTGCAGGCATGTCCTGTGCCGGATGTGTTTCGGCTGTTGAAAATAGCCTTACAGACGTACCAGGTGTTGTAGAAGCAGTAGTCAATCTGGGTGAGCGAACCGCAACTGTTGCGGGCACAGCGGCGCCTGAAACATTAATTTCAGCAGTTAAAAAAGCCGGTTATGATGCTGCTGAATTGAAGAGCCTGGGTGATGAGAGTGAAAAAGAAAATCTGGAACTTGTGGAATATCGGCGCTTATGGGTTCGAGCCATCAGTGCTGGTGTGATTGGGCTAATCATGTTTATCCTCGGTATGGGAGGCTTTTTACCGGGAATTATTGAGGGACAGCTGATCTGGCTGTTGATGAGCGTAGTGACATTACTGGTTCTGATATTTGTCGGCGGACACTTTTTTTCGGGCGCATGGAGCTCGCTAAAAGCTGGAAGGGGAAATATGGATACTCTGGTGGCCCTTGGCACGGGTACAGCATGGTTATACTCAACTATCATCATTCTATTTCCAGATAGTGTTCCAGCTCAGGCTTTACATGCTTATTTTGAAGCAGCGGTCATCATTGTTGCTCTGGTATCCCTGGGTTCGGCTTTAGAAACCAAAGCCAGAGGAAAAACATCTGAAGCTATAAAACGTCTTATTGGATTACAGCCCTCAACGGCTCGCATTATACGAAATGGAAAAGAGCTGGATGTTCCAGTACAGGACATTGGACTCGAAGAAACCATCCGTATTCGTCCCGGTGAGCGCATTCCTGTTGATGGAGTGATTATAGAGGGCTCATCTTATGTTGATGAATCCATGCTCACGGGTGAACCTATGCCCATATCTAAAAATATCAAAGATGAAGTTTTTGGTGGTACTTTGAATACTCAGGGAAGTTTTCTGATGACAGCCAGTAGTATTGGTGAAGACACCATGCTGGCACATATTATTGAACTGGTCAGAAAAGCACAATCCAGCAAACCACAAATTGGCAGACTGGTCGACAAGGTGGCCGCGATCTTTGTACCGGTGGTTGTGGCGATTTCGTTAATCAGTTTTATGGTCTGGTTCATCGTGGGACCAGAACCTAAAATAGCTTATGCCATCGTCTCTGCTATGACGGTATTAGTGATAGCCTGCCCCTGTGCTCTTGGTCTAGCAACACCAATTTCTATCATGGTCGGTGTTGGCAGAGCCGCTGAGCTGGGGATCTTGATTCGCAATGGGGAAGCACTGCAAAGTGCCAGTCTTCTGGATACCATTGTTATTGATAAAACGGGCACTATTACCGAAGGTAAGCCTACCTTAACCACCTGCATACCCTTTAATAATCTGGATGAGAATCAGGTACTGCAAATAGCGGCTGCACTGGAAATGAATTCTGAACACCCACTGGCCGTATCAATTATTAATGCTGCCAGAGAGAAAAATCTGACCCTCGAAACTGTCAATAAATTTCAGGCACTGACTGGCTACGGTATTCAGGGTCAAATAGCAGATCAAAAATTATTGCTCGGTAGTAAACGTTTTATGCAGGAAAATGAGGTGGATATTACCCAGGCTATTGACCAGGTAGAAAATCTGGTTGTAAATTCCGAAACTCCCATCTTTCTATCAGAAGGTAAAAAACTACTCGCATTAATGGGTATTTCTGATCCGATTCGGAGTGACTCGATGCAGGCAATCAAACGCCTGCAAACGATGGGTTTAAATGTCATTATGCTAACCGGGGATAATAAAAAAACGGCTGAAGCAATTGCGCAAAGTGTTGGTATAAGCGAAGTCCTGGCCGAAGTACTACCGCAGGATAAGTCTTCCAAAGTAACCGCTTTACAACAGCAGGGCTTCACGGTGGCGATGGTTGGTGACGGTATTAACGATGCACCAGCGTTAGCTCAGGCCAATGTAGGGATCGCCATTGGAAGTGGCACTGATATCGCGATTGAATCAGCCGATATAGCCTTGATGCGAAATTCTCTGAACGGAGTAGCGGATGCTATTGCACTATCCCGTGCCACCATGAAAAATATCAAACAGAATTTATTCGGTGCATTTATTTATAACACTCTCGGCATACCCATTGCCGCAGGTGTTCTGTTTCCTTTTGCGGGTATTCTGCTCAGTCCAATAATTGCTGCAGCAGCTATGAGCATGAGCTCAGTTACGGTAGTCAGTAATGCTTTAAGGCTTAAGGGAATAAAACTATAGTCATTGAATATTTAATTTCAATGACTGCACCAGGAAGAAGAATTTTAATACGAGACACTTATTAAAAGTATTAACTCAATTTTCAAGTGAATTAGCAAGAGAGCTCTATGGTCAGGACTTTGATTTATGATTTTTAATAATTCCACTCACCGTAGAATAATGCACTCCTAAATAATTACCAATTTCTTTTAGGGTATAACCACCACTACGGTAAGCTTTAACTATGCCTTCGTTTCTGTTCTGGCTTGATGCATCATAATATGCCAGTTCTTTTGCTTTAGGCCTTCTTTGAGAAGATGGAATCTCACTTAATTCTTTTTCATCTTCAATCAGTGATTGAATTTTTTCTATAAAGTCTTCACTGCCTAAATACACCTGATGCTGTAACAATGCCCAGGGGGATGCCCTCCCTTAACCTTCTGATATAAATGTGTAATGGTTTCTACGACTGGTTTTAATGCCAGTGCATACAGGGCTTGCATGGCTCTATCTTTTAAGGTGGGACTGCCTAACGGCCTTTTCTGTCCATTAGATTTTGGTATATATAGTCGCCGCAGTGGTTGGGCTTTGTAGCTTTTAACTCTCAGGTCTTGGGCGGCACGCCAGTATTGACCGGAGCTTGTCCACTTTACTCCGTCAATGCCGGGCGTTTTGGCCCCTTTGTTACTCATAACCGTTTTAACGGCTAATAATTTTGCCGATTTCGAGCAGGCTAACAGTCGTTGTAGAGCTTTCACTTTTCCCCAACGATTTGCCTGCACGGCCTTTGCGATACGCAACTGAATACGATACACATGGCGACGAATTTGGGGCCAGTCTAGCTGGTCCCAATTCATAGCAATGTTTGAAGCTGCACCAGCTACCAGGGCTGTCATTTGCTTTTCTTTATAAAATCGTTTGGTTCAACTTCTCTCGCAACAAAACACCTGATAGACGTCTGCTCACTTTCGTGCCGGGCAAAGTTTAAACCCGTATACACCCCACTACAGAGTGCCATTTGCTTTTTCCATCTTCTCATCGACGCAGAACTATCAGCATCCCTTACGGGCAGCTTTCTCCATCCTGAAGAGTTCTACGACATTGCCACGTTCCACATAAATATCTTAGCGAGTGAGTTAGGTACCTTCTGTATTCCGGCGCTGCAGTGTCTACGTATGACCCACGTTATAAAAGTCATACCGGGAACGCTTACCTTTTGGTAACAGCCTGTCAGTGTTTTTGGCTGCTCTTTTGATAACGGAACATCATCAAAGATTCACATTACATTTACCATGTCACTCCATCTTAGCCCCCGACCGCTTAACACTAGCAGTTCCGATATGGCCCTCACGGGTTTCTCTTAACAGGGTACATTGTCCCAGACGCTTCATACCACTTCCGTGTCGCATGGTCTGGTAAGATACTGGAGGTAGAACTCCAGGTTGCGCTATAAAGAGTATTCATTCTTTACGTTACAACGTATATTTATGGGACTTCGTGTCGCAAATAACGCCTAAATCACAGGAACAGTGAAATTGGTGGGGCTTTTGCGGCAGCAAAATGGCATGCCAATTTTGCTGTTTCCGAGTGCACTTTTATTGTTATGCCAAATTTCGAAAGCTATGAATTGTTTCAAGTGCTTTTTTTTCTGCTGCCTGTGCTTTGAATAAGTCACAACGAATTTGTATATTAAGCCAAAAATCAGCTGAAAGACCAAAAAACTTTGCTAAACGAAGTGCTGTACTAGGTGTAACCCCACGCTTTTGATTTACAAGTTCATTGATTCGTTGATATGGAACATGAATTGCGTCTGCAAGTTCACGTTGACTTATATTCATTGGCACAAGGAATTCCTCTTTTAGCATTTCACCCGGATGAGTAGGCTGCCTATTTGTTGGTATTCGAACCATGGTATACCTCTAGTGGTAATCGGTAATTTCAACATTTGAGGGACCCGCATCACCCCAAATAAAACAAATACGATACTGTTCATTAATGCGAATACTACACTCACAATTTCTGTCTCCAGATAACCTTTCAAGACGGTTTCCAGGTGGTACTTTCAGTTCATCTAACTCTCGAACAGAATCAATTTGATCAAGTTTTCTTGATGCTATTCGCCAAAGTGTTTGAGGACAAGCCTTACGAGCTACCTTAGAATTTACACCATTAAAAATGTCTTCAGTCGCTTGATCTTTAAACGATACAATCATTTTAACATGATAGCACGGTACTCATGCTATACAAGATGTTTTTATGGCTTAACGCCGCGTTAACCGGCGTAGTGCTGATGGCGGCTGTTTTGCGTGTTTTTGCAAAACAGGTGACAGCATTACGGAGTCCGAGTTGAACGCTTTGTTAGCTGTATTTTGCACTAGTAATGATACCTACAAGAGATAATAGTTAATGAAGTGTTGTCTACTGCATAAACTAGTCTATTTGTGTCGTCTATTCGACGTGACCAAAAACCTGAGAGATTCTCTTTTAAAGGCTCCGGTTTACCAAAACCTTCAAACGGTGTTCTTTTGGAATCACTTATAAGTTTGTTAATACGCTTTAGTGTTTTTTTATCCTGACCTTGCCAATATACATAGTCACTCCAAGCTTCATCAGTCCATACGAGTAATCTACTACTCATCAATTATGTCTCTTGGGGTCACGTTGCCTTTTTTAAATTGCTCAATAGATTTTGCTAAATGCCCTGCATTGGCAGGAGATCTTAATAAATAGACGGTCTCCATTAAACTATTGTAGTAATCTAATGACATTACAACTGCATCTTCCGAATCACGACGAGTGATCACGGTTGTGTCGGCATCATTAACCACGGAATCTAAAACTGCTTTTAAACCATTGCGAGCTTCAGTAAAGGATACAACTCTCATAAACACCTCAACATGTACATTAAATAAGACAAGTATATTCAATTAATCTTACTTGTACAATATATTGAACACTTTAATTCAGGTAACGTCGCAATTAACATGCGCGGCGTTTTTTGCCGCGTCCTTGTTGAATTGCCT
>CALCSG010000122.1 GCA_937894085.1 uncultured Gammaproteobacteria bacterium | reverse complement strand
ATTTAGACAGTATTTTCCACAATGCTTTTAGCTAAAATAGTTTTCACACACTCTGACCATGATGTAACCAAGTCAATTTTATAGGTTTTCGCTACCTCAGCAGTCTTCTCTCTAAAAGAGATTTCATATCCCTGCGGCCATCGACACACAAATGAATAATGACTTTATTTGTAGATATTTCGTATATTACTCGATAGTGTTTGAAGATTACTTCTTTAAAATCCTTAATACCCTGAATACTAAGTTCTTCGGGGTAATGTCCACGCTCTGGAGTCTCATGTAAAGATAAAATCAATTCCTCCAGCTTCTCCAAAACATACTCAGCATTTTCTATTGAGTCATTCCTGACAATATAATTGTAAATATCTTCAATATCCCTCTCTGCCTCATAAGTAATTTTGACCTGATATGTCTTCAAACTCGAGCACCTTTGATGTTTTTCCTGATGTCGGCGAAAGCCTTTTTGGCTGTTTTAAAATTGCCAGCCACATAGGAGGCTTTACTCTGAGCAATCATTTTAAGCATTGCTAGTGATTCCTGGTCTTGTTCATATTCAGCAATATCAAGAAGTACGGCTTTTGCCTCCCCGTTTTGCGTAATAATTAATGACGAGTGGTTCAGGTGCACTTCTCGGATAGCCTCAGCTGTATTTTGTTTCAGGTAACTTATCGGTCTGACGGATTTACTTAATCTCATGAGGTTCTCTCTTTAATTTATTTAGTACTAAATATAGCCTCTATATAGCCCCAAGTAAAGATTACCAAGGTAACAATCTGGCCTTCTTGTCTGCTTTCAAGCACTCAGAAACTTTTAAATATCGGAAGAATCAATCCGTTTGACTCGAGTTTTCACACAACCTGTCCATAAAGCAGAGATAGAACGTGACTTCACCATTTGACCGGTTATGGCACAAACCGGAATTACCATATAGAGAACAAAATGGCTGCTTTTTACTTTCGTGAATATTTACGACAAAGTCGCTCGGTAATTAGACCGACACAATCCCCTGATTATCACATCAATACAAACAATAATTGCGTTATACAGTTAAATTTACTATTAACTATACATCTCTTTCTTCGTGCTCTTCGTGTGCTTCGTGGTGAATATATCTTTTGACTTTTTTCACACATTAACTCGCTAATATATCTATTGTCCTAGTAAACAGCTAACCGCATTCTGTAACCCTTTTAATGTCACCTTATCAGCGGCAATCGCCTCACCGGCTACCAGTTCGATGTGGTTAAACAAACCTCTCGCAAACCACTTTGTCATTGCATTGCCATGTTTACGACTGAAGAAGCTTCCCCATAACCCACGTAGAGCTAAAGGCACAACCGGTACCGGGGTTTTTTCGATGATTTTCATTACTCCCGATTTAAACGGGTTGAGACTTCCATCTTCTGTAATTTTTCCTTCCGGAAAAATACACACAACTTCATCTTGTTGCAGAGCTAACGATATTTTTTCAAATGCCTGATGCATGAGTTGCGGATTTTCACGTGCTCCGGCAATAGGAATAGCATTCGCCGTTCTAAAAATAAACGATAAAACAGGTATATGAAATATTTTATAATACATCACAAATCGAATCGGACGTTTGACACAGCCTGCCAGTATCAGTGCATCGACAAAACTAACGTGGTTACACACCAGTACACAGGCACCTGTATCTGGAATTTTTTCAAGCTCGGTTTTCTTCACGCGATATATGGTGTGAATTAATAACCACACCAGTAAACGCATGATAAATTCCGGTATCAGCGTGAAAATCCACACGGCAACAGCCGCGTTCATCAACGACATTACCAGAAATAATTCGGCAATATTTAATCCTGAAGACAAAGCGAATAAACTGAAACCGGTCGCAACAACCATGAATAAAGCATTTAATACATTATTGGCAGCAATAATTCGCGAACGTTTCGCGGCTTCCGAACGTTGCTGTACCAGCGCAAACAATGGCACGATATACAGTCCGCCAAAAGCACCCAGCAAAAATATATCCAGCATGACACGTACATTGCTGCCAGTCGTGGCAAACACCCAGGGCGAAATTAATTCGCTACTGACTGAAGCGGACTGGGTAAAATAAATATCTATACCAAACAGGGTCAGGCCCAGTGAGCCTATCGGCACCAGCCCAAGTTCTACAATCCGCCCGGACAATTTTTCACACAAAAATGATCCTGCACCGATACCGATTGAAAACATTGCCAGCAACAGTACATATACCTGCTCATTACCTCCCAGTTCATAACGTACAAAATTAGGTAATTGTGTTACATAGGTAATCCCCAGGAACCAGAACCAGGAAATCCCCATGATCGAGTAAAACACAGTCCGATTTTCCCTGGCATAATGAAAACTCTGTACAAACTGCCTGAGCAAATGAAAATCAATTTTAAGATCCGGAGCATTCGCTGCCACCTTCGGAATTTTTAAACTGACCAGGTAACCCGCTATCGCCATCACCAGCACAGCAGCTGACAACCAGTAAGTTCCGCTATTCTCGATACTGGTAATCAGCACTCCGGCAATCAGTCCAATCAAAATAGCAATAAAGGTTCCGAACTCAACCAGAGCGTTGCCACCAATCAATTCATCATCCTTTAGCACCTGCGGTAACAGACTGTATTTCACCGGTCCAAACAGCGCTGACTGAGTCCCCATTAGAAACAGCAGGCCAATTAACATTGCTGTACTGTTTAAATAAAATGCTAACCCGGCAAACAGCATAATGGCTATTTCCAGTAATTTAATACGCGAAATCAGCAGGGATTTTTCGTATTTATCCGCCAGTTGACCTGCGACTGCTGAAAACAGGAAGAAAGGCAGAATAAATAATCCAGCCGCGATATTCACCAGGTCATTACTTTCTGATTGAGCGATAGCGGCTGACTGGAAAGCAATAAAAACAGTTAATCCATTTTTATATAAATTATCGTTGAGTGCGCCTGAAAACTGGGTTAGAAAAAAAGGCAGGAAACGCGTCTTACCCAGTAGATCCATCGATTTCATAGTCAGTTTCAAACCTGCTTAATAAATTTGACTTATTACAACTAAATTTATACCAATAAGCCAGCAGGCATTGTCCTGAATGTCCGTGTATTTAACACTCGACCAGGTTAAAAGATGGATGAGTGCCATTTCTATCCGGGCACCATAGTCTTGCAACCGGTGCTAAATTCTATTAATTGAGTCAATGCGCCAGTGGCGATCATCTATCCCCGCCTCAATAAACATTTTTTCAGCAGCGCTACGGCATTCAACCGGCAGAGTGACATAGACATCGGAGTGCTTGATGGCTTTTTCCCGGGATATTAACTGACTCAGAACTTCTGCGATCACCACTTTTGAGCACTCATCAATATACACCAGCTTATATTCGAAATTATCCAATGCGTGTTGCAACGATTTACAATAATTTTCCATATACGGTTTATTTTCAGGAGTCATTAACCAGTAAAACAGGATAGGTTGCTCTTTTTCAAGAGCGATAGCATGTTCTATCAGGCTTTTGATACTGGCAAAACCAGTATCAAAAGCAATTAATATTAGCGGCCGTAAAGAACTGTCATCCATCACAAAATCACCCCAGGGACCATTCAACGTGATGTGATCATTCTTTTTCAATTGCTGAAACACATACTCACTAAAAGCATCATTTTCTCTTTTCTTGATATGGAATTCAGGCTTTGATCCATCACAGGGGCAACTGGCAATAGATTTATTACGGCTTATACCTTCTTCCAGCGTTAATGTAACGTGTTGACCTGCAATAAAATGTAACGGCTGGGCTCGCGGCGTTTTAAGCGATAAAAACATCACTGAATCGGATAACTGTTCCAGCTTAAAAACTTTAGTCTGTATATTTTGCTCTGCTATCTCCGTGACACTGCCTATTTCGACTGCTTCGAGATGCACATCCGATATCGGGGCAAAGCAACAGCTTAAATAATGCTGATTATTTTTCTGTGTTTCGGTCAGATTAAAATCAGAGTGTTTAATTTTCTGTAGAGACCCGCTCACCAGTTTGACCAGGCACTCCCCGCAATTTCCACCATCGCATCCATATTTAAGGTTTAAACCAGATTCGAGGCCAGAACGTAATAATGACTGCCTGGAAGAGCATAAAAATTGGTGTTGACTTGGTAAAAGCGTTACCTTAAATGTAGACATGGCCGGTTTTTAAAGGTTTAAATCCCGGCCAGTAATATAAGCTAGCCGTGAAATTGTCGATATTGTGTCATCATCCAGCCAATAAAGGCTGCCAGAGTTTGTTTCTGGGTACGATCACAATCTTTTTGCATGAGCTCAAGCCGATGCTTGCTCTCCATTAACAGGCTTTCATATTCCTGGACTTTCTGTTGTGCCGCAAGATACTTAGCCTGTAATTTGTTGAGTTGATCAGCCATCACTCTTTCTGACGGTATAGAGTCCATCTGTATTTTATATACAGCATTTTTCTGGATTCTCTCTACCCTGTCCAGTTCTCTTTCATTGTCGAGTTTCACATGCGGGTAATATTCGAGCAGAGAATTTACCGGTATATCTCCCTCAAAAACAACAAGATTTCCAGCCTGAATTTCTTTCTGGATTTGACGACGACTGATACCGACCAATTTGGCTGCTTTTGAAATATTTAAATGGTGTTCCATGACTTTCTCTAAATTAGTTATAAGTGAGTTTATAACCAATATGGAGTAGATAATCAATGTAAACTATTACCAAAGTGATATATTATAAAAAATTTAAATAGCCAATAAGAGATAATAACGAATTTTTATTACCAATCGCAGGATTAAACTGAACCAGATCTGTTCCAGGCAAATGCACAATCCAGCTGGGACCGCACCCGCACAAGCCCTTCAAGACCTCTGTTAGTCATTACTGAAAGTGGCGTTTGATTGTCAAAACGCTTATGCGGCTTTTTCATCCATAATGAACACATTTCAATATTCATGGGATAGGTCGTTCTTAAAGCATCCGCAATTCCTACCAGGTGCTCGAGGTGTTCATTAACAGTGTCGGTATCTGGAAAAGCTTCATCCTGACGGTAGCGCTCCAGTTTACGCACACGGATATCATCGGGCAAACCCAGTAAAACAATCTTTTGTTGCCCGTCGACTCCCCAGCTATCCAGTAGATCCATGACTTGATTAGTTAATGCTACACGTCGATCGTTATCGGAACTTGGCATATAGAAACTCGATTAAAATCGTGAGTATACTCAGCCATCCAGTAACAATAATCAGCTAAAAAGTAAGGTTAATCATCCACCAGATTAAAATAGCCACGTTGCAACGCATGTTTTAACTGGTCGAAACTTTCCACAGCTTCTTCATAAGCAATACGAGCTTTACGAGCTTCCAGACAAAGGTTAATGGATAATTTATCTTCATTTGCACGGGCAATTATCAGCACATCTTTTAAATAATTAGCTCTTAAAATAGAGATGGATTTGGCTAAATTCAGAAAATCATCTTTTTTAATATCACCCGCTCTCCTGGTAATTTCGGTGCTATTCATTTCCGTAATTTGATGCTCGAATTGCTGCATCATTCTGCGAATTTCTGTTTCTTTTTCCCCTGACATTTCAAAATCTCCTGGCAATATTACTTTTTCCTGTCTTTACTTATAGACTATTTTAATTCTGTATTTCGAATAAAACCGATTATTTATGCAAGGTGACTTCCACTCGACGATTTTTAGCCCTGGAAAGATCATCTTTTCCTTTTACCAACGGAGAACTTTCACCCTTAAACTCCATTTGCAGCATCTTTGGTTCAATACCACTCTGAATTAAATAGTCATAAACATACCAGGCACGCCTTGCAGACAGTGTATCGTTATAACACTCAGTACCTTTATAGTCTGTATGTCCTGATATCGAAATAGTCTTCACGCTATCATCCACTTTTAGATAATCCAGTAATTTTGCCAGCGCTGTTTCTTCTTCATCAAGTGTTGGGAACTCGTCATCAAAATCAAAATGTACCTTTGCCTTTTTGACATCGTCAAAATGATACGGATATAAGCTTGTTAAACAGCTGCCAAAATCGTTTTCAATCTCACGAAAATTGACGGTAGAAAGAATGACTGATACCGAATTATATCCAGCCTCATCATCGACAAAAAATAAACTGGGCTGATAGCCCTGTTGTAACTCAAAATAAGCCTGTCGTGCAGCATTACTCACTACCCTGACAAAAGGATTACTACCAGAGGTTTTTAAACTCGCCAGATTTGCTTCTGTACGGACTCCCTTCCAGCTGGCGGTGACCGATCGAAATGATATTTCAAGGTTTTTTTTGTAATGATGATCCGATAAAAATTTTAACTTGAGAGTTCTTCCACTTTCCTGGTAAAAAACAGCTTTACCAAACTGCGGAATGACGTGCTCTATCTCGCAACGTAAACGACTGTTCTGGGTCATTACCCACCGCGAATCCTCCATCGGAGACATATAGACACGATCAGTCGAAGCAATCGAGTTGAAACTCCAGATGAGAACCAGTATGTTGAGTGATAATTTACGCATATCTCTTTGTTTGAAAGTAACTTTATAACTGTATCGTTCAAAATGATTCAAACTTGAGAATTTAATTTTCTCAACTTTTTAAAAATTTAATCACCGCATCAAAAAACGCGGCCGGTTGTTCCGCATGCAACCAGTGACCTGCATTTTCCAGAGTCACTACCTCTACCCTGGTAAAATGGCTCTGAATTGATTTTAAACTGTCTTTACTCACGTAGGGTGAAAGGCTTCCACGGATAAACAAACTGGGATTTTGAATCTGCCAATGCGTAATATCCTCATAACCTATGATTAACGACATATTAGCCTGTAGTGCCTGCCAGTTAATACTCCAGCAGGCCACCCCCTGTTGAAAAGTTAAATTTTGTAACAGAAACTGGCGAATGCGTTGATCCGGAATCCCACTTTCAAGCTGGTGATCAGCTTCTTTACGGCTGGTTATCGCGGATAAATCCAAATCCAGCACAGCATTTATAATGTCGACATAATCATGCTGATAGCGCACAGGAGCGATATCGGCGATCACCAGCTTTTTCACTTTATCAGGGTATAACTGGTTTAATTTCATAGCCACCTTGCCGCCCATACTGTGACCAAGAATGTGGGCAGATGGAATTTCCAATTGTTGCATCAGTCTGACCACATCATCGACCATTACCTGATAATCCATCGCGCTGTCGAACGGTGAATCACCATGATTTCTTAAATCCAGTAATATTACCTGGAAATGTTCAGCAAAACGTTTCGCCAGGCTTTTCCAGTTACGCGAAGAGCCAAATAGTCCGTGAATAATAAAAAATGGTTCGCCTTTGCCCTGAATCGAGTAATTAAGTGATAGATTGTTCATATTTCAGTAAGTTATAATATTTTAAATTAATTTGTAGATGTGTTTTATGGATAATTTTAAACAACAGTTTCAGATTTACTGGAATATAAGATGGTTAAGACGATCCGTTATTAGTGCCATTACTTTAATTGTCATGCTGGTAGCTATTCCTTTTATCATTCAATACAGCATATCCCATTTATTGATTAAACAGGGTGCTAATAAAGTCGAGATCGAGGATATTAACCTGAACCTCTTTGCAGGAACATTCGAACTCAAACAACTGGCCATTACTACCGGCAATAACAAACCTTCTCAGCTTGAGCATCTCTATGCAAATATAAATATGCTCGACCTGGTGTTAAGCAAAATAGTTTTGCACGAGGTTAAAATCCTGGGGCTCAAAGCCGATATACATCGCTCAGATGACGGCACTATATCCATTAATGGCTTAAGCTACCCCGCGAATGATTCAACCGCTGCAAAAACTGATGCTGAGGTTAGTGAATCAAAACCCCTGGCTTTCGCAATCGATTCGCTATCCATCAATAACAGTCATATCAATTACCAGGAAACTGACTTCATCCAGAACAACCAGATAATATCTTTAGCCCTGACAAACCTGGATTCCACGGACACAACTGTTGATGCTAACCTTAAACTTGACTCCGTACTTAATGACGCACCTTTCAAATTAACAGCAGATTTAAATCTTTTTAATGCTGTTCAACACTTTAAGGGTAATGCTTCACTCGGTTCAATGGCATTCACTCATTACGCAAAGTTTTATTCCAGTTATGTTGATAAATTACAGGGTAACATCAGCATTGAATCGGATTTTGATATTAATCTATCCGCAAGAATAACTGCAAAAATCAGCAATCACATACAAATATCCGATGTTGATGCTAATTACCAGGGAATACAACCTGGACTGAAAAAACTGCGGTTAAAAGGAACAACTGAGATATCAAATATTGACTTCACTAACCTGCAAAAACATCAGTCTGACGCTCAGGCAAACATTAAGGATAGTCAGCTTAATCTATTTACAGGCACCTTAGAGCTTGACCAACTGGCTGTTTCCTCTGCAGACAATATACCTTCAAAAATAAAACATATGGAAATAGCGGTCGAAAAACTGGATGCTTTAAGCAATAGATTTCTGATAAACGACATACTCATTGATGGTGTTGAAACGAATATTGAACGGGCAGACAATGGACAAATATCTATCAATGGACTGGTTATTCCAACAAGTGTAGAAACTGATACGACGACTCCCCAACCTGCAGAAAAGCATAACAGCAATCCTGTCACATTTGCTCTGAATAAAATTTCCCTGGTCAATAGTGATATCAATTATAAAGAATCTGACTTTGAGCAGATAAATCATATCTCTTCAGCCGTAGTATCGAACTTAAAATCCTGGGACAAAACCTCATTAGCAAACTTTAAACTGGACTCAAGACTAAATGATGCGACTTTTAAAGTTAATGCCGATTTAAACCTGTTTAACGATGTAAAACAGTTTAAGGGTAATGCCTCTCTGGAATCTCTGGCTTTTACTCCGTACGCTAAATTTTACCGTGATTATCTCGAAAACGTACAGGGCAGCATCAGTCTTAAATCTGACTTTTCTGTCAATTTAGCCGAGACAATTTCGGCAAAACTAAACAACAGCATCCAGGTTTCAAATCTACATCTTGATTATCAGGACATATCACAATCTGTGCAAGAAATAAGCTGGAAAGGCAATTCTACTTTCACTGACAACGCAGAAATTTCGGTAAAAGGTAATCTACAAATTGATAAAAGTCAGACTACAGATAAAAAACAAAACTATCTGATCTCATCGTTTGACCAGTTAATCATAGAAGAATTACAGAAAAATTTGACATCTATAAGCTTCAATCAGTTGAATATAGAAAAAATTCAGCTGGTAAACAGTCACAAAGATAATAGGTTTGTGCAATTAAATGAAATTAAGGTACAGGATGCCGAGTTTGATACTAAAACATCTCAACTAAAGATAAAGCAAGTTGGACTTGAAAACCCGGAAATTCAGATAGAAATCACAGAACAAAAGCAACTCGCTCAACTCATCCCTTTATTAAAAACCATAGAAAACCTCAAACCAGTGACAGAGGAAAAAGTCGAACCTCAACAAAATAGTGCTAATAGTGCTAATACTGTCCCAATTAAAATTGAAATTGGAAAACTACAACTGTCTAATCCGGGTTTTATTGATTTTTCTGACTTAAGCGTATCGCCCAATTATAAAACCAGGATCAACTTAAATCGTCTTGATATAAGCAATATCTCTTCAACCGATAATGCCCAATTTGATATTGCTTTAAAGCAGGGGAAGTATACGACTGTCGATATTAAAGGCGAAGGTCTGCTTTTTGACCCAACTAAAAATATGCAATTAACGGCTAAAATAAAGCAACTAGATTTACCACCTGTAACTCCCTACAGCAGTAATGCGATGGGTTACGGGTTGAAAAGTGGTGTGATCGACACAGATATAAAAATGAAACTGGAAAATAAGGAAATTGATGCTGAAATTGATTTAAAAATCGACTCAATAGAAGTGGTAGAAACCGATAAAGGTACTGCCGAGCAGGTTTCCAGTGCGTCTGGCATGTCGCTGGACCTCGCTATTTCATCATTAAAGGATAGCGATAATATTATCGACCTTAAATTACCCATTAAAGGTAATACTGACAAACCAGATTTTGACTTGAGCCAGGTGATAAACAAGGCCATGGGTAAAGCAATGAAATCTGCTACTCTCTCTTATCTGAAACACACATTACAACCTTTCGGTTCGTTGATTACCTTATATTCACTGGCTAAAAAAGCAGCCGACCATATATCCCTGCCCCCCCTGTTATTTGAACCGAACAGCCTGGTATTCAAAAAAGATCAGCAGGAATTACTGGATAAGGTCATCAAGGTTTTAACCGAACGCCCCGCTCTTAAAATCAAAGCCTGTGGTATTAGCGCGCTGGAAGATCAGCTGGCCATCAAAAAGATACTGCTTGATGAAGAAGTTTCCCGACTAGAAGCAATCAATAAGACTGCGAAAGATAAAGCAAAAGCGGATAAAAAGATTGCGCCTGAAGTAGTAGTGGTAAAAGTTGAAGATATAAAGCTGAATGAACAAATGATTCAGCAGAAAATGCGTGATCTGGCAGACAACCGTGCAGCTAAAGTAAAAGCCTTCTTTCTGGAGCAGGGTAAACTGCCATCAAGCCGAATTTTGAATTGCCTGAGTACCAACAATCTTGAAGAAAAGTCTGTGGCGTCTGTAGAGTTATTGATTTAGACAAGACACAGCCATCTTACCTGTAAGTTTTATTCATAATGATTCAAAATCATAATATGCTATGCTTTATAAGCAAACAGTTCTAGAGAGAGAAAAATGTTAGCCTATCATGAATATTATTCGTCCAGTGACTACCAACAATGGAAGGGCGACTGGGAGCTAATTGGTGGTATGCCCTATGCAATGTCACCTTCTCCTTCGGTGAGCCATCAAAGCGCTGCTACTCAAATAACCTCTCAATTATTGAATACGGTGAATGCTGAAAAAAAATCCTGCGGGAAATGTACTATTTTAATGGAAACAGACTGGTTTGTATCAAATGATACAGTGGTTAGACCTGATGTCCTTATAGTTTGTCGAAAAGTTAATGAAAAGGTATTAGTAGCACCTGAGTTGATTGTTGAAGTTGTCTCACAATCGAGTAGTAAACGAGATGAAGTCATGAAATTTGAATTATATCAAAAGGAGGGTGTTAATTATTATATTCTTGCTTACCCTGAAAAACGTATTGCCAAAGTGTACGTAAATAGTAACAACGGTTTTTCTAAAATGGATGATTTTTTATCCGAGCAGGCATATTTCAAAATTAAAAACTGCAACTTTATAATCGACTTTTCAACAGTTTGGCGTTAACCGTATATTGACCTATCATGGCATCAGTCAGACTCAAGTGCTCTTTAACCTGGAAAAATCACCAGACAAACCAGTAAACATTGATGAAAAAACACTAGATGACCAGTTTATACGGCAGAAAATGAAGGGGCTAGCTGGATAGCCGACGGACAACTAAAGTTAAAGCCTTCTTCCTGGAACAGGGTAAACTGCCATCAAGCCGAATTCTGAATTGTCTGAGTACCAATAATCTTGAAGAAAAGTCTGTGGCTAGCGTTGAGTTATTGATTTAACAAAAAAACCCGGGCAAAACCCGGGTTTTTTAATACTTAAATCCAACTTACTTCAGTTAGAGTACTATTTAAAGCCTGAGCAAATACCAATTTCAGGAGTAGTAGTATCATCATCATGGTCAAATGTTATTTTTGAAGCATCAGTAATAAGCAGATATGATGTTGTCCAGACCTTGATTGATTTGGTACTTGAGCAGTCTGTATTTCCGCTGGCACAAAGCGTACCATTGTATTTCCCATCTGGCCCATCATGCACTCCATTGCCATTTGTATCTATCAATTCACAGACATTATCAGAATTACAGAATCCTAAACCGCCATCCCAACCATTTACTATGCCAGAAAAACTGTTAATATAGATTCCAGATTCATTAATATCTAAATATGGTTCGGGCAAATCGGTAAAAACTTCTCCTGTGTCCAGTACACCATTATCATTTAAATCGGAAAATTTCTCTTCACCATTTGTCCACGCCGTAAACGCTACCCTGCATTCAGCAGACTCTCCAGGAAACGGTTTAGCAGCGGAAGGTGCTTGTAACGGCGAACCAGGTAACCAAGTCACAGAACAACTACCATTTACCAGAGTGCAGGAGTCTTTTTCATCTGTAAAAGTACCCCATTCAGTTCTAAATTTAACCACCTGTCCATCCACAACCAGATCATTAATATCGTCGGCTCTTATTACAACCTCTACCTGCTCGCTTCCAGAATAACTACCTGAGAGACTAAAAACACCGGCAACACCAGGATCAAATCCTATTCTAAAATCACGATGACTTACTATACCTGTGGGGATAGATGGCCCAAGGTCATCACTTGACCCTCCAGCGGATGATGCTGTATTTGCCGCATCTGCTGCCGTACTGGTATCATCACTACAGCCAAACATCATGGTGCATGCCAAAACCAGAGGGAAAACGTAAAAATTTTCTTTTTTCATTGAATCTTCCTGGTACAAACTAGTTTCTGATTGAACGTATTTTGTTTCTATTTTTATTAAAGTATGACTTGTCTTCAGTAAAATAATAGGTAAAACCTACACCAACTGTATCAAAGGTCACATCTGAACCATCAATGGTTTTATCGATCATGCGTAAATATTCAACGGTGATGGACAAATCTTTTGCACCAAATATTTCCAGACCGACACCCAGAGAACCCCCGGCTTGCGTATCACTATCGGCAACGTCGTCGTAAGAATAGTAGCCACTAAACCCGATCAATCCATAAGGCTTATATTGCCCGAAATCTTTACCTGCTCTTAAATAGGCACCATAGGTTAATGTACCCAGTTTATCATTCGAGTTAGTGGTTAGACCAAACTGACCTTCGAAAGATAGATTGTCATTGATTATATTACCGAGCTTGGCCTTGATATGACCATTACTCACTGTCGAAGTCGACGTTGATGAAGTTGCTTTAAACTCACTGGAAGAATATTGCAACCCGGAATAAAGACCTGAGAAGTCAAATTCAGCTAAAGCAGGTGTGCTTGCAGCTGATAAAGCAATAAGTAGTATTAAAATACCAGGCTGATTAATATGTGGGCATAATTTGGTTTTCATGAGTATCCCTGTGTAACTCATATTTATAATTCGACTGACTATAGCAGCCATCTAACATTTCACCTTAAGAGTATAGAATAAATATTTGGCTTACAAGGTTTTTTTCGTATTAAACATATCACATTCAGCAGCTAAATATGCCCTGTTTAACGGATAAACCCGCTTCAATATTAGAATAAAGATAGTACAGAATACTAAAAAAGCAATCTTATGGAGCGAAACATTTGAAAGCATCATGAAGAACACGATGTTTTAAGTGAAAATACCAGGATCCACATTAAAAAATACAAACATCGTGCTCTTACTGTTGGGCGCTAAAGAGCTTAATTTTTAGTTCGAGATGAAATCTCTATAGTTAACCGGTGTATTTATTTCTTTTTGGGAATATAAAGATCGGTAATGGTACCTTCTGCCATTTCTGCAGCAAAATTAAAGGTTTCCGATAATGTCGGGTGAGCATGGATAGTCAAACCTATATCCTCGGCATCAGCACCCATTTCTAACGCTAAAACAGCTTCAGCCAGTAATTCACCGGCATTAACCCCGACAATTCCAGCACCTAATATGCGTTTGCTGTCCTTATCAAATAATACTTTAGTCATCCCTTCATCACGGTCGAGACCTAAGGCACGACCACTGGCCGCCCACGGGAAAGCACCTTTTACATACTCTACACCCTGTTCTTTGGCCTGCGTTTCGGTGAGGCCCATCCAGGCTACTTCCGGATCGGTGTAGGCCACAGAAGGTATAGTCATGGGTTCAAAGAATGATTTCATGCCACTGATCACTTCTGCTGCAACTTTTGCTTCATGTGTGGCTTTATGTGCCAGCATCGGCTGCCCGACAATATCACCAATAGCAAAAATATGTGGGACATTGGTTCGCATTTGGGTATCCACCGTTATAAATCCTGACTCTTCTACCTTGAGACCGGCATTTTCTGCAGCTATTTTCAGACCATTTGGGCGACGTCCTACGGCTACCAGCACCTTATCAAATAACTGAGCAGAATCGGGGGCATTTTTACCTTCAAAACTCACCTTAAGGCCATTTTTCTGGGCCTTTATTTCAGTCACTTTAGTACTCAGCAAAATATCTTTATATTTCGATTTGATGCGTTTCATTAATGGACGAACAAGGTCTTTATCACACCCGGGAATCAGTGAATCCATAAATTCGACAACAGTAACTTCGGAACCCAGTGCATCATAAACAGTGGCCATTTCAAGACCGATAATACCGCCGCCAATGATCAGCAGCTTAGCGGGAACATCTTTCAGATCTAACGCGTCGGTAGAGTCCATCAAACGATCATCATCATTTGGAAAGACTGGAATTTCTGTAGGCTGTGATCCAGCTGCGATAATACAGTTATCGAAAGAGATAACCGTCTCAACACCCTCTTTACTCACTTTTAGCTGATGATCGTTAACAAACTGACCTGTTCCAGTAACAACTTCCACTTTGCGCTGTTTGGCTAACTGCTTCAATCCACCGGTTAATTTGGTAACGACTCTGGATTTAAAACCATTTATGCCATCCAGATCTATTTTAGGCTTCCCAAACTGAACACCATTTGCAGACATATGCTCTGCTTCATTGATAATTTGCGCTGTATGCAGTAACGCTTTTGAAGGAATACATCCTACATTAAGACAAACACCGCCTAACGAATCATAACGTTCAACCAGAATAACCTGCTTTCCCAGGTCGGCTGCTCGAAAAGCTGCTGTATAACCACCCGGCCCGGCACCTAATACCAGCACTTCACAGTGTTTATCGGCATCAGAAATTCCATCAGGTTTTGCTACAGGTTGAGTTTTTTCCGGTTCAGCAGGAGTTTCATCAATAACAGTCGAATTATCTGCGGCCGAGTCAATGACTCCGAGCTTCGAACCTTCTGAAATCTTATCACCTACCCTGACATTCAACTCGGTGATTATCCCGGCAACAGGTGAAGGGATGTCCATAGTCGCTTTATCAGACTCCAGGGTAATAACTGAATCTTCTTTATTCAGTTTATCGCCTCGCTTTACATGAACTTCGATAACTTCAACGTTATCAAAGCCTCCAATATCCGGAACCAAGAGATCTGATTTAGCCATTATAATAAAACCCTTCTCATGTCAGACAAAACCTGACTTAAATAATTAGTGAAATGTGCTCCCTGAGCACCATCGATCACCCGATGATCATATGACAGTGCCAGTGGTAACATCAGCGCTGGTTTAAAAGTACCATCCGCCTGATAAACCGGCTGCATTTTAGATCGAGCAACCCCTAAAATAGCGACTTCAGGTGCGTTCACGATAGGAGTAAACTGCGTCCCTCCGATACCACCCAGGCTGGAGATAGAAAAACAACCTCCCTGCAAATCTTTCGGCGAGAGCTTTCCTACACGGGCACGCCCTGCAGTTTCTGCTAACTCGGCAGATAACTCGTAAATACCTTTTTTATCGACATCACGAATAACTGGAACCATCAATCCGTTAGGTGTATCAACTGCTACGCCAATATGGAAATATTTTTTCAAGATAAGGTTATCACCACTGGCATCCAGTGACGCATTAAAGTCAGGAAATTGCTGTAATGCTGCAACGACAGCCTTCATGATGAAAACTAATGGCGTAAGCCTGACTCCTTTTTTCTCGGCTTCTTTGGCCAGAGATTTTCTGAAAGATTCAAGTTCTGTAATATCTGACTCATCAAACTGAGTAACATGAGGAACCGTCACCCAGCTGCGATGTAAATGAGCACCGGAAATTTTCTTAATCCGACTTAAAGCTTTAGTTTCTATATCTCCAAACTTCGAGAAATCGACCTGAGGAGCCTGACTAAGCTGAATACCCGGCGCTGTTGAAGTAGAACCTGCATTTTCAAGTGAAGATTTAACATAATTTTGAACATCTTCCTTGAGCACCCTGCCCTTGGTACCGGATCCACTCACCAGTGAGATATCAACACCCAATTCTCTGGCAAATTTTCTGATTGATGGGCTGGCATGAGCCACTGACTGTTTATTAGCAACGGCATTAGACACTGGTACAGGAGCCTGTTGAGGAGCTGATTTTATTGCTTCAACTGCCGACGGTGGTTCTTTTTCAAGCGGAGGCTGTTCTGTAACTGCTGCAGGTTTCTTATTTTCTGCCGGGACCTGTTCCGAAGCTCCTGTTTCCGTTGATTCTATTTCAGCGATGACGGTACCTTCAGAAATTCTATCGCCCACTTTCACGCTCACTGATTTAACTTTTCCAGTAACCGGGCTGGGTATTTCCATAGTTGCTTTATCTGATTCCAGAGTAATTATAGAATCATCTTTTTCAATTTCATCACCGACACTGATAATGACTTCTATAACTTCAATATCATCAAAATCACCTACATCAGGTAATAATATTTTTTCAATATTCACCACGTTTTTCTCCGTCTAAACTTAACTTCTTAAAACAAAAGCAAGTTAAAGTTTTCGTATTATCAAAACTGTTTCACCACGAAGGGCTCAGCGAGCTCAAACTGAAAATTTTATTTTTTCAAAAAATAATTGTTCTTGAGCTTCATGAACTTAGTGGTAATTATCTATATTAACTAAACCTTTATCGGATTCGGCTTTTCAGGGTCAATGTTGTATTTTTTAATTGCCTGCTGAACCACCTTACTTTCTATCACACCTTCGTCCGACAGCGCCTTCAAAGCAGCTACCACCACATAATAACGATTCACTTCAAAGAAAGTTCTCAGGTTAGCGCGAGTATCACTACGACCAAAACCATCTGTTCCCAGATTCACATAGCGCATTGGAACATAGGCTCTTATCTGATCCGAATAAGTTTGAGTATAATCAGTCGCTATTATGGCCGGACCTTTGCGACCACTTAGCGTTTTTTCAATAAAACTTTGTTTAGCTTTACTGGTGGGATGTAACTTGTTCCAGCGCGTAACGTCACTGGCTTCCCTGGCCAGTTCATTAATACTGGTCATGCTCCAGATATCAGACTCAATAGCAAAGTCAGATTTCAATAATTCCGCAGCAGCCATGACTTCCCGTAAAATAGTACCGGAGCCCATCAACTGAACTTTCGTACCTTTACCCTTACCTTCCTGCAATAGATACATACCTTTCAGTATGCCTTCTTCAGCACCTTTTGGCATGGCGGGATGATGATAGTTTTCATTCATCGCAGTAATATAATAGAACACGTTATCCTGCTGCTCATACATGCGTTTCAGGCCTTTATGCACAATCACCGCCATTTCATAGGCAAAGGTTGGATCGTAAGAAACGCAGTTTGGAATAGTACCTGCAACAATCAGGCTATGACCATCCTGATGCTGCAGCCCTTCTCCTGCCAGCGTTGTTCTGCCAGCTGTACCACCTATCAGAAATCCTCTAACCTGCATATCACCAGCCGCCCAGGCCAGGTCACCAATACGTTGAAATCCAAACATGGAGTAATAAATATAAAACGGTACCATGTTGATACCATGAGTATAATAAGATGAACCTGCCGCTATCCATGACGACATGGCACCCGCTTCATTAATACCTTCCTGCAGAATCTGGCCCTTTTTATCCTCCCGGTAATACATCAGCTGTTCGGAATCCATCGGTTTGTATAACTGCCCACTATAGGAATAGATACCCAGTTGGCGAAACATTCCTTCCATGCCAAATGTACGTGCTTCATCAGGCACTATCGGCACAATATTTTTACCAATTTCCTTATTTCGGGTCAAAGTAGATAATATTCTGACAAAAGCCATCGTGGTAGAAAATTCTCTATCACCACTGTCTTCGAGAAGAGAAGCAAACATACTCATGTCTGGAATATTCAGTGGTTCAGCCATATCCTTACGCACCGGCATATAACCGCCTAAAGCTTCGCGTTGTTTGCGCATATAAATCATTTCTTCGCTGTCTTCAGGGAAGCGATAGAATGGGGCGTTAGCTATATCTTTATCAGACACGGGGATATTAAAACGATCTCTGAAGGCCTTTAATGCATCTTCGCCCATTTTCTTTTGCGAATGGGTAATGTTCTGACCCTCTCCAGCCTCACCCATGCCATATCCTTTCACTGTTTTGGCCAGGATAACTGTCGGTTGCCCTTTGTGTTCAACGGCAGCCGCATAGGCTGCATAAACTTTATGCGGATCGTGTCCACCACGATTGAGACGCCAGATATCCTGATCTGACATATTCGCCACCATTGCTTTTAACTCGGGGTATTTACCGAAAAAGTGCTCGCGCGTGTATGCTCCGCCATGCGCCTTATAAGCCTGATATTCACCATCCACAGTTTCTTCCATGCGTTTCTGCAACAATCCTTCCTTGTCCCTGTCCAGTAGAGTATCCCAGTAACCACCCCAGATAACCTTGATGACATTCCATCCAGAGCCACGAAACACTGCTTCCAGCTCCTGAATAATTTTTCCGTTACCGCGAACCGGGCCATCCAGTCGCTGTAAATTACAGTTCACCACAAAAACCAGGTTATCCAGCTTTTCCCGGGAAGCCAGAGAAATTGCACCGAGAGACTCTGGTTCATCCATTTCACCATCGCCCATAAAAGCCCAGACTTTGCGGTTTTGCTGCTCTATCAATCCACGGTTTTCAAGATATTTTTCAAATCGTGCCTGATAAATAGCCATTAGCGGACCTAATCCCATAGATACCGTTGGAAATTGCCAGAAATCAGGCATTAACCAGGGGTGAGGATAAGATGATAAGCCTTTATCAGTGAGTGCTTCCTGACGAAAGTTTAATAATTGTTCCTCTGAAATACGACCTTCAAGAAAAGCACGGGAATATATACCGGGTGCAGAATGCCCCTGAAAAAACACCATGTCGCCTTTATTTTCATCCGTGGGCGCCCTGAAAAAATGATTAAAGCCGACATCATACAGAGTCGCTGCCGATGAAAAGCTGGCGATATGCCCGCCTAGTTCACTGGTTTTCCTATTTGCCTGCACAACCATCGCGGCCGCATTCCAGCGAATAACTGAACGAATACGGTGTTCAATAGCATAATCTCCAGGAGACTGTTTCTGATGTGCCACAGGAATGGTATTAAGATAAGCAGTATTTGCAGAATATGGTAAATGAGCACCTGAGCGCCTGGCCTTATCGATCAGTTTTTCCAGCAAATAATGAGCTCTTTCGGTGCCTTCATTTTCCAGCACAGACTCAAGAGCCTCAATCCATTCCTGAGTTTCCTGTGGATCTAGATCAGTAATATCTATCATTTTTCTCTCACTTAAATCAAATTAACTCATACGAGATTTTTTCAAAAAACAACATGGAGTAAGCTATTTTCCGGGGTTAAGTTATTGTTGAAAAATCGATGAGTTATAGCCCCGATTTAGAATCTTGATACTTCTAAACCGCGTTAAAATGGAATGCATTATACGTTAAATTTAGAGATTATCAGCTATTCATGAGATAATTTAATCATTACACACAAGGTTATTAAATAAATTTATGCAAGTATTAACTCTCACCAGACCGGATGACTGGCATCTTCATCTGCGTGATCATGAACAGATGCGAGCTGTTGTCAACGACACCGCCAGGCAATTTGCCAGGGCTATAATCATGCCCAATCTTGTGCCGCCTATTACCCGTTGCGAACAGGCTTTAAGATATCGCCAGAGAATATTATCAGCACTCAATCCTGCTTACAGCTTTGAGCCACTGATGACCCTGTACCTTACTGATAGCCTTTCTGTTGTAGAAATTAAATCTGCTGCAGAATCACCTTTCATCCATGCAGCAAAACTTTACCCGGCGGGAGCCACCACCAACTCAGATGCTGGCGTCACCCATATAGATAAAATCCAGTCGGTACTGGAAGCCATGCAAAAGTATGATTTACCGCTGCTGGTACATGGCGAGGAAACCACCAGCTCCGTCGACATCTTTGATCGGGAAAAAGTATTTATCGACAATACTTTAATAAAAATACGACAGCAGTATCCTGAATTACGCATAGTTTTTGAGCATATAACCACCACTGAAGCGGTAGATTATGTATTATCAGAAAATGCTAAAACTGCTGCTACTATTACCGCTCACCATTTATTAATTAACAGAAATGATTTATTCAAAGGAGGAATGAATCCTCATCATTACTGCCTGCCAGTGGTGAAAAGAGAACGTCACCGACTCGCCTTATTAAACGCCGCAAGTCAGCATCCGGGCAAATTTTTTGCGGGAACCGATAGCGCTCCTCATGCCCAACATGCGAAAGAATCAGCCTGTGGCTGCGCAGGCATCTATACTGCACATGCTGCCATTGAGCTGTATGCCGAAGCCTTTGATCAAAGCAATGATTTCACTAATTTTGAAGCATTTATGAGTATATCCGGTGCGAAATTTTATCAACTACCGGTCAACCAGCAATCCATCACATTGATTAGACGAAGCTGGAAAATGCCAGACAAACTGTCTTTTGGTGAGCAATCTTTAATACCCTTCAAGGCCGGTCAGAACATCAACTGGACATTGACTAATAGTAACGAGAAATAGAAATATCATGACTGAAATAATCACTATGGATAAACGTTTTAGAGGTTTTCTACCTGTCGTAGTTGACGTGGAAACTGGTGGATTCAATGAACAAACAGATGCGTTGCTACAAATTGCTGCGGTCATGCTTGAAATCGACGAAGAAGGAAAAATTGCCTGCAAAGAAACTCACACCTGCCATGTTAAACCTTTTGAAGGAGCAAACATGGACCCAAAATCTATGGAAATTAACGGAATAGACCCTGATCACCCGCTGCGTATGGCCATAGATGAAAAACAGGCTCTGCCTAAAATATTCAAACCCATACGCGAGGCGCTTAAACTGAATAACTGTAAGCGCGCCATATTAGTGGGTCATAATGCAAATTTCGATTTAAAGTTCATCAATGCTGCGGCAGCCCGTTCTGGAATCAAGAGAAATCCGTTCCACCTGTTCAGCACTTTTGATACAGTTTCTCTGGCGGGACTGGCGTACGGCCAAACGGTTTTATCAAGATCGGCCCAGGCGGCAGGATTGGGATGGGATAACAATGAGGCTCACTCAGCGATTTACGACGCCGAAATGACAGCAGAGTTATTTTGTAAAATTGTAAACAATATGCCTTTTACCCCTGCACAAATTTAACAGAAACAACAGTCAAAAGGATTTGACTGGTACATCGCAAAAATATTAGCGTAATTTAGTAAATAATTAGCAAACTATTTAACATCGACTATACTCGAATCAAATAATAACTAATCGTTTTAATGTTACTTAAAGAAGACCTATCCATACTCATTGTCGACGACCTTCAATTTAGTTGTGAAGTCGTAAAATCGGGTTTAAAAAAGGCAGGATACAAAGATATCCGTACTGCCAATTCAGCCAATGAAGCAATGTTGCTGATAAACCAGCAAAAACCCGATGTCATAGTTGCTGATTTCTGGATGCCTGAAATGAATGGCCTGGAGATGACAGACCTGATTCGACGCTGGGATGAAAACAAGAACCACTATACCGGCATTATTTTGCTCACAGCAGAAGACACCACATCCAGTATCGTGGTTGCTTTTGACCGTGGGGTTGATGATTTTCTATCCAAATCAGCCAACCTTTATGAACTGGCTGCAAGGGTATATGGAACCGGCAGAATCGCCAGACTACAGAATGAATTACGCCGTAAAAATAGAAACCTGACCACCCATTACCAGAATTACAATCAGATGAACCTGACTGATCTGGACACCGGACTGGCTACCAGAAAGCAACTGGAAAGATCGCTATCTTCCATGTTTGACCACTGTAAAACCCGGGGAGGCGGTGTTGCTTTATGCCTGCTAAGGGTCAATACGGAAGATCAACTGGACAACCCTACAGATAAAAAGCTGATCAATTCAATACGTAAAGGCACTCTACGAACTATCTCGAATTCTCTACAACTGGTGTTACGCCCGATGGATCAAATCGTTCGTTACGACAATTGCACATTCGCCATAGCACTGATGTATGCAGATCAGAGCACATTCAATACCGACATGTTTGAACGCAGCACCACCAGTATTTTGAAACATACTCATCAATTTACTGATCAGGGGAAAAAATTAAACCTGTCTATTTCTATCTGGTATAGCGATCAATTCGATCCTTTACCTCAGGTTGCCGATGTACTTGGCAAGGCGGAAGGAAATCTCAAACGCATCTAGGCAGCCCTTCGGACTACTGGGGAGTTAAAAAACCTGACTAAATTCCCTGTCAGGTTTAATTTAGCAAAGAGTTAATTAGCTTTTTTTTGCAACAGCCTCTTTTGCCATCTTCTCAAGATCGCCAGACTCTTTCATTTCCAGCGTAATATCACAGCCACCAATCAACTCGCCGTCAATATAAACCTGTGGAAATGTAGGCCAATCAGCGTAACGTGGTAAATTCTGAAAAATTTCAGGGTCTGTTAATACATTCACATAGGAAAACTCAATACCCAAAGACATCAATGCTTCAGCTGTACGACTGGAAAAACCACACTGCGGCAACTGCGGTGTACCTTTCATGTAAATAACTACCGGGTTTGACTCAACCTGTTCTTTAATTCGTTCTAAAACATCCATCAAATTTACCTCGAAATAATAACTGACTAATTTAGTCAGGTATTATAGGTCGCAAGTGGAAAGTTGCAAGTGGAAAGTTAAAAATCGGCAGTCGGCAGTCGGCAGTCGGCAGTCG
>CALCSG010000121.1 GCA_937894085.1 uncultured Gammaproteobacteria bacterium | reverse complement strand
TCTTTCCTTAACAGTGCAGCTAGGTTAAGTTGCACTTATGAGTTGAATTCGGGTACTTTAACTGCTCGATTAACACTCTGCCTGACTTTATAGCTGACTCACTTAAGCGGTTATCCTGATCAAATTTACCTGCAAACTCTATATCAATCCCTTTACTTCCACCCGCACAATTCAGTATGTATTCAATGTCGTGAGTGTAAACAATGTTGCCATCCTGGCAAATGACAAAATGGGCAATAACCTCATCGATTCTGTGATAACTACGACGAAGATTATCCTGTGAAATAGCGGGAAGGTCGTTAAAGTCCCTGCCCCTGGTACTGTGTAAAACTATTGTGCTTATTTCATCAGGTGATCGTGAAAAGGCATAACGGGTTACATCAAAGTTTTCCGGGCGCAACTGGCTTGCTTGACGGGCAGCAGTTCTCCGTCCATAAATAAATCGTCCCCGTTGAGGTAGGGTGCGTTGTTTAACGGAAAAAAAGCGATTTCTTTCTCCTCGTTCACTGCCATCTAGATATTCATCAGATGCCGCAATTCTACGATCCCGCATACCTGTGATATGAATGTCCATATTGTTCTTCCTGTTAATTTAACCAATTAAAATCGGATGCAGCTGATTTATCGTTAACTGCAATTTTATTCGCTCAATATATAACCTGAGATTACAGCGGTGTCTAGTAATATGCCACAAGTTTGAAAACAGGTAAAACCTGTATAATAAAACGTCTACATTTAATATTTATAACACTTTAAGTAACCAGTCTAATACTCAAGTTTTTGCTGAATCCCGGGTATTTCCTCATCAAATCGAAGTATTTTATGATATTTATAACACTGGCGCACGGCAGGCTTTTATGCAAATTTACTTTTCAAAACGACTGAAAGACCAGTGATTAGTCCCGTAAGTAGATGATGTTTGCCATCCTCTGGATAACAACTGCTTAATGATGAATCTGTTGATAAATACATGTCCGATAAATAATACGATACCCGAGTCTTCAGCTAAGGTTTCAAGCTTGCGGGCTGCTTTTTGAGACCTCACTTTACAATCAGAGTAACTTTCACTATTCGGGTGATAACCAGTAAACCAGAGAATCCGGAAAAGGGTTGCCCAGGTTTCTGGTCGGGCATGAATCGTGTTCCAGTTTGCATAGGGTAAACCGGCTTCTCTAAATAATGGATCAATGAGATCTATTTTTTGTAATCCTAATAATTTTGCTGACTCAGTCGAACGTCGATAGTCACTGCAAACAATCCTGTTGCATTGCTGAGCCATTGCCATGGTTTTTTGAGTGGGCGAATAACTCTGATCAATGCCCGAAGCGTTATAGTTCTGTATCCATTTATACAGCTCTCTCGCCTTAAGTTTGTGGTTTTGTTTCAGGTCCGGTCGACCGTGTCTGAGTAAAATAACTTCCATGAAACAGAAACGTTAACGTTCCCACATGGTAAAAGGTGCAAATTTACTCCAAGCAAAAGAGTGGTGATCTGCCAGACCTTTTTGGACTAGCGACGTTTTATGCAAATAAAATGTATCACCCGGCCGGTTGAGCTGTAAGCCAGCCTTATTGGTTAGAAAACGGAGTTTTGACGATGAGATATTATCTTTATCCGGGCCTGCTACAACCATCGCTTTTTCCCGGCTATCGAATAACAGTATAGAGCCAATGGGTGCCAGGCCATTAATTTTTAGAAAAAGACCACCGAGTACGGGATCCAGTTTTTTCTCGGTAAACATTTGAGCAAATTCCCGGCAGGGGTTGAGCATACTGTCAGAGCCTTTTCTGCCAAATTGAGGCATGGCAATTCCTGAATAGATGAAAGGAGTTCGCAGCAGTAAGGCCTCAAATGATGGATTGCTGACTGCAACATTATGATTTTTAACTGCTTCTATGCAGTCAGGGTTGGTAAAGCCCATTTTTTTCATGGTGGCGATACTTTGAGCGGGATAATTTTTTCTTAGTGCCTGCTTTTCTTCCGGAGATAAAATATGTTTATTTTCAGAAATGTTTTTCTGCAGCTGTAATAAACCAATACTGTATAGTAACGCGGCTTCAATAAGATTTATTTTCTTATTATCGTCTATAACCGGCTGTTTTTTGTATTGATTGTAACGATTGATCAGTTCGATCAGAGATGCTGCTATATATAACGGTTTTATATAGTTGTAATTGTTTATTTCGGCAATGTGCAATTCGCCTAGAACCTGAAAGATATTTTCATCACAAAGTTGAATTAAAACTTTCTCCAGTTGCTTGAGCTCATCTTTTTCCTTTGGGCCAGGCTCGGCAATAAATTTTTTCTGTAATTTTGCATAACCAGCTATTAAAACATCAAGTTTCCCATGTACTGAATTTGGATTGACATAATTGATCCCTTTAATGGAAGAAGTTTCCTCTTTTTTATGTGATTCTTCCTGAACCAGGCCTTCTTCACGCATGCGTTTAAAATGGACTTCTCCGATTCGGCTACCTTTTTTTACCAGTAACAGACCTTTGCTGTCGTAAATATCCTTTCTTGCCAGTCCATTGACAATATCGTTCGATTTTACTTTGCGTTCTTCAAAAAAGTCTTGGGTCATTGTTTATTGTAAGTGTGCTTTAAACCTGGAAATACAGTCTTTCTATATTGTATTCATGTTAGCGCTTCTGTATAAGATTACGACTGATTTGCAATATCGATCTATTGCTATCTCTATTACAGATGGATGCGGACGCCGAAACCACATTATGTATTACTTTAAGTGTAGCACTTGTCATGCTTAACTGAATTAGCAAAATTAAAAAAATAGCAGACTGAGAAAAAAAGTGCTTACCAGCAGGAATACGTCAATAACTTTCTGATTCGAGTATTTTAATATAGCAGGCATCAATTGAACGTGTTTCAACAAAGTATAGTAACTAGATTACCGCACACAATGAGAGAAGAATGATGACGCAATCGGTAAATGATGACCATCAGCCAATTGCTATTGAAAAAGGCAGCCTGCTGCAAAGAGTTCGTTCCGAGTGGCTGATTCTCGCTCAACTAGGCATACCTGTGCTAATTGCTCAACTGGCCCAGATAGCCAATGGAGTAATCGATACTCTGATGGCGGGCAGAGCCGGTGCAGCTGACCTGACCGGTGTCGCGATTGGAAACAGTTTATGGATGCCAATCTTCCTTTTTGTTATTGGTGTTCTAAATGCTCAGCAACCATTGATATCAGGGTTTAAAGGCAGCAGAAATTTTCAACGCATAATGCCAACCGCCTGGCATGGCATTTATTTTGCTTTGTTTGCGGCATTCGTCTCAATTCTGATTTTAAACCAGTTTGCTCCGCTATTAACTCTGTTGCAGCTGGATGCTAAACCTTCCGCTATTACTATGGGCTACCTGTTTGCATTTTCATGGGGATTACCGGCTGTACTGTTGATTATTTCGTTACGTGGTTTAACCGATGGACTTGGCCATACCCGCATCATAATGGTTTTTACGCTGATTTCGGTGGCTATTAATACCCCTCTTAATTACATTTTTATTTTTGGTAAATTTGGCATGCCTGTCATGGGTGGAATCGGTTGCGGATGGGCAACAACTATTGCTAACTGGATTAGTTTAATGGCTTTACTGGTTTACCTGCATCGAGCAAAGGCTTTTCGAGGTTATCACTTATGGTCACATCGTATCTGGTTGCAGAAACAGTATGTGCTGGAGTTATTGCGACTGGGTTTACCAATTGGTTTTACCATTTTTGTCGAGGCTATTATGTTTTCGGTGATCGCCCTGCTGCTTGCTCCTCTGGGTTCAGTGGTGATCGCCGGACACCAGATTGCCTTGAATATGGTTAGCGTACTGTTTATGGTGCCGCTAAGTCTGGGCATGGCACTGACCTTACGCATCAGTTTTCTAATCGGTGCCGGTCAGAGAGAAAGTGCTGGCCTGGTCGCGCGTAGTTCAATCTTTCTCGCACTGGCCATCGCACTTGGCTTCGCCCTGTTACTGATGGCCAGTAAAGAATTCATTGCTGATTTTTATACCACCGATACAGCGGTACTTGAAGTAGCAGTTCATTTGCTATGGTTTGGAGCATTATTCCAGATAGCAGATGTATTACAGGTTAATTGCATTAGTGCTTTGCGCGGATTTAAAGATACCCGTGTACCAATGCATATCATGTTGTTCTCTTTTTGGGGCATCGGTGTACCGCTTGGGTATATTCTCACCTTCAAAAACTGGCTGTTACCCGCCATGGGGGCCGCCGGGTTCTGGATAGGTTTAATCGCCGGTTTATCTCATGCCGCTTTCTGGTTACTCATCCGGTTGTGGTGGATGAGTAATAATAACCGGCCATAAACCTCCAAATTCCATCTATACTCGTTTTTGTGTATAGATATTAACAAAAATAATGCAGTTAAAAGGGTATAGCGACCTGAGCAAACTCACTCGTGGAGGTATGGCGACGGTCTATAAAGCCAGGCAGAATTCTCTTCATCGAACGGTAGCGATCAAGTTTCTGTCAGCCGAGTTTCTGTGGGACGAAAAGGCTAAAAAATTCTTCGACCAGGAATCACTGGTTATCGCGCGCTTAAACCATCCTAATATAATTCATATCATTGATCGCGGTGTCACTGAAAGGGGACGCCCTTATTTTGTGATGGATTTTATACAGGGTAGAGAGTTATCTGAAGTTCGAAAACAGAATAATCTATCCCTCAATGCACGACTGCAATTGCTGTTACAAACCTGTAAAGGGATGGCTTTTGCGCATAAAAACGGGGTGGTACATCGGGATATTAAACCGGCCAATATCCTGATAGATGATGAAGCTCATGTTCATATACTGGATTTCGGCATCGCCTGGCTGGAGGCCAGTGGGCAACCAGAAGGTGAAGAAATTGTTGGCACACCTGACTATATGTCACCCGAGCAATTTAATGACCCTAAATCTGTCAGTCCATTAAGTGATATTTACTCGCTCGGTGCATTAATGTTTGAACTGTTCACCGGGCAATTGCCTGCTGCTCAATTTAATAATCTGGAAGGTAGCTTGTCTACGCTTCCAGAAGCTTTATCAGTGCTTATAATTGAGTGCCTTAAAACCGATCCGGCTGAACGTCCGGAATCAGCCGATGCTGTCGGTTTTCGTTTGCTTCAAATTCTTAACGGCGCGCATTTAAAACAAAGCGATAAAGTTGAGGCTAAAGCGGCCATCGGTAAAGCGGCTGAAAAGTTTGAATTACTGGATGTGATGAGTAGAAGTCGGTTCGGTGCCGTGTACCTGTTTGAAGATAAAAGCAGGCAAAAGTTAATCGTGGTAAAGAAGAGAGTTAAATCTCTGGCTGGTTTTGAACAGGCCGGTAAATTGCAAAAAATTGAGCATGATAATTTACTGCGGGTATTAGGAACTTCAAAAAACAGTCATACCTTTATCGTGGTGATGGAGTATTTATGCAGTGGAAATTTACAGGATCGACTTTCAAGACCCTGTACACAGGGAGTTTTTTTAAAGGTAGCGTTACAGATCTGCAGTGCGATGCAAGTCGCGCATGAAAAAAATATTATGCATGGCAATCTACGTCCGAGTAATATTTTATTTGATGCTAAACAACAGTTGAAAGTCACTGATTTCGGTTTCGAGAAACACTATAACAATCAAATCGAAAAAAGCTGGTATCAGCCTGATAATAAAAATTTGGCGCTGGTGAAAAAAGATATCTATAGCGCAGGTGCCATTTTTTATCATATGTTGACGGGAACTCCCGCTACTCTTAAGTTCGGGCTTCTACAGAGCAGTAACTATTTTGACGCACTGGATAATCGAATTCAGCAGTTATTGAAAAACATGCTGGAAATTCAATCAGTGAGCCGTTTTGAAAGCTTTTCGGATATTTTGCCAGAGCTACAAAAACTTCGACAGCAAACCAGAAAAAAAGCGTTAAAAGGAAAAAAACCCGCAATTAAGCTCTCCCACTTTTTTTTGATTCTAATATTTTTAAACCTTTGTGCCGGGTTTTTTTATTATTTTTTTAGCCCGCAGTTTTCCGGCTTTGTAAATGACATAATAAAACAGTTAAACCTGTTTTAGTTTTTTTATTCAGAAATTCCAGTTCACAACTGTTAATTTTCTAATCTGGTTTACATGTTAAATAATGGGAACCTTTTTCCACTTTAAATCGTTATAGCTAAATGCGGTATTGTTTCTATTCACCACTGCCATATAAATTTAAAGGGCGCCCCAATGGAGTTTAACGAATGTTAAGTAGTACAAAAATCATTTCCAGCAAGATTATTTTACCGAGTTTAATTTTATCACTACTTTTATTAACGGGTTGTGGCAGCTCATCAACTGATCCTGATAATTCAGGGGACACTGTAGTCAATGAAGCACCGGTGGCTATGCAGGATGTTTTTACAGTAGCAAACAGTAGTAAGGTGACATTAGATCTTGCAAAAAATGATACTGATGCAGAGGGTAATCTGGACCTTTCATCAATTTCTATTTTAACGTCGCCAATTCACGGCTCTGTTACAGTGACTGATTCAGGCACTGTCGAATACACTCATGATGGCGGGGGCACCCTGTCCGATGAATTCATTTACACCATTAGTGATAACAGCGGCTCTATATCTAACCCGGCGAATGTAATTATTACAATCACTGAGACGATAATTTCAAATGAAATTCCAGTGGCCACGGATGATAGCTTCACAATCGACAATGCCGGTAGCTTAACCCTGAACCTGGTAGCAAATGATAGTGATGCGGATGATGGTCTGGATTTAACCAGCCTTTCAATTGTCAACCAGCCGGCAAACGGGACTGTGCTGATAAATGGTTCTGGCACTGTAGTTTATAGCCATAACGGCGGGGCTACAGTTTCCGACTCTTTTTCCTACACAATCAGGGATAACAGTGCTGCTTTATCAAACACGGCCAATGTCATGATGAGTATTATTCCTGCAGTAATTCAGAATGAAGTTCCACTAGCTGTCAATGACACTTATACTGTTGACAACGCAAGTAGCACGTTTTTGAATCTCGCCCAGAATGACGGCGATAGCGATAACGGCCTGGACCTGAGCTCTATTTCGATTGTTTCTGCACCGGCACATGGATCTGTCGTGGTTAATG
>CALCSG010000120.1 GCA_937894085.1 uncultured Gammaproteobacteria bacterium | reverse complement strand
TCGTTCGCTAGATCTGGAATTAACTGCGTTGCACTTCAGAGTTGAATCCGCCTTAATTAGAAATTTGAATTTAGAAATTTAATATTTTGTTATCGTTAAATTTATACCTTTGTCATGGTTTTACGTTTTGCAATATGACATTTAATTTTAATTGATAATTATAGCTAAGTGAGACTCAGCAAAAAGATAGTGAGTTTTTTATTATTTTAACCTGTGATAGGAACTTAAAATGATTTCATATAAGAATAAAGAGGATTTTTTAGAGCAGTTATCAAACATAGGTGGCTATGTTGAATATCTGGGAGAATTGATAGCTGGTGGAAGATTTAACCATTCATATGGTATAGAATTCAGGAAATGGAAAAAGGAAAATGGTCCTGAGTGGAACTGTAGCAGTCTGTTACAGGCTAAAGAAAATTATTGGTGGCATGGTAGCTTTGAAGTAAACCAGAAAAAGCTAAACGTGCTTTCTGATGGGATAATAAATTCGAGTAGTGAATGTGATGCTTTATATTGGTCCATGAGAATTTTAGAATGGGGTGATGTCTATAAAGGATGTACCGGCTACATTCTAAACAAGTTTGAGAAAAAAAGTCTTTGTCAGGATATTAAATCAGCTGTAGATTTGCTTGAAAGTGATAACTATGATCTAAAGAGATTTGATCAAAATGACTTAAGAATGGATTCTGGATTAACCAAGATATATTCTTTAGCCAGTAAGAAATCGATTATCTTGGATTCACGCGTTGTGGCCTCACTATCATTGATCGCCTGTAGGTTTTTCAATGAAGACTCTCTTGATAAGCTAAAAAAACTAAGCGCTTTTGCTTGTGGCACCTCTAATAGTAGTGAAAAGAAAAGGAGTCAAATTAGAGGGGTAAAAATATTTAGTCCATATTTAAAACCAGAAAATCAGGCTCATTATAATTTGGTAACTAACTGGATACTTGAGGCAGCTATAATTGTGGCTAAACAAAAAAATAATCAATTATTGGGTTACTGGAGTGTGAAAAATGATACTGGTTTATTAAGATCTGTAGAATCAGCTTTATTTATGGTGGGTTCAGATATATCCAGAGGATAATTAAAAAACAATATTTTAATGTGTGAAATAAAAGTATTTTTTATGGAAAAGAGTTAGCTTAAGTGAAATTAATTGATCGTTATCGGAGTGCGCTGATAGGGCTTGCAACAGGCGATGCACTGGGTACAACTTTAGAGTTCAAAACACCTGGAAAATTTGAGCCAAACAGCGATATGGTGGGGCAGAGATCTTTCGGCCTTGCTCCTGGCGAATGGACCGACGATACCTCTATGGCTTTATGCCTCGCACAGAGTCTGGTTGAACAGAAGGGGGTCTTACAAACAAACATAATCCTCCGCAAATTCGTGGAACGGGTTATGTAGTAAAGTCCATTGAAGCAGCGCTATGGGCGTTTCATAATAGTGATACATTTGAGGAAGGAGCTTTACTGGCGGTCAATCTTGGTGATGAAGCGGAAACAACCCTGCCATCTTCGGACAACTGGACAGTCATCTACATAAATGACCGAGGCACTCCCGATCGAACCCCGAAGCCAGAAAGCGTATGTCATGGGCTGCTTACCATTACAGGAATAGCACTAAAAAAACAGCTTATTCATGTTGAATTGTAGGTTGATCAATTAATGACAGTTATTAACTGTTTTGTTTGAAAATCCCAGATGAGAACATTGTTCGATACCATTGCACCGGCAGTGGTTATAATTTCATTGCCGGTTTTGCTCCAACCAGTGACAGAAAGGGTCGGGGGAATGATAAACGAATCTTCATTACCCCAGTTAATAGATTTCTGCATAACCAGTTGTCCTGTATTAGTGTTCCAAACATACAAAGTAGTACCTTCTGAACAGACGGCCACGTACTGACCACAGGGACTCCAGGCGGCTGTTTTGGCTGATTCTCCCAATGGTAAATCGATGAGTTTAACTTCTAAAGTTTGATCCGCTGAAATGGTGTAGTTAATCAGGCCCGAATCATCATGACATAAACACTGCCAATCATCGGGTGTACGCTGTTGACCAATAACCTTTGAGAATTCGGGTAATTGCAGGACTTTAATTAATTCACCAGAGATGCTTAAAACGGCAACTTTCTCTAAACACATTGCAAAGAATTCACTATGCTCTATATCAAAATAGATTTCCTCAATAACACCTATACTTGCAGATAATTCTAAAATAGTAGGCTGGGTATTAGGGTCTGTCATAACTTTCCTCGCTAGTTGGGTTTATTTACCGGTTGAAACTGGAAAATAGTGGAGATATTTGATTTCCATTAATATCTTATCAATCAGGATAGTCCGCTCATAAAACATTAACAGCGTTAATGGACAAGATTTGTCCTGAACATAACTATACTCATTATTAAATACAAACAGGTAACCAGGTATGAGTTATTTTTGAAGATAAGATAGCTCAAGATATCGAAAATCGAACTTCTTAATAAAACTACGGAGCCATTATGAATGAACTGAAATCAGTACAAAATGAAGTGGATGAATGGATAAAAACAATGGGGGTTCGCTATTTTGATGAGATGACTAACCTGTCAAATCTAACCGAAGAAGTTGGGGAAGTAGCGCGTTTAATCGGCAGAGTCTATGGACAACAGAGTTTTAAAAAAGGAACAGAGCCAGAGAATGTAACAGAAGCTATTGCCGATGAATTAACTGATGTTTTATTTATAGTGGTTTGCCTGGCAAATCAAATGGATATAGATCTTGGTGAAGCGTTTAATAAAAACATGGATAAAAAGCGTAACCGTGATAGTGAGCGCCATCTGAATAATGAAAAATTGAATAAGGAGATCTGATGACTTCACCAAGGTATTTAACAAAATCCCGTTTTAAGCTGGGCAGGGAATGCCAGACAAAATTGTTCTATACAAAAAAAGACCTGTATCCAGACAATAAACTGGATGATGCATTTTTACAGGCTTTAGCCAATGGTGGTTATCAGGTAGGAGAATTAGCCAAACATTATTTTCCAGGCGGTCATGAGGTTAGTAGCCTGGATTATGATATCGCTCTTGAAGAAACTAGGCAGTTGCTGGAACAAGAGAATGTCATCTTCTATGAAGCCGCTGTTCGTTACCAGAATCTATTTATCCGGGCAGATATTCTGATATAAAAAGGAAATAAAATTCGAATAATTGAAAATGACCTAGTATTAGCTGATGATAAATAAGGTTTGCAGAATCTACAAAAAATCGATTTAGACCTTTCGTATGTAGGCAATTGTCTTATAGCACACACATTATAGAGAGATCTATTCAGAAGGTTTATATTCAGAAAAAAATAAATTTAAACTTCATTAGTAAATTTAAATATTTAGACTATTAGAAGACTAAACAATATCTCAAGGACTTAATAGATGTATATCGATAGAGAATTAAATAACTTCATTTTTTCACCCTCTGACTTAACCAATTATATGATAAGTCCATTTAGTTCATGGATGGATAGATATGCAATTTTGAATCCGGACGTTATTGAAGATAATGATTCGGAATCAGATCCAATGCTAGATTTACTTGCAAAAAAAGGTAGTGCACATGAGAACGATTTTCTAAGTCAAGTTAAAGAAAAATATGGAGGTGAGAATGTTGCTGTTTTAAAGTCTAAAGATAAAAATCATGCCAAAGTAGAAACTATTGATGCTATGGAGGCAGGTTATCAGGTGATATTTCAAGCCTATCTTGAGCGAGATGGTTTTGCTGGATATGCTGACTTTTTATTTAAGGTCGAAGGTTTATCAGAGTTGGGAAATTATCATTATGAGGTATGGGACACTAAACTTTCTAGCGCTGTAAAACCATATTTTTTAATTCAATTATGCTGCTATAGCTGGATGCTTGAAGAAAAGCAGGAGCGACTTCCTGAGGAAATAGCCATAATACCTGGCAATAGCACGTTTGAAAGATTTCGTCTGGCAAGTTTATATAACTATTTTCATATGTTAAAAAAACAGTTCATTCTTGCAAATGCTGAGTTCGTTAATGATATAGGTGCTCAACCAAATCCTGAGCTATATAGTAATCTGGGAAAATGGGATGCTTATGGAAAAAGGCTAATGATTGAGCGAGATAGCCTGGCATTTGTTGCAAATATACGAAAATCTCAAATTAGAAAACTGCATGTATCAGGCATCACAACTTTAACTCAATTAGCTAAAACTAGAGAAAGTAATGTTAAGGGTATTGGTGTTCAAACATTTAATAAGCTAAGAGATCAGGCCTCTATACAGAGTCAATCAAAGAATCTCGAAGTGCCGGCTTTTAAAGTATTGAAGTCTGACAATAATAAGGGTTTAAGCATGCTACCCCCCAAATCTGTGCTAGACATTTTTTTTGATATTGAGGGTCACCCGTTAATGGAGGGGGGCTTGGAATATTTGTGGGGTGTAAGTCACTACAGAAATAATGATGATCAGGTCATTATGGGCAAGGATTATCCTTTTAAAGATTGGTGGGCACACTCTCATGAACAGGAAAAAGTGGCTTTTGAAGGCTTTGTCGATTGGGCTTATGCACGTTGGCTAAAAGATCCCTTAATGCATATCTATCACTATGCCAGTTATGAAGTAACTGCAATGCGTAAGCTTTCAAATAAATATAATACAAGACTAGAGAAAGTAGCTGATTTACTAAAGAATGGGGTAATGATTGATCTATACGTCATTGTAAAAAATGGCCTGTTAATAGGGGAACCGCGTTATTCAATAAAGAACGTTGAGCATCTATACCGAGGAAAAAGAGAAACAGAAGTTGCTACGGGAGGTGATTCTATCGTTTTTTACGAGAATTGGCGTGCTAGTGGTGGTGTAGAAGCATGGTGCAAGGAGTTAGCTGGTTATGAAAAGTGGTTAGCAGACCCGGAGCATTTTGACTGGTTGGAGTGGCCTGATCTTAACAGTATACGTGATTACAATATTGATGATTGTGAATCTACACTTGAGTTAGTGGAGTGGCTCAGAGATGTTCAACAAAAACATGATGTCGCATTTGAGTACGCTGAAACTTCAGACGAAGATAATCAACAGTTAACATGGCAGCAAGAAGCTCGCACTGCATTACGAGAACGCCAACAAATACTACTAAATACATTTAATGAATCAGAAGATTTAAAGCAAGACCCTATCGCAAAACAACTTGCAGATCTCATTGGTTTTCATCATCGTGAAGCGAATGTAGGGACATGGGCTTATTTCGATAGACTCGAAAAATCTGATGAAGAGCTCTATGATGATGCTACAGCGCTAGTAGGTGTAACTTTAACACGAGTCAGTGAAGGTGATGGAAAGGTGCTTTACAAGGGAGTTTTTGATGGTCAACAAGCTGTTCGAACTGACAAATTTAAGAGCGGTATAATTGCTAATAGCGAAGTCAAAGCAAAAGAAATTCAATTTCTGGATTCGAAAGATAAAAAATCAGGTCAAATACAGTTCAATATTTCTTTAGCAGATGTGAACCAAAACTTTAACTATCCGATAACATTACTTGCTGTAGATGGAGTAATTAATACCCAGACCTTAGAGCAAAGAAATTGTGATATAGCCGAAGAATATTTTAATAGACAAAAAATTAGCCCTCTACTAAAGACTATTCTTAACCGTGCCCCCCCTGGGTATGAAGGGAGAGATTATTTACCTGTAACCCGGTCAATTTATCAGGATGATTATTTATATAATCAGGCGATGGTTGATGCCGTAAAGAATTTGAATCAATCCTGTTTGTGTATTCAAGGACCACCAGGATCAGGTAAAACTTTTAGTGCGACTAATATCATTAAGGCTTTGGTTGAAACAGGTAAGCGAGTTGGCGTAATGTCCAATAGTCATAGCGCAATAATGAATCTATTGGCAGCAGTCTGTCAGGCATTACCTGATTATCAAATAGCTAAAGTTGGGCCCTCAAATAAAAGTAAATTAGAGTTTGAAGAAAACTACCCTTTGGATATATACCCAAACCTCTATTTTCGTAAAGATATGAAGTTTCCTAAAACACTAATGCCTTATACCGCTTGTTCGGTAGTGGGTGCGACTGCTTTTGGGTTTGCAAACAAAATATCGATAGATCACCCGATGGATTACTTATTTATTGATGAGGCTAGTCAAGTTGCTCTAGCCAACCTGGTAGCAATTTCAGCTTCAGCAAAAAACATTATATTAATGGGCGATCAAATGCAGTTAGAGCAACCTATACAAGGTGCTCATCCTGGTGATTCAGGTAAATCTGCTCTTGATTTTATGTTGGGTGAACATGCGGTTATCCCTGCCGATCAAGGTATCTTTCTGGAGCGAACTTATAGAATGCACCCAGATGTATGCAAGCCACTCTCCGACATTGTTTATGAAGGTAAGCTTGGAGCAGCACCACAGAATGACCAAATTAAATTAGAAATCCCTGCGCCAAAATTGATCACTTCAAATACCGGTATATTATCTGTTCCAGTGCATCATGAAGGTAATCTTCAAAGTAGTGAAGAGGAAGTATCAATGGTCGAAATATTGATTAACGAAATTATCACAGGTTCTTTTACAAATAATAATGGTGAAACACGAAAAATGACCAAAGAAGATATCCTTGTGGTTGCCCCTTATAATATGCAAGTAAACTTACTTAAAAACAAACTCGGTAATGAAATAAAAATTGGTACTATCGATAAGTTCCAGGGGCAACAAGCTCCAGTTGTTATTGTGTCGATAGGTACTAGTGATGTAAATGAGTCTGCAAGAGGGCTGGATTTTGTTTTCGATATTAATAGGCTCAATGTTGCTATATCACGAGCTCAGGCGTTAGCTATTGTGGTTTCTAAAGAAGGACTACACTTGTGTGATGTTACTAATTTCAGGCAGATTGAAAAAGTTAATTTCTTTTGTCGTTTACTGGGTATTAACTAAAAAAACATGGAGTTTATTACTCCAATTTAGGAAATTTAAATTTATATAAAAGGAAATAAGCGAAGTAATGAAGTTTGAAAATGCAATTGTCAAATACATTAAAAAAGTTGTTGTGAGCGTGTCCACGATAATTGATGACCTCATGTTCATACTACTTGATGGAGTGA
>CALCSG010000119.1 GCA_937894085.1 uncultured Gammaproteobacteria bacterium | reverse complement strand
GGACAGGTAGCTTTTGCATCATTCAGGTCACCTGCTATGATGACAAATTCATCGCCGCCAAGCCTTGCAACGGTATCTCCCTCTCGCAATGAACTACTTAAACGGTCTGCGGCATCGACCAGTATTTTATCCCCGGCATCGTGCCCCAGGGTATCGTTGATTTTTTTAAAATCGTCCAGGTCCAGAAATAACAGCGCAACTTTATTGCTTTTCCGCCTGGCTTTTTTAATTGATTGTGAAAGTCGGTCTAATGCCAGCACGCGGTTAGGTAGATCCGTTAGGGCATCAAAATGCGCCTGGTATTGAAGCTGTTCAGTTCGTTCACGTACTTTTTTATTGAGCATCAGGTTCCAGTAAATAATTCCTGCAAAAAGTAGTAATACAACCCCCGCTATTTGCCAGATAAATGTGTAATCAAATTTCTGTTTTAAATCGATACCAATCCATTTTGTTAAAATCGCATTTTTTTCTTCCGTAGTAATAGAGTCGAGAGCTTTTTGTAAAATTGGTACTAATTCTGGCCAGTCGCTTCTGACCCCCATCGATAACTCAAAACTATAGGGTACCTGACCCGATATACGAGTATTGGTAATACCGTGAGTGCGTAAAGTATGGCTCAGATTGGCGATATTTCCGATATAGGCAAAAGCCTGTCCTTTAGAAACAGCCAGCACAGCTGATAATGAGTCAGGATGAGGTTGTAACTTTAACTCAGGGTGGTTTTTAGAAAGTAGTTCAAATGAGGCATAACCATCTTCAATGGAAATAGTTTTTCCCGTCAGCCCTTTTAAACCATCAACGTAACCGACATTTTCCCGGGTCACGATTATCATCGGGTGTGTGACATAGGGTTTAGTGAATGTGGCATATTTTTTACGCTGCTCTGTTGCCATAGCAAGAGAGAACAAATCGAGTTCTCTGCGTTCGACCATCTCTGTAATTTGCTTCCAGGGTCTGTCAGGAGAAGTAATAAATTTGATGCCTAAACGATTTTCAATCAACTTCATATAGTCAGAGGCAATACCCGTATATTGTCCATTTTTACCAATAGTTTCGAAAGGTAACCATGCCCTGTCCGAAGCAAGTCTTATTTTTGGGTGATTGGCAAGCCATTGTTTTTCACCATTAGTCAACTTCAAAGCTTGCCCAACATGCTGATTAATAACCCATTTATTGCGAATATCCTGAATTTCCCTTTTATCTATCGCATTAAGAGCTTTTTGTATCGCAGAATGCAGTAATGGCCTGTCACTTCTAACCGCGAAACTGAGGTTAAGTAAGCCCATTTCTTCAGCAGGAAATTCTCCAGCAATTTGCAGGTCAGTAATTATTTGTGAGCTTAAAAAATAACCTGCATGAGTTGCATTATCGATATAGTAATCGGCTTTTTTATTGCGAAGCGCCCGATAAGCCTGATCGATATTATCGACCAGGATAAATTTGATGTGCGGGAAACGTTGCTGAATAGTTTTAGTCTGTTGAAAACCGGAAACCAGCACCAGGGTTTTGTCTCGAAGAAATTCAATTGAACTGATGGAATCCCTTGCGTTTGAACGACCTACCGCTACAAAAGGTATAGTGAGTACAGGACTGGTTTGCATGATGAAATCGCGATTTACTCCAAAAGTGGAATAATCATTGAGCAGGTCTACCTGCCTGTTCTGGATGGCAATTATTGATTCCGCATAACTGTAATCGGTGGTACGTTTAAATTTTAAATTGAGTCTGCCTGCCATTAGCTCAAATACAGCGTTCAGGTAACCTGATGGTATGCCACTTTCTATAAAAGAGAGGGGGGGGCTGATGTGCAATGAGAGGTACTCGCAAAGCTGGCAGCGTTTCCAGGTAGCTTTTCTCAGCAGGCGTTAAATTTATTTTTATAGACTGGTAATTATTGTCAGTTAGACCTGGATTTGCGGCATAGTTGATGGCCGGCCAAAATAGACCAAGCCCCAGGCAAATAATGATTAGCCGGGTTTGATACAGAGTTAGAAACGTGAATATTTTTATACTTAACAGAATGATTGACTCGATAGTTAGTTGGGCACTAAGGGAATAGGCTAGTATTAAAGGTAATAATATAGGCCATTTATATTTTTTTGTGATTGTTATTTGTAGATTGTATTAACCGCTTAACAAAACTTCATATAAGTCTGATGATTGCTTTTACTTCAATTTATCGCACACATTAAATTTCAAAGAGAAACTTAGCATGTTCAGATTTTTTTCATTAGCGTATATCACTTCAGGTTTTGTAGCTGTATTAGTGGGTTATACGAGTGCTGCTGCAATTGTATTTCAGGCCGCCGCCGCTGGTGGAGCGACTGTCGATCAAATCAGTTCGTGGCTCTGGGCATTAGGGCTTGGTATGGGAATCAGTGGAATTTCTTTGTCATTGTATTACAAGCATCCGGTAATGATTGCCTGGAGTACGCCGGGTGCAGCGCTGCTGGTTACCAGTCTGCCGGGCATACCGATGAGTGAAGCAATAGGTGCTTTTTTGTTAAGTTCTGTATTGATTACATTGTGTGGAATTACTGGCTGGTTTAATCACATCATGAGGCTGGTTCCGCAAGCTTTGGCATCTGCTTTGCTGGCCGGTGTTTTACTGCGTTTCGGACTGGATATTTTTGTGGCCATGGAAAGTGATTTTACCCTGGTTGGCCTGATGCTTATCAGTTATATCGGTGCAAAGCATTTACTACCTCGTTATGCCACGCCATTAACCTTTCTGACCGGAGTGGTTGCAGCCGGTTTCATGGGTAGTATCGAAACAGTGCAGCTGGAAGCTTCGTTTACCCGGCCAGTGTTTGTTATGCCGGAATTCTCATTAGCTACACTGATTGGCGTAGGGGTTCCTTTATTTGTGGTGACTATGGCTTCTCAGAATGTGCCCGGAATTGCCGTACTCAGGGGGCACGGTTATCAAACACCTGCTTCTCCATTGATTAGCTGGACGGGATTCACCGGGATATTACTGGCACCTTTTGGTGGTTTTGCATTTAACCTGGCGGCTATTACGGCAGCAATTTGTATGGGTAAAGATGTCGATAGTGATCAGGGCAGGCGTTATATGGCCGCTATCTGGGCGGGTATTTTTTACATAATTGCCGGGTTATTCGGCGCGGGTGTGACAGGTTTGTTTTCAACATTTCCGCAGGAACTTATTATGGCTATCGCGGGGCTTGCATTGCTGGGTACTATCGCGAATAGTCTGAATAATGCGTTGAAAGATGAAAGCACTCATGAAGCTTCTATCCTGACTTTTGCCATTACAGCTTCAGGTATGTCGTTGCTCACTATTGGCAGTGCATTCTGGGGTTTGCTGGTTGGACTTTTGATTTATGGTTTAGTGAGTTTTCGTCAAAAAGGTAACTACTCAGCGAAATAAAAAAAGTCAAAAGAGATTCACCACGAAGACACGAAGCTCACGAAGAAAAACAAATGGCCTTAAACTAGGTAACCAGATAAATCAGCAAATATCATAATTTTGAAAAACTTATAACTATATAATGATGTGCCTTCGTGGTGAAAAAACCTTTAAAATGGTCGAGTATAGAAACTCTCTGAGTAAGACTAAAAAGTTAATTGAAGGCAGAAGAGATAGATGAATATTAAAATTGAGCAGGGCGAATCAGAAGATCTTGACGGCATAAATGACATTTATAATTATTATGTGAGAAACGGTAACGCGACCTTTGACACAGTAGAATGGGATCAACTTCTACGTGCAAAATGGTATCAACAATTTATTGATAATTCAGAACTTTATAAATTATTTGTTGCTAAATTAAATGGTGAAGTTTTAGGGTTTGCCTATAATTCGAAATTCAAGGAAAAGCAGGCGTTTTTCACGTCATCAGAAGTCACTATTTATATCAGGTCGGGTTCTGAGGGAAACGGCCTGGGCGACAAACTATATCAGGCTTTACTGTCTGCAATATCGAATACATCATTGCATCGTCTGTATGCAGTTATAACTATTCCCAATGCAGCTTCAATCTGTTTACATGAAAAATTTGGGTTTTATCAGGTTGGCACGATGACCGAGGTAGGATTTAAAAATGGTCAATATCATTCTACTGTTATGCTGGAAAAAGATATCAGCGACCGGCATTAAATCGTTAATACTCTTTCAGCAGGATGTTCATTTTAAAAAGATTTTCACCACGAAGTCACGAAGCTCACGAAGAAAGACAAGTTCAAATTACCTGAATAACTTAAATGGCTATGCACGAATATCATGTAGACAGAATTTACCTTAAGTCCTGGTGCCAATAAACACACCGGCAGATATCATGATGGAGCCGGCAACCCTGTTTAACCCGGTCATTGCACGTTTAGAACGAAAGTATCGTCTGGCCCACGAAGCGCTGAAAGCTACTGCCATTAATCCAATCATCAGGCCAACCAGGCAAAGCACGGCGGCCACTGCAATATCACTGTTTGAAAGGGTGGTTAAATCCATAAATGTAGGTAAAAATGCGATGTAAAACAGGATAACTTTAGGGTTTGAAGCCGATATCAGGAAGCCCTGTATAAAAGTCATGATTTCAGTTTGTGGCGCTATTTTTTTTGTGTTGCCGGTCAAATGTGAACGGTCATGCCACATTTTCCAACCCAGATAAATCAGGTAGATTGCGCCGATAATCCGAATGATGGTGAATAAACCGCTCCAGTTCTCAGCAATCACGGCTAATCCAAAACAGGCAAGAATGAGATAAATAATATCACTGATCGCCATCCCCAGACATAATGAAAAACAGGCCATCGCACCTTGAGTCATAGCTCTGGCCAAAATGGCAAAAACACCCGGACCAGGCGTTATAGAAAAAATTATGATCGCAATGAAAAAAGCCAGTCCGCTTTCGAAAGTCATGTTGATTATCCGGTCAATAAATGAAAAAACTTACATCCTGATATTTGCCAGAAATATGGAGCATGGTGAACTATAACTGATACAGTCATCAAGGTACTAAAGAACACCTTTGACTCAACAAAAATAGTGATCAAATCCTTAATTGAGAACAAGTTTATGGTAAATCTTTCCCGAATTCAACTCATAAGTGCAACTTAACCTAGCTGCACTGTTAAGGAAAG
>CALCSG010000118.1 GCA_937894085.1 uncultured Gammaproteobacteria bacterium | reverse complement strand
AACGAGTGACCTTTGGTATTGGCCACCACTGATGCAGGAATCAATATGCCTCAAATTACTCTCCCCGACGGATCTATCCGTAACTTTGATCATTCCGTATCCGTTATGGATGTTGCTACCGATATCGGTCCTGGTCTGGCTAAAGCGACACTGGCTGGAAAAGTTAATGGTGATCTGGTCGATGCGTCCTTTCTAATAGAATCTGATTCAGATTTAGCTATCATTACCAGTCGTGATGATGATGCTCTCGAATTAATGCGTCATGATGCAGCTCATGTAATGGCTCAGGCCGTTCAGGAGTTATATCCAGAAACTCAGGTTACCATCGGTCCTTCAATTGAAGATGGTTTCTACTATGACTTTGCTCGAGAAGAAGCTTTTGTGCCTGAAGATCTGAATAAAATAGAACAGCGCATGCATGAGATTGTTAATAGAGATCTCCCTATCATCCGTGAAGTCATGGACAGGGATGATGCGAAAAGTGCATTTACTAATCTTGGTGAAAAATACAAAGTCGAAATAATTAATGACATCATTCCTGAGGGCGAGGAAGTTTCAATTTATCGTCAGGGTGACTGGTTTGATGTTTGTCGTGGTCCGCACTTACCATCTACCGGTAAATTAGGAAAAGGCTTTAAGTTAATGAAACTGGCCGGAGCCTACTGGCGCGGTGATTCAAATAATGAAATGCTACAAAGAATCTACGGCACAGCATGGCCGGATAAAAAACAGTTGAATGCCTATTTGCATAGACTGGAAGAAGCTGAAAAGCGTGATCATCGAAAAATCGGTAAAAAAATGGATTTATTCCATATTCAGGAAGAAGCACCGGGAGAAATTTTCTGGCACGACAAGGGATGGACCATTTATCAGGCGATACAACAATATATGCGTGCTAAACAGCGTGAATATGGCTACCAGGAAATTAACACGCCGCAGGTTGTTGATTTTTCACTATGGGAAAAGTCAGGACACGCAGCCAAATTTAGTGATGATATGTTTACACTGGAATCCGAGGGTAAGCAGTTTGCTATCAAGCCGATGAATTGCCCCTGTCATATTCAGGTATTTAACCAGGGGCTGAAAAGCTACCGTGATTTACCTTTACGGTTAGCAGAATTTGGTTCCTGCCACAGAAATGAAATGTCCGGTGCATTGCATGGGTTAATGCGTGTTCGTGCTTTTGTTCAGGACGATGCGCATATTTTCTGCACAGAAGATCAGATTCAGTCAGAAGTGTCTGACTTTATGGATTTCTTACACGAAGTTTATAGCGCATTTGGATTCAAAGAGATAATTTACCGTTTATCGACACGACCGGAAAACCGTGTAGGTGCAGATGAAGATTGGGATAAAGCTGAAAAAGCACTGGCTGAAGCGTTGGATGCGAAGAACCTCGATTGGGAACTGCTGCCGGGCGAAGGAGCTTTTTATGGACCAAAGATTGAGTTTTCATTGAAAGATTGTATTGGTCGTGTATGGCAATGTGGTACGATACAGGTCGACTTTTCAATGCCTGGCCGTCTGGATGCACAATATGTGGCAGAAGATGGTTCACGTCAGGTTCCTGTTATGTTGCATCGTGCTATTCTCGGATCGTTCGAGCGTTTTATCGGGATTCTTATAGAGCAACATGAAGGTAAAATGCCGCTCTGGTTAGCACCGGTTCAGGCTGTTTTAATCAATATTACCGATAAACAGGCTGAATATGCACAGAAAATTGAAAAAATTCTTAAAAAGCAGGGTATAAGGGTCAATTCAGACTTGAGAAACGAAAAGATCGGCTTTAAAATTCGCGAGCACACTTTGCAGCGTATCCCCTATCTACTGGTCACCGGTGACAGGGAAGTTGAAAAAGGTGAAGTTTCTGTTCGAACTCAGGGCGGAGAAGATCTGGGTAGCATGACTATTGATAGTTTTGTTGCTCACGTTAAATTACAACTTGAGAATTTCGAATAGATTTTGTTGAAATTGTTGGAGGAGCATTCCAATCGCAGATGATAAACAAACTCGTTTAAACGACGAGATACGAGTTCCTGAAGTACGTTTAATCGATCAGGATGGTGAACAGAGAGGCATTGTAAAAATTCAGGAAGCTTTAGAATTAGCTGTAGAAGCTGAACTGGATCTGGTTGAAATTGTACCAAATGCTAATCCACCTGTTTGCCGTTTAATGGATTATGGGAAATTCAGATTTCAGCAAAAGAAAAAATTGCATGATCAGCGCAAAAAACAGCGCCAGATCCAAATTAAGGAAATTAAATTCAGGCCGGGTACTGAAGAAGGCGACTACAAGGTTAAGCTTAGAAAGCTCACAGAGTTTCTTGATGCTGGCGACAGGGCTAAAGTGACGGTACGTTTTCGTGGCCGCGAAATGGCTCATATGGAAATAGGGCGCGATTTACTTAAGCGTGTCGGAGAAGACCTGTCAGAAATTGCGACGGTGGATCAATATCCACAGGCTATGGGTCGCCAGATGACGATGTTGCTGGTACCCAGGAAAAAATAACATAATAAGCTGTTAAGCTAAACTTAACGGCTTATTGTTATATCAGTTAGCGGGGTATCCGGTTAACTGATTTGTATACCCAAAGACGCAGACTCCGGCGTCCAGGGTTTTTTATTGTGTTTTATTAATTATCGAACGGGAGTTTGAAATGCCAAAAATCAAATCGTGTCGGGGCGCTTCCAAGCGCTTCAAACGTAATGCGGCGGGCAACTATAAAAGAGGCCAGTCTCATTTACGTCATATTCTCACTAAAAAGAGCAGTAAGCGTAAACGCCAGTTAGGCGATATGCTTGAAGTCGATGCTAACGATGTACGCATGGTACGTCGCATGTTACCTTATTCATAGGAGTGAGAAATGCCTAGAGTTAAACGTGGTGTACAAGCACATGCCCGTCATAAAAAAGTGCTGGATAAAGCTAAAGGTTACCGTGGTGCCCGTAGTAGAGTATTTCGTGTAGCAAAACAGGCTGTCACTAAAGCAGGTCAGTACGCTTATCGTGACCGCAAGCAGAGAAAACGTCAATTTCGCACATTATGGATTGCCCGTATTAATGCGGCTGCGCGCGAAAATGGAATGTCATATAGTGTCTTTATGAATGGACTTAAAAAAGCGGCCATTGAAGTCGATCGTAAAGTTCTGGCTGATTTAGCTGTATTTGATAAGCCGGCTTTTACTGTATTGGCTGAAAAAGCCAGGGCAGGACTGGAAGCTGTAGCAGCTTAAACAGACTGGATAGTGGGCACATTTCTATGCCCACTATCCCCAGATTCTTATTAATCAATACTTGTCAACTTTACTTATAAGCGATACCTATCATCGTGTCTGAATTAAATTCTTTATTACAGTCTGCCACAGTTGCTATTGAAACTGCTGCAGATTTGTCATCTCTGGAGCAGCTTCGAGTAGGTTATCTGGGAAAAAAAGGCGAAGTTACTTTGCTGTTAAAAAACCTGGGACAAATTCCAGCAGACCAGAGGCGCGAAGCTGGACAGGAAATCAATAAAGTCAAACAGGCTATTCAGCAGTTACTGGAAGAGCGTAAGCTGGTACTTAATGAAGAGCAGATAAATGCAAGACTGGCTGATGAAACTGTTGATATCACTTTACCGGGTCGCGGCCTGGAAAAAGGTGGATTGCACCCCGTTACCCTGACCATGACTCGAATCGAAAAGATGTTTGGAAAGCTGGGTTTTGATATCGCTGTCGGGCCCGAAGTGGAAGATGATTTTCATAACTTCGAAGCCTTGAATATTCCTGCCCATCATCCAGCAAGGGCAATGCATGATACTTTTTATTTCGATGCAAATACGTTATTAAGAACGCATACTTCGCCGGTACAAATCCGTACGCTTGAAAAACAGAAGCCCCCTGTAAGGGTAATTGCTCCTGGACGAGTTTATCGCTGTGATTCAGATTTGACGCATACGCCCATGTTTCATCAGGTGGAAGGTCTGGTGGTAGATGAAAATGTGTCTTTTGCCGATTTAAAAGGCACATTACACGAATTTCTAAAGATGTTTTTTGAGCAGGAAGACTTAAAAACACGTTTTCGTCCCTCATATTTCCCCTTTACCGAACCTTCGATGGAAGTAGATATTAGCTGCGTGATGTGCGCCGGAGACGGATGTCGTGTGTGCAGCCATACGGGTTGGCTTGAAATACTGGGTTGCGGTATGGTGCACCCTGAAGTATTCAAACAAACTGGTATGGATGCCGAAGCTTTTACTGCTTATGCTTTTGGAATCGGAGTGGAGCGTATGGCTATGTTACGTTACGGTGTTAATGATTTACGCCTGTTTTTTGAAAATGATTTGCGCTTCCTGCAGCAATTCTCCTAAGTTAGAGCTCATACAATGAAAATTAGTGAAAACTGGTTAAGAGAATGGGCCAATCCTGAATTAAATACCGATCAGCTGGTGTCTCAATTGACCATGGCTGGTCTGGAAGTAGATTCTGTAGAGTCGGCCGCTCCTGAATTCAATAAAGTGGTGGTTGCCGAAGTAATTTCCTGTGAACAACATCCGGATGCTGATCGCTTAAATCTGTGTCAGGTAAATGATGGAAGCAAACATCCTGTTCAGGTTATCTGTGGTGCCAGCAATGTGAAGGCGGGACTTAAAATTGCTTTTGCTCAGGTTGGCGCAGAACTTCCAGGATTTAAAATCAAAAAAGCCAAACTACGTGGTGTTGAATCTTTTGGCATGATCTGTTCTGAGAAAGAACTGCAGCTGTCTGACAATTCTGAAGGTATTATGGAGTTGCCGGCAGATGCGCCGATTTCTATGCCCCTTGAACAATATCTACAATTGAATGATACGCTGATTGAAATAGATTTAACGCCAAATCGCGGTGATTGTTTGAGTATCTCAGGTGTGGCCAGGGAAGTTTTTGCAAATAATGACATTACTGCTACGCCATTAGAAATTACTGATATTAAGCCGCAAATTGATGATGTTTTTAGCGTTGAACTGGAAAACGGAGCTGCCTGTCCACGCTATATATGTCGTGTTATTAAAGGTGTTAAAGCAAATGTTCAGACACCTTTATGGATGCAGGAAAAATTAAGACGATGTGGATTAAGGTCAATTAGCCCGGTAGTGGATGTAACTAACTTCGTGATGATGGAATTAGGTCAACCCATGCATGGATTTGACCTGGATAAACTCAACGGCGGTATCCGTGTAAGAAATGCAATTGCCGGTGAAAAAATAACACTACTAGATGGTTCAGAAGTGGAATGCAGAGACGATACCCTGGTGATTGCTGATCATCAGGCACCTCTCGCTATTGCGGGTATTATGGGCGGTTTGGACTCATCTGTTGATGACAAAACACAAAATATTTTACTGGAATCAGCCTTTTTTGCTCCAAGTCTTATTGCGGGTAAAGCTAGAAGTTATGGTCTGCATACAGATTCATCTCATCGTTTTGAGCGCGGTGTGGACTCAGAATTACAGTTGAAAGCGATGCATAGAGCGAGTGCATTGTTAATCGATATTGCAGGGGGGCAGGCTGGACCCTTAGTACATCAGTATTCTCAGGACTCTTTACCTG
>CALCSG010000117.1 GCA_937894085.1 uncultured Gammaproteobacteria bacterium | reverse complement strand
CGCTCAGAGGCAGTATGCTCACGCCAGCCATCACTCTCTGAATGTGAAACTTCGAATCCCATAGTGGATTGTTCACTGGTTTTGAAACCACTGCTTAATCCCAGTTTATAAAATCCATCGCTACCAATATCGACTTTAGCCGTATGGCCTTCCTTCAGGGATGGATCGTTGGAAATTACATTAATGGTTGCCGCGATAGCGTCCGATCCATACAACGCTGTTCCAGCACCTTTTAACACTTCAGCCGAGCCTGCAGAAGAAAAATTGGTATAAGCCAGGCCGTTATGGTTAAAGAAACCCGAAGACTGAACCGGTATTCCATCCTGCAGGAACAGGTAATAGGGTCCTGTGTTCAATGGCATTCTAATACTGGTCATGTGCCCCAGTGTGGAACCGGTCTGGGTTACTCGAACACCTGAAATAGAATTGAATAGATCTTTTTGATAATTCGGTGAATCCAGTGCAATCTCTTCAGCATTTTTAACCCCGACACTGGCAGGAACTTCTAAAGTTTGTTGTTCGTCACGAGTCGAGGTGACACTGATTGTACTAAGTTGATCGGGTGTTGGTGTTTCAGCAAAACTTAATACGGGGAATGCGATTGAAATAGCAATAGGAAATAGTCGGGTCTTTATAAACTGCACGGTTAGCCTCTTGGTTATTATGATTTTGGCAAGAGTCTAAGTACATAATTTTCTGATAGGAAGTGACAAATTGTCGCAGGTAGATATCGGGGAAATGGTTTTTAACAGGAGAAAGCCGACTCAAAAAAAGTCTGGCTCTCTCCGCTTTTTTAAATATATTGGGGGATTAATCTGTTTTAGTTGTATTTAGATAGAGCCAGATAAAACCGCTTATTCCAGCAATGAGTGATGCTAATAAAATGCCTGTTTTAGCCATCAATAAATCCTCCGGTGAATGCGCAAAACCCAGTTCCGCAATAAAGATCGACATGGTAAAACCGATTCCCCCCATCAAGCCTACACCGATAATATGTTTGAAATTGATACCTACTGGTAAAACAGTTAAACCCACTTTTACAGCGAGCCAGGAAAAACCGGCAATTCCCAGGAGTTTGCCTATAACCAGACCTGCTGATATGCCCATAGAGACAGGGTGAGTAATAATTTCCCCTAAGGATGAAAAATCGATAGGGATGCCTGCATTAGCCAGTGAAAAAATGGGGATAATGATATAAGCGGATGGTAAATGCATTTTATGTTCCAGGATCTGTGCCGGTGCCTGTACCATGTGTACACCTTCTCCCAGTGCATGTACGCGTTGACGCAATTCATCATTTTTGATGATATTGGGTTCCTTTTTATAGGCCTGTTGAATGTGCTCAAACATCTCACGAATCTGATCCAGAAATCGACCCGGATCATATTTAGGGCGCATAGGTATAGTGAATGCCAGAAAGATTCCAGCAAGCGTTGCATGGACACCACTTTTTAACATGGCGATCCACATAATGATGCCGAATAAAATATAGGGTAATGCACGGCGAATCCCTCCGAGGTTGAGTGCAACCAGTATGGCTAGCATTCCAAGGGCTGTAAGAAGCGCCGGGATGCTGATAGTTTCGGTATAAAATAATGCGATGACAACGACTGCACCGAGGTCATCGACTATGGCTAGTGCTACCAGGAAAGTGAGTAAGTTGTTCGGGATTCGATTTCCTAATAGTGCCAGAGTTCCCAGCGCGAAAGCAATATCAGTGGCCATTGGAATACCCCAGCCATCGAAAGTATGGCCCTCAGGGTTAATGCTCATATAAATAATAACCGGGACTACCATGCCTCCTATGGCGGCAATAATCGGTAACATGGCCTGTTTTGCATCGGCCAGTTCGCCCACCAGAATTTCACGCTTTAATTCAAGCCCGATCACAAAAAAGAAAATAGCCATCAAACCGTCATTGATCCAGTGATGTACTGATTTTGATAGCTCAAAGCCGGGGACGCCGATGCTAAAAGTGAGTTCCAGCAAGTGATGATAAGCTTCATTCCATGGACTGTTCGCTATAATTATCGCGGTAATGGCACATAGCATCAGTAAGATGCCACTGGTTGTCTGACGATGAATAAATTCTTCAACTGGTGACAGTACCAGGTTGAAAGCTTTTTCCCAGGGCGCGCAGTATTCTCTTTCTGCGGGTTTATTTTTTATCATAAAGTTCTCTGTTTTGCTGTCATGCTTGAGATGTCTATAGTTAACGCGAGTATGTCAAAATCATGAATGTAATTGACTACGTAATTTATAGTCTAATAGTTTATCTGCAGTATTCATAGAATTCGGCACTTTTTGTTTTACACGATTACCATAAACAATACAGGGTTTCAAATTTAAACCAGCACTAAACTTTCATTTGTAGAAGTTAGTAAAGTGTTGAGTCGCTAATTTCTTTATTTACGGGCGAATTTTGGCGTACAGGCTATATTCAGCATTTCTATCTGCTTTGTCCGTGCGTATAGCAACGTTGAAAGCTTTAGGGTGATGTGAAAAATCATGCTGATAGAGAACCTATGGCGTGCTCTATCCTGCCATGGATGAAAAATCAAAATTGAGCGACTTTGATGGTGGTTGCAGGAAATCACCCTGCACAAAATCAGCGCCAACATTCCAGATTACACTGAGCATGCCCGCATCACTGACTCCAGGCAATATACTGCCAATTTCCATGGAAGAGGCCTGTGATGTAATTTCGCGAATGCTTTTCTGGTTTTCAGTATTACCGGCAAGGCCATCAACATAAGCCATGTTAATACGCAAAAAATCAGGCTGCACATGTTTCACCAGCTGAAACGGGTTTAAACCGGTACCAAAATCATCCAGCACAATTTGACAATGCAGTTGTTTTAGACCCTTATACAGATTTTTAACGGCTTTCAACTGGTTGACTGCATGGGCTTCATTAATGGTAAATACCAGTTGTTCGCCGGGTATTTTAGCACTCTGGATACGTGCGGAAACCCAACGAGCCAGGGTTGCATCTAGTACTCCATCACAGCTTAGTGGAATAAAGATATCAAGTTTTCGATCTGATTTTGCGGCTGTAGCAATTTGTTTGATAGCAGTAATAATAGCCCAGCGATCGAGTGCTTTGGCCAGGTTATTTCTTTCCGCCGCATCCATGAAGTCTTTTTCCTTTAATTTTTTGCCATCTTCGGTGACGATAACTTTTTTGATTTCATAACGTTCGCCAGGAGATCCCGCAATGCTGACTATAGGTTGGTACAAAGGCTTGATAGAGTTCTTGGCGATAGCGTATTTTATATGCTTTATAATTCCACTATCTTCTTCCTGTTGTGTCATTTCTCCAATAACAGGCACATAAAACTGGTTTTTATTGCCACCTTCCTGCTGTATTTTATCCAGTGTTCTCTCGACTCTGGCGATAATTTCATTACGGTTATCCGGTGTGAATTCATCGATGGTGTAGATTGCAATACTACAGGTGCAACTGATCGATTGTTGCCCGGTTTCTGAAATATGTTGTTCTATCTGTTTTAGTAAACTCTGGGCGCTTTTTTCTACGTTAGCTTTTTCTTTACCACTACATAGTACGCAATAGCTATAGGCCCCGAATCGAGCGACCAGCTCTTTAGGGGATGCATGCTGTTTGATTATTTTAGCAATATCATTAATCAGAATATCACAACCCGAAATTCCCACGGTATTTCTAATGTTCTGAAAATTGTCGATGGATATATACAGGAAGTTGCTATGCGGTTTTCCATTAATCGCATCATTAATACTTTGTTGAAGCTGTTCCATAAAGTATTGACGGTTATATAAACCGGTGACCAGGTCATGCTGATGCATGTAACTTATTTGCTGTTCCAGTTCAGTGGTATCAGCCTGTGAGCGGATAAGAATTTGCGTGCAGGTTTCGCCCTCAAAGCTGGCACGGGAAAACTCTAACAGGCCATCAATGGCTTCCCCATTTGCATGTACCAGTTTTAGATTTAATTCATTGACCGTATTTTTGTTCTGACTTAAGTCACGCAGGAACTGTTTTAATTCACCCTGCTGGCTGGTATGCACCATATCAATTAATGGTATGCCTTCCAGTTCATCAAAATCATTGTTGCCAAATAATTCCAGATATACCGCATTGGCGTAAATATGCATACCTTCATGCACATAGGCGACAGCATCTTTTGAATTAGCCAGTAATGACTGGCATCGTTTTTCAGATTCGTGTAACTCCTGTTCACTCTTAACTGTTTTGCGCCAGGTTTTTATATTGTCAGCTTCTCTCTTAATAACCAGCGCCAGGTGTTCCAGAGAAGTGCTGCTGATGACGTCCTGGGCTCCCAGTTTCATGGCTTCGACGGCCATTTTTTCATTTATTTTACTGGCCAGTCCGATAATATATACATGCCGACCGCATTCCCGTATGAGATATTGAGCTTGCTGCAGAGTGAAATCTGCTAACTCAAGAGAGAATATAACGAGATCGATTGGCTTTTTTTTAATGATTTCACACATGTCAGCGCTATCTTCAGCATGTTCGGCAAGAACATGTAATCCTGAACTGCGTAATGCGCTGGTAATTACTTCGGCCTGATGAAGGCCTTCATCGACTATTAATAGTCGAATCAATTTATCAGAACTTGAATCCATAATTTCCTGTTAAAATTCGTGGGTGTAGATGTAACTTATAATTTTATTATAATTATATACATTGTACTGGAGTTTTAGACAGCCGGCCTGTTAATTCATTCACTAATTTTGGTACTAAATAGCCCGGTAAGCTTTGCAGTAACAGGGAATATATTTTACAGGTTTGATCAGTAGCAAGGTCAAAGTGAGCCGCACCATGTACTTTATCCAGTTTATGTAAATAATAGGGCGTAATGTTACTGTCAAACAGTTTGTAAGATAATTTGACTAAAGTGTTTGAGTTATTATTAACGCCTTTTAACAACACTGATTGATTAAATAACTGAAACCCCTGCTTTGATAATAGTTTGAAAGCGTGCTGATTCAACACGCTGATTTCTTCGGGGTGATTGATGTGAGTGACCAGTGTTACTTTACCGTTAAATTGATGCAGGGTCTGAATAAATGAATCGGTCACTCTATCAGGTAATACTGACAATAAACGGCTGTGGAAACGTAAATATCGAATATGGGGAATATCATTAAGACGGGTAATTAACTCAGATAATTTTCGATCACTCAACATTAGAGGGTCGCCACCAGAAAGAATGACTTCATTAATTTCAGTATGTGCTGCCAGATAATTTAAAACCGGACTATCTACTTTTGTATCCAGCCTGGCGTCGCTGTAGGGAAAATGACGTCTAAAACAGTATCGGCAATGAACAGGGCAGGCACTGGTAACAGTTAATAAGACTCTGTTATGATATTTATGAATCAGGCCCGGCACAGTCATGGCACTGATATCACCCACGGCGTCCAGGCTGTAACCTTCAACCCGCTGATTTTCCTGTGAATCAGGCATGACCTGAAGCAATAAGGGATCCTGTGGATTTCCTTTTTCGATCAATGATGCATAGTATTTTGTTACCCTAACTGGAAATCCGGCTTCACTTCCTTGATCAACGCAGTTAACATCCAGCTCACAGTATTCCAGCAACTCTTGAATTGTCCGAAAACTCTCAGATAGACTGCGTTTCCAGTCGGTAGATTGTGCTGAAAAGACAGGTTCAGGTATCATTAACATAATATTTAGTTTAATTAAGAGATTTATATGGCAAGTTATAGCACGAATGAATTCCGTAGTGGGTTAAAGGTGATGCTTGATGGTGATCCCTGTTCTATCATCGAAAATGAATTTGTTAAACCCGGAAAAGGTCAGGCTTTTAGCAGGGTTAAGATTCGTAACCTGAAAAACGGTCGGGTACTGGACAAGACTTTTAAGTCCGGTGAATCTCTGGAAGGCGCGGATGTTGTCGATGTAGATATGCAATACCTGTACGATGATGGCGAGTTTTACCATTTTATGGTACCGGAAACTTTCGAACAATATCCTGCCGATAGAAATGCAGTGGGCGAGTCTAATATCTGGCTGAAAGCCCAGGATATGTACGAAGTGACTTTATATAATGGAGCTCCGATTGCCATTACTCCACCAAATTTTGTAGAACTGGAAATTACCGAGACTGATCCCGGATTAAAAGGTGACACTGCGCAGGGCGGAACAAAACCCGCTACATTAGAATCAGGCGCTGTGGTTAAAGTCCCCTTATTTCTGGAGATAGGTGAAAAAGTTCGAGTGGATACACGTAGTGGAGCCTATATGTCACGCGTAAAAAGTTAATTCAACGTTAATGTAAAGTGCCAGCTTTACCTGTATTAAAACAGAGGGCCCTGGTTTATAAGAAAATCAGAGCCTTTTTTGATGAAATTTCAACTCTGGAGGTTGATACCCCTTTACTCGGCATAACAACCAATACGGATGTTCATATTCAGTCGATTGCTGCTCGCGTCTGCTCATCGACTTTATACCTGCAAACATCCCCCGAATTTGCCATGAAGCGCTTGCTTGTTTCTGGTTCGGGGTCAATTTATCAAATCTCTCATGCTTTTCGTGATGAAGAAAAAGGCTTATTGCATCATCCTGAATTTAGCTTACTGGAATGGTACAGCCTGGGTTTTGACTACCAGGCATTGATGTCTCAGGTGGAGGATTTGATTAGCCGTTTATTCGAGCAGGAACTTAGCTTCCACAAAATCAGTTATTTTGAAAGTTTTCACAGGTACTTAAAGCTCGATCTGCAGTTGGCCTCACAAACAGAATGCCAGGATTGCGTGACACAGCATATACCAGGCATAGATTCCAGCCTGTTAAGCTGGGATGACTGTCTTGATTTGCTAATGAGTCAGATCGTCTCCAGAGAATTTAAAGGTTTTACTTTCCTCTATGATTACCCCGAATCCCAGGCATCTTTAGCCAGAATTAAAGTCGGTGAGCCCCATCTTGCAGAACGTTTTGAATTGTTTTATAACGATATTGAACTGGCGAACGGATTTTCAGAATTAACTGATGCAAAACAACAGCGCTTACGTTTTCTACAGGATAACTGCAAGCGTCAGCAAGCAGGCCTGCAGACTTACCCCATCGATGAAGATTTTTTAAAAGCTCTGGAGCAGGGGTTGCCTGAGTGTGCGGGCGTTGCTTTAGGGCTGGATCGATTAATTATGGTGATGCAACAGGTCAATTCCATTCATGATGTAATGACATTAGATACATTTTAAACCTCTACTAATTGAATTTTTCAATATACCGAAAGCCCTGTAGTTTATACTGAATAAGCGATGATCTCGTGACCCTGATCAATAAACTAAAGGCTATATATTCAGTTCCCGAGACAATCTGTATAAATACTCGATATAATAATATATATAATTTGAAGGCCGTTAAAAACAATTCCGAATAGTTATAGCAAGGAGCCTATCATGAAAATATCATTTCACGGTGCTGACGAAGGCGTCACGGGGTCCTGCCATTTAATTGAGTGTGCAGGCAAGAGGGTTCTGATCGATTGTGGAATGTTTCAGGGAGGGCGTGAAATTGTCGAAGAAAACTCGGCGGAATTTGGTTTTGATCCGACTAAGATTGATTACCTGCTACTCACCCATGCCCACCTTGATCACTGTGGACGAATCCCGTTACTTGCTAAAAGAGGGTTTCATGGCGAAATAATTACCACGGCGGCTACCGTTGAACTGGCGCGACTTGTGATGCTTGATTCGGCTGGACTACAGGAAGAAGAGGCGCGTTACCAGCTGCGCCGTGCGAAACGTCGTGGAAAGAAAAAAGTAAACATCATAGAACCACTTTATACCACGTTGGATGCCCTCAATAGCCTCGAATTTATAGGGCGTCGAGCACTTTACAAAAAGGCTATTGAGATAGCCCCCGGTATTCGACCTACATTTTTCGATGCGGGCCATATTCTGGGATCCGCCAGTATTTATCTCGAGCTTAAAGAAAAAAATAAATCACATCGAGTATTATTTTCCGGAGACCTGGGTTATAGCGGTCGTGCCATACTGCATGATCCTGCCGAACCACCACATGTTGATACAGTGGTTATGGAAACTACCTACGGCGACCGTTTACATAAACAGTTAGAACCATCTATCGAAGAATTATATTCAACGATCAATACTACTATTGAGCGCGGTGGCAATGTGATTATTCCAACCTTTGCACTGGAACGTTCACAGGAAATTTTGTATTACCTGCGCGAAGGTATAGAAAACAGAAAGCTACCCCACTATCTGACTGTTTTTCTGGATTCACCGATGGCCATATCTGCCACTGAAATCTTCAGAAGGCACCCCGAGTGTTTTGATCTGGAAACGCTTGAGGTTTCACATCGAGGAAAAGATCCTTTTGACTTGCCGGGACTGCATTTTACCCGTCAGACCTCCGACTCTATAGCTATAAATAATATTGAAGGTGGGGCGATAATAATGGCGGGCTCCGGTATGTGTACAGGAGGTCGGGTTCGGCACCATTTAAAACATAACCTGTGGAGTCACAGGAATGCCGTCATCTTTGTTGGTTATGCGGCTTCAGGAACATTGGCAAGAAATATTATAGAAGGAGCCAAAACTGTTAAGATTTACGGTGAACAGATTAAGGTGCGAGCCACTATCCACACCATTGGTGGTTTCTCAGCGCATGCGGATCAGACAGAGTTGCTAAGCTGGCATAAAAAAACTGGTAATCCGGGAAAAACCTATCTGGTTCATGGTCAGCAGGACAGTATGCAGGCTTTCGCCCGTAAGCTGAAAGGTACTAAAGTTATTATGCCACGGCTGGGAGAATCATTTGAGTTGTGATTTGACCTGGTTTCCGGGTTAACAGGTATCGCAGTTAATACTTTCTTTACCTGATTACCTCTAAGGTTCAGCTATTAATTTTTTTAAATACAAAGAGAATCTGTAACAACTCAGCGAGTTTCTATATTTGAACAATTAGAAGATTTATTCACCACGAAGTACGCGCAGGCAGGTCATTGTATAGGCATAAGTTTTTTCAAAATTATGATAATTGCTGATTTATCTGGCTAGTTTTTAAGGTAATTTTTTTCTTCTTCGTGCCTTCGTGGTGAATGTCTTTTGACTTTTTTAATTACGATGAGTAGTTACGAAAATGTTTACGTTCTGGCGAAAACTATTTATCTGTTGTTTTTGACTAAGACTGAGTTCCGGATTAATCAGGTTCATTTATAAGCCTGTTACATCAGCTGCCAGTAGAATTACTGGCAGCTGAACATCAAACCTAGCGCTGATACTGCCAGTTTTGCTGCTGTAGCTGGGGATGCGAGAAGCGATTAAAAAATGGCGATCTGAACTGTGGATAAGCATTATTAAAAAAGGGGTCGCGCAGGAAGGAATCATCAAATGGGCCGTTTCTAAAGAACGGGTCATTGAATGGGTTTCCCTGCATCCACGGTGCATTAAATTGACCGAAATTTTTGTTCTGATTCATGTTTAATGCATTTAACAGCGCTTCTCGTTTCTGTTCCGGGAGATCTTTCTGCTGGTTGATCTGCTTAACTATGTCTTCTTTTTTACCAACAAAAGTGAAATTTTTGACCTCATTATTTTGATCCTTGAAGCTGACAGCTGCATGATAACGGCCATCCTCCAGAGTTTTGACTTCGACTGATTCAAAGCTGTCCCAGGCGAGCGATTGCTGCTGTAATTTTGGAACAGGTCGTGGCACAGGCTGATGACCCTGCAACGGTGAGCGCATCATTGGCGGTATAAACTCTGAACGGGGGTTTTGAAATCTGTCGGGACGCTGGCCTATGTCGACTTTTAGTGAAATGACCTTGCCTTTGCGGATCAGTTGAACAGTTACCTGCTTGCCGACATGACTGGATGCTACCAGAGCCGACAGTTGAGCGGGTGAATACAGTTTTTGTCCGTCTAAACTGAGTAATATGTCATTTGACTGAATGCCCGCTTTTACAGCTGGTGATTGATTTTCCACTTCTGCAACCAGAATACCTTCGCCAGATGGCATCAACTCAGACAGGTGAGTGGCAAGTACATGAGGCATCGGGCGAGTATTTACTCCCAGCCAGACATTACGCTGCGGGTTAGCCTGAATCTGATTTTCTGAAGTGCTGTTGAGTTGAGCTGTGGTTATAGGCGACTGCAGTGTCAGCATAACTGTAGCTAACGCTAAAAAAATTGTTTTAGTCATGTTTCTATCTCCATTTAAAAGTTAAACAAGAGGTTCATACCACCTGGTTAACTAAATGACAAAAGTTATATGATGATGGTTC
>CALCSG010000116.1 GCA_937894085.1 uncultured Gammaproteobacteria bacterium | reverse complement strand
TTGCAGCAGGCGTGGATGTACAAATTGAGCTTAATTAATGCTTAATTAATGCTTGATTTTTGATTTGTTATTTATAGGTAAATAGTGGGGCAAAAAAACTATCAGAAATCTTCTGATAGCACTTAACAGAGCTGTAATATTCTGTTATAGTGCGCGCCCTCGCGGCCTGATACGGTTCTCTGTATCAGGCCGTTAGTTTTAAAAAGCTGAGTAATATCAATAAGATATTCTCGTATTATATGATTAGGGGTTAGTAATGTCTCTCGGTTTAGTTGGACGAAAAGTAGGTATGACCAGGGTTTTCTCTGATGATGGTGTATCGACTCCGGTTACTGTTATTGAGGTAGAGCCAAATCGTGTATCTCAGTTAAAAACTGTTGATACTGATGGGTATACTGCTGTCCAGGTTGTCACAGGTTCACGACGTCCTAATCGTGTTACAAAAGCAATGGCTGGTCATTATAGAAAAGCCGGTGTTGAAGCTGGTCGGGTCTCTATGGAGTTCCGTGTTGATTCAGTTGAAGATCTTGTTCTTGGTTCTGAGATTAAGCTTGATATTTTTGAGCAAGGACAAAAGGTTGATGTTGAAGGTACAACAATAGGTAAAGGTTTTGCTGGTGTTATAAAGCGTTATAACTTTCAGATGCAGGATGCAACACACGGTAACTCGGTTTCGCACCGTGCTCCGGGTTCTATTGGTCAGAACCAGACTCCAGGTCGAGTCTTTAAAGGCAAAAAAATGTCAGGCCATATGGGTGCTGTTCAGCAGACAACGCAAAACTTAGAGATTTTTCGTATAGATTCAGAGCGTAATCTGGTGCTTATTAAAGGCCCGGTTCCTGGATCTAAGAGTAGCAATGTCGTCATTCGACCTGCTGTTAAATAAGAGAATAGAGTCATGGATATTTCAATACATAACTCCAGTGAGAAAGTTTCTGTATCTGATGATGCCTTTTCGGCTGAATTTAATGAAACTCTCGTACATCAGTTAGTAGTGTCTTTTATGAGTGCTTCGCGCTCAGGTACCAAGGCGCAAAAAACTCGTTCTGATGTTAGAGGTGGTGGAGCTAAACCTTTTCGACAAAAAGGTACGGGCCGAGCTCGTGCAGGTACTATCCGTAGCCCTTTGTGGCGTAGTGGTGGTGTGACTTTTGCCGCGAGTCCTCGTGATTACGGTAAAAAGCTGAACAAGAAGATGTATCGTACGGGAATGAGAAGTATTGTTTCCGAATTGATTAGACAGGATAGATTGCTGCTGGTTGAAAATATGTCTATAGCTGAGCCAAAAACGAAGTTAATGGCGGCTAAAATGACTGAGTTGGGTATTACTAAAGGTTTGGTATTGACTGATGGTCTTGATTCATCGGTGTATCTGGCCTCAAGAAATATTCCTAATATTCTGGTTATGGATGTTTCTGTTGTGGATCCGCTAAGTCTTGTAAGTCAGGATAAAGTTATTATTGATCAAGCTGGTTTGAAAAAGTTAGAGGAGCGTTTATCGTGAATGATCAGAGAGTTTTTCAGGTTATAAAAGCTCCTCATATTTCTGAGAAAGCCGCTATAGTCGGTGATGCGTCTAATCAACATGTGTTTAAAGTTGCCACTGATGCGAAGAAAAATGAGATTAAAGCAGCTGTAGAGCAGCTTTTTAATGTTAAAGTTTCTAAGGTTCGTACTGCTAATGTTAAAGGCAAGTCAAAGCGTCAGGGTGTTAGACTCGGTCAGCGTAGTGACTGGAAAAAGGCATACGTCTCATTAGAGCAGGGTCATGAAATAGACCTTTCAGCAGTAGGTGGATAAGAAATGGCATTAATAAAAGCTAAACCAACTTCACCTGGTCGCCGTTTTGTTGTATCAGTTAAAACTGACGGGTTGTACACAGGTAAGCCTTTCGCAGGATTAGTTGAGAAAAAATCTAAAACTGGTGGTAGAAATAACGCCGGTCATATTACTACCCGTCATAAGGGTGGTGGACATAAGCAGCGTTACAGGGTTGTCGACTTCAAACGAAATAAAGATGGTATTGATGCAGTTGTTGAAAGGATTGAATATGATCCTAATCGAAGTGCTCATATTGCATTACTTAAATATATAGATGGTGAGCGTCGTTATATTATCGCTCCTAAAGGTGTGAACGAAGGCGATACGGTTCGTTCTGGTGATGATGCCGGAATGAAGCTGGGTAACTGTCTTCCATTACGTAATATACCAGTAGGTTCTATAATTCATTGTGTTGAATTAAAGCCGGGTAAAGGTGCTCAAATGGCACGTTCTGCGGGTACTTCTGTGCAATTTGTTGCGCGAGATGGGTCCTACTCAACATTACGCCTGCGTTCAGGTGAAATGAGAAAAGTTTTGTCAGAGTGTCGTGCTGTTCTTGGAGAGGTTGGTAATGGTGAGCATAGTTTGCGCTCACTGGGTAAGGCTGGCGCAACTCGCTGGAGAGGTGTTAGACCGACCGTTCGTGGTGTGGCAATGAACCCTGTAGATCACCCGCATGGTGGTGGTGAAGGGCGTACTTCGGGTGGTCGTCACCCGGTGTCTCCATGGGGTATGCCTACTAAAGGTAAGAAAACTCGTACCAATAAACGTACTGACAATTTAATTGTTCGTAGAAGGAATAAGAGGTAATTTGACGTGCCACGTTCACTGAAGAAAGGTCCATTTGTAGATCATCATCTTTATTCAAAGGTGTTGACTGCTGTAGAAACAAGTAATAAACGTCCAATTAAAACATGGTCAAGACGTTCAATGGTAATTCCGGATATGGTTGGTTTAACCATTGCGGTGCATAACGGAAAGCAGCATGTACCTGTTTTGATTAATGAAAATATGGTTGGTCACAAGTTAGGAGAGTTTTCGCTTACTCGTACTTACCGTGGTCATGTTGTTGATAAAAAGGCGAAAAGGTAATTATTGTTATGCAAACATCTGCAAAACACCGTAATGCTAAAATTTCAGCCCAAAAAGTGCGTTTAGTAGCAGACCAGGTTCGTGGTTTGCCTGTTGATCGAGCTCTTACGCTGCTTAAATTTAGTAACAAGAAGGCTGCTGAATTAGTCCGCAAGGTACTGGAGTCAGCAATCGCTAATGCCGAGCACAATGATGGTGCTGATATTGACGAGCTCAAGGTTTCTACAATATTTGTAGATCAGGGGCCAAGCATGAAACGTATGCGCGCACGTGCAAAAGGCCGTGGTAATCGAATTTTAAAACGTACTAGTCACATTAGTGTGACTGTTGCAGATAGTTAATAGAGGCACAGATGGGACAGAAAGTACATCCAACTGGTATACGATTAGGTATCTCCACAGATTGGACTTCAAAGTGGTATGCAGAGACTGGGCAATATGCTGAATTTTTAAGTGAAGATTTAAAAGTTCGTCAGTTTATTAAGAAAAAGTTATCACAGGCGGCTGTTAGTCGTATTGGTATCGCCAGACCTGCAAAGTCAATCGTGGTCACAGTTCATACGGCTCGTCCCGGTATTATTATCGGGAAGAAAGGTGAGGATATCGAGAAGCTACGTAAAGAAGTTTCTGATTTGGTAGATATTCATCCTAACAATGTGAAAATTAACATTGAAGAGATTCGTAAACCTGAGTTAGATGCACAGCTTGTCGCTGAAAGTATCGCGCAGCAATTAGAACGACGCGTGATGTTTCGTAGAGCTATGCGTAGGTCAGTTAGTAATGCAATGCGTATAGGTGCTGAAGGCATCAAAATAAATGTCTCCGGACGTTTAAATGGTGCTGAAATTGCGCGTAATGAGTGGTATCGGGAAGGGCGAGTTCCTCTTCATACTTTAAGAGCTGATGTTGACTATGGTACAGCAGAAGCTTTAACAACTTATGGCATCCTGGGTGTAAAAGTCTGGATCTATAAGGGTGAAGTATTCGATCTTGAAGCTAAAAATTCTTCTTCTTCGAAGAAGACTGGTAAATAGAGTTTAGAATTATGTTACAGCCTAAACGAACAAAATTTAGAAAGCAGTTTAAAGGTCGTAATCGTGGCCTTGCAAATACTGGTAATAAGGTTAGCTTTGGCCAATTTGGCTTACAGGCTGCTGAGCGTGGAAGAATTACTGCGCGTCAGATTGAATCTGCCCGTCGTGCTATGACTCGTTATATAAAACGTGGTGGTAAAATCTGGATTCGGGTTTTTCCCGATGTGCCAATATCTAAAAAGCCTCTCGAAGTTCGTATGGGTAAAGGTAAAGGTAATGTTGAATACTGGGTATGTAAAATTCAACCAGGAAAAATGTTATATGAGATGGAAGGTGTTACAGAAGAGATAGCTCGCGAAGCCTTTAAGCTGGCCGCAGCTAAACTACCTTTTAAAACTAATTTTGTTATCAGGCAGGTAATGTAATGGACGCTAAAGAATTACGTTCAAAATCCAACCAGGAATTACGTGATGAATTGGTAGCTCTTTCCAAGGAGCAGTTCAATTTAAGAATGCAGAATGCGATTGGACAGGGTGCACGTTCAGATCAATTCTCCAAAGTTCGTAAAAATATAGCACGCGTTAAAACTGTCATGACTGAAAAACGTGCAGAATCATCCAGTAACGGTGGTGAGTGATCATGAGTAGTGAAGATAAAGTGTTAAGAACGCATACTGGTTCTGTTATTAGTGACAGAATGGATAAAACAGCCACGGTTCTGATAGAAAGAAAAGTTAAGCATCCTTTATATGGAAAATTTGTTAAGAAATCAACAAAGCTCCATGTTCATGATGAAAACAACGAGTGCTCTATGGGTGATACCGTTCAGATTACTGAATGCCGACCAATGTCAAAAACCAAGTCCTGGACTCTGGTTAAGATCGTTGAAAAGGCGAGCTAAGTTAAACGAGATTGGTAAGGTTTTATTATGATTCAAATGCAAACAGTTTTAACTGCAGCCGATAACAGCGGAGCACGTAGAGTACAATGTATTAAAGTACTTGGTGGCTCGAAACGTCGTTATGCAGGCATTGGTGATATTATTAAAGTTAGTATCAAAGATGCAATTCCACGTGGAAAAGTAAAGAAAGGTGAAGTGTACAATGCTGTGGTAGTTCGTACCGCAAAAGGCGTACGCCGAAATGATGGTTCTTTAATAAAGTTTGATGGTAATGCGGCTGTTATTTTAAATAATAACCTGCAACCAATTGGTACTCGTATCTTTGGGCCCGTAACACGTGAGTTACGTGGTGAGAAGTTTATGAAAATCATCTCACTGGCACCTGAAGTGCTTTAATAGTTAAGGTATTTACATGAACAAGATTAAAAAAGGTGACGAAGTCATTGTTATAGCAGGCCGTAGTAAAGGTCAGCGTGGCACTGTGCTTAAACGTATAGATGAGAAGCGTCTATTGGTTGAAAGTGTAAATATGATTAAAAAGCACGTTAAGCCAAATCCTAACGCTGGTGAAGCTGGTGGGATTATTGATAAGGAATCTCCTATCAATCAATCAAATGTCATGATCTTTAACCCGGCTATAGATAAGGGTGATCGTGTTGGTTTTAAAACGTTAGATGATAACCGTAAAGTTCGGTTTTTTAAGTCTAACGGTGAAGTAATTGATGTTTAACGGTAAGTTATCATGACCAGATTAGAAAAATTTTATCGCGACACTGTTAAAGCACAGTTGCAGGAACAGTTTAATTTCGCTTCTGCTATGCAGATTCCGAGAATTACCAAGATTACCTTAAATATGGGTCTTGGAGAGGCAGCCGGAGATAAGAAAATTATCGACAATGCTGTCCGTGATATGGAACAGATTGCAGGTCAGAAGGCTGTAATCACCATGTCTAAAAAGGCTGTCGCAGGCTTCAAGATTCGTGAAGATATGCCGGTAGGTTGTATGGTGACCTTACGTAAGGACCATATGTACGAATTTATGGATAGACTGGTAAACTTTGCTATGCCTCGTATTCGTGATTTTCGCGGTATCAGTGGCAAGGCGTTTGACGGTCGTGGTAATTATAATATTGGTTTGACTGAGCAAATTGTTTTTCCAGAAATTGATTACGATAAGATTGATAAAATACGTGGTATGAATATCTCTATTACGACTACTGCTGCGAATGATGAAGAAGGGCGTGCGTTATTATCCGCGTTCAATTTTCCTTTTAAGAATAAATAACGGTAACAATTATGGCTAAATCTTCTATGATACAGCGTGAAGTTAAACGTAGCAAAATGGTTGCTGTTTATGCTGCTAAAAGAACTACGTTGAAAGCGCTTATCAATAATCCTGAAACACCTTTTGAAGAAAAGATGTCGGCAGTTGATAAATTACAGAAACTTCCGAGAGATTCTTCTCCGGTAAGACACCGTAATCGCTGTAGTATTACAGGCCGTCCACACGGTTTTTATAGAAAATTTGGTCTGAGTAGAATTAAGCTTCGTGAAGCAGCAATGCGCGGTGATGTTCCTGGCCTCGTTAAAGCAAGTTGGTAAGAGAGTACTGTTATGAGTCTACAAGATCCTGTTTCTGACATGTTGACACGCATTCGAAATGCGCAGAATGCAACTAAAGTCAATGTCAAAATGCCTTCATCTACGCAGAAAGTTAATATTGCTAAAGTATTAAAAGACGAAGGTTACATAAATGATTTTTCAGTGTCAGGTGATGCTAAAAAAGAATTATCAATCGAGCTTAAATATTTTCAGGGCAAACCCGTTATCGAACAGATTAAACGTGTAAGTCGTCCTGGCTTAAGAATTTTTAAATCTAAAGATGAACTTCCATCAGTTAATGGTGGTCTCGGCATAGCTATAATCTCAACCTCTAAAGGTATGATGACTGAAAAGCAGGCGAGAACTTCCGGCAACGGTGGTGAAGTAATCTGCACAGTCGTTTAGGGTAAAGACTATGTCTAGAATTGCTAAAAAACCTATCGAAATGCCTTCAGGCGTTACTTTAGCTGTAAATGGTCAAACTATTACTGCAAAAGGTCCTAAAGGTGAATTATCATTAACTGTGAATGATGCTGTTGCATTTGAGCAAAATGACAATGTGATTTCTTTTAAACCTGCCAATGAGAACAAAGGTTCAATGGCTTTGACCGGCACTATGCGTTCACTAGTGAATAATATTGTTACCGGTGTAACTGAAGGGTTTAGTAAAAAATTAAATCTTGTCGGTGTTGGTTATAGAAGTAAAACAGAAGGAAATGTTCTTAACCTTTCTTTAGGTTTTTCTCATCCTATCGATTACAAGATTCCTGAAGGAATTACTATAGAGACACCTTCACAAACAGAAATCATTGTTTCTGGGTGTGATAAGCAAAAAGTTGGTCAGGTATCAGCAGAGATCCGCGCATTCCGTCCGCCAGAGCCTTATAAAGGTAAAGGTGTTAAATACTCTGATGAATATATCATCAGAAAAGATGCTAAAAAGAAGTAGGTTAGTTATGGATAAGAAATCATCACGTATCAGACGTTCTCGTAAAACACGTGCAAAAATTCGTGAACTTGGTGTTGACCGTTTGACTATCTTTCGTACATCTCGTCATACATACGCACAGGTTATTTCTGGCGAGACAGGAAAGGTTGTTGCTACAGCTTCTACGCTTAACAAAGAAGTTAGTAAAGATTTGAAATATACCGGTAACACCGGAGCTGCAATTGCTGTAGGTAAGGAAATTGCTGAAAAAGCTAAAGCTTCTGGCATAGAATCCGTCGCTTTCGATCGTTCTGGTTACAAATACCATGGTCGTGTTAAGGCACTCGCAGATTCAGCTCGTGAAGCTGGTCTGAAGTTTTAAGTATAACGTTTTAAGTATAGAGATAGCACTATGGCTGATAATCAAGGTTCGAACGACGATTTAACAGAAAAATTAGTAGCGGTTAATCGTGTTGCTAAAGTTGTTAAAGGTGGTCGTCAATTTGGTTTTACTGCACTTACAGTTGTAGGTGATGGTAATGGTAAGGTTGGTTTTGGTTATGGTAAAGCTCGTGAAGTACCATTAGCTATTCAAAAGGCTATGGAAAAAGCTCGTGCTAATCTCGTTAACGTTGCGATAACTGATGGAACTTTGCACTACGCTGTAAATGCCCGTCATGGCGCTGCAAAAGTTTACATGCAACCTGCCTCGGAAGGTACTGGTGTAATTGCCGGTGGTGCGATGCGTGCAGTGCTTGAAGTTGCTGGTGTTAGAAATGTACTTGCTAAATGTAACGGTTCAAGAAACCCGATTAATCTGGTAAGAGCAACTATCCGTGGTTTACAGGATATGAAAACACCAGAAATGATTGCTGCAAAACGTGGTAAAACTGTAGAACAAATAACTGGTTAGTGTCATGGCAAAAGCTCAAAATAAAACTGTAAGTATTAAACTTGTAAAAAGTTTAAATGGCCGTCTAGCTTCACATAAAGCATGTGCGGCTGGTTTAGGGATTCGACGTATGCATCAAACTGTAGAAGTTTCTGATACGCCTGAAAATCGTGGCATGATCAATAAGATTCACTATATGCTTAGTGTTGAGGAAGTATAATGTACCTGAATACACTTAAACCCGCACCTGGTTCAACTAAGGTGTCAAAAAGAGTCGGTCGTGGTATCGGTTCCGGGCTTGGAAAGACTTGTGGTCGAGGCCATAAAGGTCAGAAATCAAGATCAGGCGGACAGACTAAAATTGGTTTTGAAGGCGGTCAAATGCCTTTACAGCGTCGTTTACCAAAATTTGGTTTTACCGCGCGTAAATCACGATTTTCTGCAGAAGTACGTTTGACCGAGATTTCATCTCTGGAAACAGATGTTGTTGATCTGGAATCTCTGATCAAGGCAAATGTTGTACCTGCATATACACGTCAGGCTAAAGTATTCCTGTCTGGAGAAGTCTCCAAAGCGGTAACGCTTAAAGGTGTTAAAGCAACTAAAGGTGCCAAAGCTGCAATTGAAGCTGCTGGTGGAAAGGTAGAAGATTAGTGTCAACGTCTGCATCACAACTTGCGTCTAGTTTATCGGGTGGAAGCCTGAGTGAACTCAGAAAACGAATATTCTTCGTTATTGGAGCCCTGATCGTTTTCAGAATTGGTACATTTATACCTGTTCCAGGTATAGATATAACAGTGATGCAACAAATATTTGAACAGCAAAAGACTGGTATTCTTGGTATGTTCAACATGTTTTCAGGTGGTGCACTTGAACGTATGTCGATTTTTGCCTTAGGTGTTATGCCCTATATTTCGGCATCTATTATTATGCAGTTAATGACTGTTGCTATCCCTACTTTAGAGCAGTTAAAGAAAGAAGGTGAGTCTGGACGTCGTAAAATAACACAATATACGCGTTATTTTACAGTTGTACTGGCTTCATTTCAGTCAACTGGTATAGCTATTGCGCTACAAAGTCAGGGTAGTGGTGCTGATGCACTGGTTGTAAACCCGGGTGCTAACTTCGTGTTTTCAGCCGCAGTCACACTTGTTACCGGAACCTTATTTTTAATGTGGCTAGGTGAACAAGTTACAGAACGTGGTATCGGAAATGGTATTTCTGTAATTATCTTTGCGGGTATTGTCGCTGGTTTACCATCTGCAATTGGTGGAACCATTGAACTGGTTAGAACTGGTGAATTAAACTCATTAATATTACTGTTCTTATTTGTCGGTGTTATCGCAGTAACTATGTTTGTAGTATTTGTTGAGCGTGGACAAAGACGAATTACGGTGAATTATGCTAAACGTCAGCAGGGCAATAAAATGTATGCTGCTCAAAGTAGTCATCTACCTTTAAAGCTTAATATGGCTGGTGTTATACCTCCGATTTTTGCCTCAAGTATTATTTTATTTCCAGCTACCTTAGGTAGCTGGTTTGGACAACAGGAAGGTATGCGCTGGATGCAGGATTTGTCTGCGACTCTGTCACCAGGTCAGCCTCTTTATGTTATATTTTATGCAGCTGCGATTATTTTCTTTTGTTTTTTCTATACGGCTTTGGTATTCAACTCAAAGGAAACTGCTGAAAATTTAAAGAAATCCGGTGCTTTCATTCCTGGTATTCGACCAGGTAAGCAAACTGCTACATATATCGATGGAGTCTTATCCAGGCTGACATTAGTGGGTGCGATGTACATTACACTAGTTTGTTTATTGCCCGAATTTTTAATTTTATTCTGGAATGTACCTTTTTACTTTGGTGGTACGTCATTACTGATTATCGTTGTTGTGGTGATGGATTTTATGGCACAGGTTCAAGCGCATTTGATGAGTCATCAATATGACAGCTTGATGAAAAAGTCCAATTTTAAAGGTTATGGTAACAAGGGTATTTAAACCCTGG
>CALCSG010000115.1 GCA_937894085.1 uncultured Gammaproteobacteria bacterium | reverse complement strand
AACGGAATGCTGGGTTGGTTTTGTCTTAATTTCACCGGCTGAAGGAATGTAAGGAACCAGTGTCAAATGCATGAACAGAGCTCTATCGTGACCTAGTTCCACACCCAGTTGGCGTATAGCTTCCATAAAAGGCAGGGATTCGATATCACCCACTGTGCCGCCAATTTCAACTAAAACAATATCGGCATCATTGGTGCTGCTTAAAACAGACTTTTTTATTTCATCGGTAATATGAGGAATAACCTGTACAGTTGCTCCCAGATATTCCCCTTTCCTCTCTTTAGAAATGACGTTGCCATAGATTCTGCCAGTCGTGTAGTTACTGGTCTGATGAGTTTTAATTGCTGCAAACCGTTCATAATGCCCCAAATCCAGGTCAGTTTCTGCACCATCATCGGTCACATACACTTCACCATGTTGAAAAGGACTCATGGTACCCGGATCAACATTAATGTAGGGATCGAGTTTAATCATATTTATGCTTAAACCACGAGCCTGTAAAATAGCTCCGAGGGAGGCGGACGCAATGCCCTTGCCAAGTGATGAAACAACACCACCGGTAATAAAAATAAATCGGCTCATATTAGCTGGAAAGTTTCTTGATGTGAGAGTTCTGGACGGTACAGAAGAGTAACAGATGGGTGGGTTTAACTCAATGAGATTGCGCTTAAAATTAATTTTGCACCATATTCTTACACTAAACTAATTCTTCATCCTTCATAGTCACAAAGTCATCATTTTCAAATGACAGGACCTACCGTGCAAATTAAAAATATATCTCGCAAAGGCGCCACGTACGCAAAGTTAAAGCGACTAAGATTAACTCTGAACAGTTTAACAGTACCTGCTTTCCGTGTACTGTTCGTCTTATTAAGAAGTAATTTTTTTCCAGTTTTAAGGATCAAACCCAGCTGAAGTTTATCTCAATAAAAATCCGATCCAGTTATTTATTTGCCAACACTACTGCCCTTAATGGTGCCGGATAACCTTCCACTGTTTTAGTATTATCATTAGCATCAAGACATTCCTGCAGCGATTCAAATGGCATCCACCGGGTAGATCTCTGCTCATCTAGAGATGTTTGATTAATATCAACAACACGAATATTTTTAAATCCGCATCGTTTCAACCAATGCATTAACTCATCCGTTGAAGGTAAGAACCAGACATTATTCATACGAGCATAACGAGATTCCGGAACCAGTACCCTGCCTGCAGCACCGTCTATCACCAGCGTTTCGAGACATAACTCTCCACCCTGTTTTAACAACCCCTTGAGCTGTAACAAGTGATCAAAAGGTGATCGCCGATGATATAAAATACCCATTGAAAATACAGTATCAAACCATTGCATGTTTAACGGCATATCTTGAATAGTGAGCGGCAACAGGTCAATTCGTTCATCTTTAATATAGTGGTTAATTGCCTGAAACTGCATATTGAATAATATGGATGGATCAATACCGAGAACCAACTCTGGACTATCATTCAGCATACGCCAGCAGTGGTAGCCATTACCGCAACCCACATCAAGTATTTTACATTGCGTTAGCGCGGCAAGATGAGGGTAAACGCGATCCCATTTAAAATCGGATCTCCATTCCGAATCAATATAAATATCTGACAATCTGTAGGGACCTTTGCGCCAGGGTTTTAAATCTCTCAATGCTTTTTGCAGGGTATCTAACTGCTTACAGTCTCCATTAACACTAATGGCTGAATCCGACATATCAACAGAGTAAATATCAATTTCCGGCAACAGGTTTAAAGCACCCTGCCAACGTTTAAAATCACCATGATTTGTCTCGCTAAAGCTATTCTCGATAACTTTGTGTAAATCACTAACCCAGCTGTCAAAACCTGCCTGTTCAAGCTTGTTAAATAATGAAAAATAACTCATGACAAATATCTCATTATTTTATGGCCAGATATGAAACAAAGTTAAAACAGTGGAAACAATCAAAAATCTGCCTAAAACCACTTTGCCGTAAACGCCTTATATGCTCAGCTGGCGTGTCGGGAATTAACACATTTTCTAATGCTGAGCGTTTCTGACTTATCTCGAGATCACTATAACCCTGAAGTTTTTTAAACCCCTGATACAGTTCGGTCATCGTTTTTTGCATGTCTTTATCTTCAAATTCTACTTTTTCAGAGAGCACCAGTACCCCCCCCGGATTAAGACCGTCATATATTTTTTTCAACAACTCATCCCGCTGCTTGGGTTTTACAAATTGTAGCGTCAGGTTTAACACAACCATTGATGCATTATTAACATTAACTTTTTCAAGATCATCACAAGTCCAGTTTATGCTAAATGCAGTATGTTGTTGCTGACACTTTTCGATCATGGAAACCGAATTATCAATTGCATGAATAGTTACGTGTCTAGTGCTAACCTGCTGGGCAATCACGCTGGAAATAACGCCTGTGGAACAGCCCAGATCAAATACATTACTATTTTCAGTAACAAATATGTCTGCATATAAAGCTATCGATTTAACCAGTAAATCATAACCCGGAACTGAACGACTGATCATGTCATCAAAAACCTGAGTCACCTCGTGATCAAATTTAAAAGCCTTAACACTGGAAAGCGGTTTCGCAAAAACACTGTCTTTGTCTTTGTTTTTGATGTTGATCATGAACGTTTATCAATCTACATGTATAATAATGTTTTTTATTATCGCATATCATCATGTTAAAAAAATGTCTTTACCCGGTTGCGGGATACGGAACTCGATTTTTACCTGCCACCAAGTCGATGGCTAAAGAAATGTTGCCGATAGTCGACAAACCTTTAATTCAATATGCCGTCCATGAAGCTATGGATGCAGGTATGGTTCAACAGGCTTTTGTGACCGGACGAACAAAACGTTCGATAGAAGATCACTTCGACATCAGTTATGAAATTGAAAGTGAAATCAAAGGAACGGCGAAGGAAGATAAACTCGCTGAAATTCGTGAAATTCGGGAAAACTGTGTTTTTACCTACACCAGACAACGGGAAATGAAGGGTCTGGGTCATGCCATATTGACTAGCGAACCGATGATTGGTGATGAACCATTTGGCGTCATACTGGCTGATGATCTTTGCATCACCGAAGGTGATTCCGTGATGAAACAGATGGTGGGATTATACAAGCAATTTCGTTGCAGTATTATCGCCATCGAAGAAGTTCCTAAAGAAGAAACTTATAAATATGGTGTTATAGCCGGTGAACAATTTCAGGATAACCTGTTCAAGGTTACTGATATGGTAGAGAAGCCGGCACCAGAAGATGCTCCCAGCAATATGGCTATAATTGGTCGCTATATTTTAACACCGGATATCTTTGATTATATACGTGAAACTAAACCCGGAGCCAGTGGTGAAGTACAGATTACGGATGCATTGCAGGCACAGGCTAAAAAGGGTTGCGTAATGGCCTATAAGTTTAAAGGTAGACGATTTGATTGTGGAAGTTTACATGGTTATGTTGAAGCCACTAACTATTGCTACAAAAAATATCATGACCCTTCGGAATAATCAGATAACCAGATTTACTACTACTTTGTTTTAGCAAAGTAGTAGCTTACTCAATCCACAAACCTGCCAGCTCATCATTTAAAAAAACTTGAGGAATAAAAGGCCTTTTCCATGGAGGAACCTGGTGTTTCTGGAATAACCTTTTGAGAGTATGTGCGTGTGGGAAAGTAATGCCATGCTGACTCGATTGACGAAATTTAAGTAATATATTTTCACCATTATCCTGTCGTTTTAGATTATCAAAAATATCTATTCTGGATTGACAGAAATGGACTTGAGGGATATTAAGCGGACCACAATCAGGTACTTTATAGCTCGCTTCTACTCTAAATTGATCAACCAGATCAACAATATAAAGCACTTGTTTATACAACCGTACCTGGTAGCTTTTGCCTTCAATTATGGGCAAAGCATCTATTCGACTGTTCAGCTGTCTCACTAACTCCTCTATTTTATGAAACCCCAGAACAGGAAAACTATGTTGCTTTATCCAGTATCGTATGATGTTTTTCTGGCGCGCAAATGACAGAGAATGTAAAACCTTAACCGATAGACAACTATATTCTGTAAATGATCGATTAATTTTAGCGTTTATGTAATCTATTTTAGCCAGATCGCTGTGTAACTGCTCACTTTCGTTTTGCAATTCACTGACACGCTGTAATTGTGAAATAGTTGAAGGCCAGCGTTCAAGTAAGACAGGTAAAACCTTATGTCGTAAATAATTTCTGTCAAAATCAGTTTTTTTATTACTGGGATCTTCTTTCCAGTCGAGCTTGTGATGCGCTGCATATTGTTCTATCTGGAGGCGGGTAAAATCAATCAAAGGTCGCATTAACAATCCTTTTCCCAGGGGCTTTAAGCGAGCTATAGCTCGTAAACCCGCCGCTCCGGAGCCACGCATCAGATTGAGTAATAGAGTTTCTGCCTGATCATTTTTATGATGTGCTGTCAACAACACATCATTCTCAGTTAATGCCTGTTCAAATAACTGGTACCGATGATCACGGGCTTTAGCCTCCAGATTACCCTCCGAAGGATCCATCTTTAAACGATCTAAACAAAACTCGAAACCAAATTGATCTGCCTGGCTTCGGGCAAAATCTTCCATTGTCTGTGCATTTTGCTGTAAGCCATGATTTATATGCCAGAGTACAACCTGAAATTGCTGTTTATAGGGCAGTAAAACATGCATTAGAACTGTGGAGTCAATTCCTCCACTAAACGCAACATAAAGCTTGTTAATATTTAGGGGTAGTTGTGCTGGTAAAAAACTGAGCGATATCGATGAATTCATCAAGTCTCAATATATGCGCCATAACCCATCAAACGTTTATAACGTTGATCCAGTAACTTATCGATAGATACCGATTCTAAAGTTTCTATAGTTTGTACCAGATTATCTTTTAAATTAAGCGCCATTTGATCAAAATTACGGTGTGCACCACCCAGGGGTTCTTCAATAACCTGATCAACAAGTCCCAATTCATGCAGTCTAACGGCAGTAATACCCATAGCTTCAGCAGCCTGAGGTGCTTTATCTGCACTTTTCCACAGTATTGATGCGCAGCCCTCTGGAGATATCACCGAATAAGTAGAATATTGCAACATATTGATTCTATCACCAACCGCTATAGCGAGTGCTCCACCAGAACCACCTTCCCCAATAATAGTGCAGATTACCGGAGTTTTTAATTCCGCAAGTACATACAGGTTTCGTGCGATCGCTTCACTCTGCCCACGCTCCTCAGCACCGATACCAGGATAAGCACCCGGTGTATCGACTAAAGTAATTAACGGCATTTTGAATTTTTCAGCCATTCTCATCAGGCGTAGAGCTTTACGATAGCCTTCCGGTCTCGGCATACCAAAATTTCTAAGTATTTTTTCTTTGGTCGATCGACCTTTTTGCTGACCTATAACCATCACCGGTTTTCCATTCAAACGGCCAATGCCGCCTACCATAGGGCTGTCATCAGAAAAATGACGATCACCATGGAGAAACTCAAAATCTTCAAAAAGGCGATCAATATAATCAAAGGTATAAGGTCGATTAGGATGACGGGCTAATTGAGATATTTGCCAGGGCTTAAGCTTGGAGAATATTGATTTTGTTAGACTATCAGCCTTTTTTTCCAAAGTGGAAATTTCTTCAGTAATATTGATATCTGAATCATCAGTTACATACCTCAATTCTTCAATTTTGGCCTGTAATTCAGCTATAGGTTGTTCAAATTCTAGAAAATTGGGATCCATAATATTGTAATCTTTAATTTAGTGGATTATAAAATTGATTGTAACCACTTCATGGGAAACTGTCAGTAGATTCTGATGTTTATCTTATTAAAGATTCATTAATGAATCATTGAGTCGGTTTAGTTCCTGCAAAGGATTCTGATGTTGAGTGATAGGACGTCCGATTACCAGATAACTTGAGCCACATAAAATAGCCTGTTCAGGTGTCATTATACGCTGCTGATCATTAGCATCTGCTCCTGCAGGACGTATCCCGGGAGTAACCAGTAACGGTGATTCGCCAAATTGTTCACGTAAATAACTAACCTCCTGTGCAGAACATACCATACCATCCAGACCGCTTTCTAATGCCATACGGGTAAGATCAGTCACCACCTGCTGAACAGATTTTTTAATGCCTAACTCATTTAATCCCTGCTGATTAGTGCTAGTTAATATTGAAACAGCAATTAGTTTAGGCTTATTTCTATTTGATTCAACAGCCTGCTTTGCAGCTTGCATCATGGTTCTACCACCCATTGCATGAACATTTAACATCCACACACCCAGATTACAGGCAGCTGTAACAGCTTTATTAACGGTATTCGGTATATCATGAAATTTTAAATCCAGGAATACATCAAAACCCATGTCGACAATACGACGTACTAAATCAGGGCCGGCATGGGTAAATAATTCCTTACCTATTTTAAGCCGACATGAACCGGGGGAAACCGATTCAGCAAAACTTATAGCCTTCTCGGAAGATTCGAAGTCTAATGCAACGATGATTTTAGAACTTTTAGTCGGCATAATTTAATCGGTTAAATAATTCAGGGTTAAATTAAACAGGGCTGAAGCTAGACCAGGATTTACAGCTCGGACATTGCCACTCCATAGCATGGCTTTCGTAACCACATGCACCACATATAAAAGCTACTCGTTTTTCTGTTATATAGTGAAATTGCTGGGCCAACTCCGGCCAGATTTCTTCAATTTGTTGCGGTTTACTATTATAATAGCGAAAAACAAAGTCATATATATCCAATGAAGTCGATTTCTGGATGGCCACCTGTAAAAATTTTACTAAAGCGTCGTATTTTTCGGAAGACTGATAACTCTCGAGTAATTCTACAGCTACCTTTGTCACTGGTGTTATTTTATATTGCCCGGTTAAGAAAGACTGATACGTCTCAGCAGACCCTGCCTTCAGATAAATTTCACGGGCAGGCTTGATAAATAGTTCAATGAGTTGAGGGTATGACTTAACTAACTGTTTTAACAGGCGAGTTGCTTTTGATAGTTCGTTATTTTTTAGATGAACATCTATCAACAATAGCGAAGCCCTGATACATTTATCATCAATTTGAATAGCTTTATTAAGATTCTCTCGAGCTTCTCTGAGGTTGCCTACAGCCATAAATTTTTCCGCAATTTCACAATAACAATGCGTCACAATCAATCGACTATCCATAACCCCGAGATCAAACAGCTTTAAAGCGACAGACAAAGCATCATTCCACGATTTTTCTACAATAAATAACTCAATGAGTTTTTTTTGTGCCAAAATATTTTCAGGATCTATCTGCACCAGTTCTTTAAAAAGATTTTCTGCACGATCCAGTAAACCGGCTTTGAGGTAATCTTCTGCCAGTTCTGATAGAGCCATAACGCGTTGGTTGCGTTCAAGATTCGGCCGGGCGATAAGGTTCTGGTGAATTTTTATGGCTCGATCGACTTCTCCTTTAGAACGAAATAAATTGCCCAGAGCGAGATGTGTTTCGATGGTTTCAGTGTCGATCTTAATTAAATCAACGAATAGCTCTATAGCTTTATCCGATTTATTTGCTAACAGGTAATTAAGTCCCTGAATATATGATTCGGAGC
>CALCSG010000114.1 GCA_937894085.1 uncultured Gammaproteobacteria bacterium | reverse complement strand
AATTTGCGTTCCATTGATGGTGACATAACATCAATGACACAAACCAGAATTTTCAGGCATTCCGGTACTGACAGCCGGGGAGTCATGCTGGATTATTTTGTGGAGCGCTATGCTTATGTGCGGTTACAGGCAACTACCGGCAGTGAAAGGTCGATGATGATTAGTTTTGCGCGGGAATTTTAAACCTGTAATTTATTGGTAATATAAACTGCTTTGTATCTATTCAGGGTAAATAAAAGTCAAAAGATATTCACCACGAACTAGGGCAGGACGTAGGTACGACTGCATGGAGGCAGGAGGTAGGGCGACACAGGAGTCAAAGCCGAGAACAATGCAGGAGCTACTTGTCGAGTCACGAAGTATACGAAGGTAAAAAATGTATTGCTATCGGCTCTAAGAAATTTAATCGCTAAGTCTGTTTTCGTTAAGATACGGGTCATTTATATTTCAGAGTTGTTAGGCAGGTAAGTGCCATTTCCAGAATGGACATTGACCCTATGACCTCCCACTAATCTTGTAAAAAAACTCGAAAAGAGACAGGCAACGAAGAAAAAGGCTACAATAAGAGAATAGAGAATGAACTTAAAAAAGGTAAAAAATCATGGCAATCACAGCACCTGATTATCTAGAGCAGTTACAGAAAGAAATCGAACAGACACCGGAAGAATACCGGGGATTGCTACTTAGAATAGTGCACTCCTTCCGTGAAGGTGTGACACTGCCAACGGCTGAGCAGAGCCTCCGTGAAGGCTGGCAAGATGTTTTACAAGGCAATACTCATCCAGTCGAATCTCTATGGGATGATCTGGACACACAATGAAACGATTATTTTAGCGTATGGATGTTGAATACAGTGAAGCCTTTAAGCGGCAACTAAAACGCCTGTCACGTCGTTATAGACAAATAAAAAAAGATATAAAACCCATTGTTGATGCGCTGATTGCAGACAAAACACCGGGAGATCAAATCATAGGAACCATCTATACTCTTTATAAAGTTCGCGCTAAAAACAGCGATAGAAAACGAGGTAAAAGCGGAGGCTACCGGATTATTTACTACCTCAAGACGGACACGAAATGTATTCTGATAACCCTTTACTCAAAGACTGATCAAGGAGATATCACTTCGAGTAAGCTTAATAGTTTGTTGACTGACATCGAAACAAATGCCTAATCAGACTCCAATTGACCAACTGTTTACAGTTCTTGAATAGCTCTTTGATCGGCAAGGCCATCGACTTAGCGATTATTGCTTAACACTAGTTAAAAAACTTGTAATCATAATACAAAGATCTGATCCAGTAATTCAGTAACACTCAGCTAAAGAAACCTCTGATGTGCATGGTTGATTTAAGACTTAAAAAAGAGTAGCAATAGTCGTTCTACTGCTTCGATCTTCAGCAAAATCGTGGTATTTCAAGCCCATATAAAAAAAATCATTAATTGTTCAAAGGTTCCCAAAATAAAAATAACTTAAATTAAAGATGATCCAACGGACTCAGAACACCTAATCCTCCCTGATTTAAAACATGGGTATAAATCATCGTTGTAGAAACATCAGAATGACCTAGTAATTCCTGAACGGTTCTAATATCTGCACCCGATTCGAGCAAATGAGTGACGAAAAGTATGACAATTTACCTGTTTGTTAACCGCCAATTTATCAGAAACTTTTTTAATATGGTTTTGCAATCCAGATTCATGAATATGATGACGACGAACTTTACCAGAACGCGGATCAACAGACAGGCGAGTGCTGGGAAAAACATATTGCCACTTGAACTCAGTCGGAGCATTTGCATACTTCTCTGCCAATGCAAAAGGTAGATAAACCATGCCATGGCCTGCTCCAAGATCTTTATCATGCAATAACCTGGCAGACTCAATTTGGCGTTTTAAATCGACTATCAGTGTATCAGGCAATGGAACTACTCTGTCTTTCATTCCTTTACCATCACGCACAATAATCTGACGGTAGCCAAAATCAACATCCTTAACTCTAAGGCGTACACACTCCATCAACCTAAGACCAGAGCCATACAGTAATTTAGCCATCACCTGATACACTCCTGTGAGCTCATTAATGTATAACCTGGTCTCATCTTTGGTTAATACGGTAGGCAACCTTTTCGGTTTTTTAGACTTAACAAATTCACCAATCGATCCCAGATCTTTCTCAAGAACGTATCGAAAGTAAAAAACAATAGCATTTAAACACTGCTTTTGAGTGCTGACAGCAACATTTTTAACAAGCACCAGGTATTCTAGATATGCAACAACATGCTGTCCATCCAGATCTTTAATATCAATGGTGTTATGAAAAGCAAAAAAACGCGCAGCCCATTGAGTGTAGGCCTCTTCGGTTCGAATAGAATAATATTTCAAACGAATAGACTTGATCATAGGTTCCAGAGCATCAGAGTAACGACTTAACAGAGAACGACTGTTCCGTTCTTTCTGGTACATGAAAGAACAGGTCTGAGAATTTTTATCACTCAGGACCGGTAAAGCATTAGCATGCTGAACATCATATTCTGAAATCTTCTGATCCCAGGGATAATTTTTAGCCCATTCAACGTGCAAAAAATTATCAAACAGAATTTTCAATGAAAAAACAACCTGCTTAAACTGCCAAACCTCTAGCTCATTATTTATGCCTAGTTCTGAAAACCAGACATCTACATTTTGACTCGTATGAAAAGCCAATTTAAGGTTAGAATGAGCCTTGATATAATGTTTAACCCGTATAACATACCACTCATCAAAAGGAGATTTAATACCG
>CALCSG010000113.1 GCA_937894085.1 uncultured Gammaproteobacteria bacterium | reverse complement strand
GTGCGCTAAAATCAATACTTGGTGGTTTTAACCCTTGCCTGACAGGCAGGGGTGCTGTCGGCGCAGTTTCAGCGGGTTTGCTATCATAAGAAGTCGAAGCACTGTCAGGTCGAGCCTCATGGTCGCCTGCAGGGGAAGTGAACGACTCCGCAGTGTCTTCATTTGTTGCATCCTCGGATGAATTAAGCGGCTTTACAGACCCTTCAAAGGGTTTAGGTACTGCATCGGCAGTTTGCCATACTTTATCGACGGGTAAGCACAGCATGGTTAGCTCATGCGCTTTGGTCCAATCCGGTGCAAACACCTGACATTTCCACACGGCCTTATCGCCGTTAGGAATAAGAATACTGTATTGCTGCAACTCATCCATGATGCGGTCATTCCGAGCAGGAATGCCGGTTTGGCCTTCCTGTGTCATGTGGTCGCGTATTTGATCGAGGGTACGTTTAACCACAACCCAGAGCTTATCATCCACTATCCATCCAGCCGCCCCGTCTCGATTAACAGGTAAGTTCCCCTCATCAATTTGATAGCGAAGGCTGGTCAGTATTCTTTGATGCAACGGTTTGCGGCTAGTGGTTGCTGCCATTTCAGCATGACTATTGACCTGATCACCGGCCAGGTTTGAGGCAACAGAGCGTTTATCAGCTTCATGGATAATAGAGCCTATAGCGCCTCCGTCTTCTGAGTGGCCGGTTAAAATGTTGGTCCAGTAGAAAAAAACATCCTGATTACTGGCCAGCCACTCAATGCCTACCATCGGGATGATATGGTGAGCATATAAAGCACTGGCTCTCTCGTGAGAGCCATAAACTCGGTTGCGTCGATATTGGATCAAGTACTCATGGGCTTCTTTATACGATGACATAGGCCCTCGAAAAGGCGACCAGTTCGCTATCTTATTTTTCTTCTTGCCAAGCAGCTCAATACTCATATCTGTAATGGGTTTACCCAGGTCATGACATAAAGCAGAGGTAAATACCGCATAAGTCCAGACATCCTTGAATTTGGTGACGGTTTCCGCATCTGAGTTAGGGGGTAATAATTTACCTCGTCTTATTCGTAGAGCATTAAGGGCAGTTTCAAGGGTATGAGCCAGTAAGCCACCACGGTCAGAATGGTGATGGGACTCGCTGGCAGGAAGTTCCTGAATGTACTCAGCCAGGTTGATCAGGGTGTTGAGATAGAGCGCGTTCCAGAATTTAGTAGAAAGCCCTGCAATAGATCGAATATCTGCAATTGTTTTTTTATGAGAGGCAAGCAGGCGTTTGCCTGATTGAATGAAAAGGATGTTTTTCTGTTGGGGCTTGAAAAAGGTAATTAGAGACATCGGGTGAATATAAGTATTCACATCGAGTTGTCAGCAATAAAAGATATATTGCTCTGTTAACTTAAATTTCTGTGATTAGGGTTGGTATACTTTTTAGCCATTTAAACCCTTTATGCAGCCACGGAACTTATAGTGCTGCAGCCCTTTTGGCTAGGGCCTTTCCATTAACACCCCATTCCCTTCTGGTCGTTTCCCCTTTTAAGGGCCCTTTTGTAATATGTCGGGTTATTCAAAGGAGGATACCCTGTGGTTTTAGAGTGACGCTATGATTTGGCTGACAGAATATCCAAAGGACTTTTTACGCCTTGACCGCCTCTACCAAGCACATGGGTATAGATCATTGTTGTAGAGACATCTGCATGCCCCAGTAAATCCTGAACAGTTCGTATATCCGCCCCAGACTCTAACAAATGAGTTGCAAATGAGTGCCTCAGCGTATGGCTAGTCACCCGTTTTATAACACCCGCTTCAGAAGCGGCTTTCTTTACAACTTTTTGAATTACAGATTGGTGAATATGGTGCCGTCGCACAATTCCGCTACGAGGGTCCTGAGCCAGTCGACTGGATGGGAATAAGTATTGCCATCGCAGCTCATTTTCAGCATTTGGGTATTTCCTTGCGAGTGCCGTAGGCATAAAGACAGAACCGAATCCAGACTCCATGTCGATGTCGTGTTGTTTTTTAACCTTTAAAATTTGCTCTTGAAGATGATTGGCTAAGCTATCTGGCATCGGTACAACCCTATCTTTATTACCTTTGCCAGAACGAACCACGATCTGCTTATAGTGAAAATCAAGGTCAAGAATGCGCAAGCTAACACACTCAATGACTCTCATGCCCGTTCCATACATAAGCTTAACCATTAAACCTCTAAGCCCAGATAAATTAGCAAACAGACTACTGATTTCATGGGGGCTAAGCACAGTAGGAATTCTGCGAGGTCGATTAGGACGCTTGTATGCACCGATTTGTCCCAATGGCTTTTCGATTACTTTGGCAAAAAAGAAGACAATAGCATTTAACGCCTGTGATTGAGTTGCACCAGCAACCTTGCGTTTTAATGCTAAATGCTCTAAAAAGGCAGCTACTGAAGGTTCAGATAATTGACAAGGAGGGTGATCTTGGTGAAAAAGAAGAAAGCGGTTTATCCAGCCAAGATAACTTTTTTCAGTATTGAAAGAATATTCAGGCATTCGAATGGCAACCAGGAATTGCCGATAAACATCTGGAAACGATTTAGCAAAATAATTTCCAGGACATTCCACCGCTTTATCAATCATTTCGTAAGTCCTGGCTGTTGTCACATGATTGGCTTCGAGACGCATAGCACCACTCGACCAATATGGCCAGTCGAACTCAGTAGCCCAGAGCAGCTTCAAATGATGGCAATACAGCAAGCGCAGAGCATCCACCTGTTGCCGAAATTGCCAGTCTGCCAATTTAATATTTCGGCCTGTTTGTGTCAGCCATTGCTCGACCTGTTCCGGATTTCTAAGGGCCAATCGGATTTCAGGCAAGTAGTGGATAAAGGCTTCAATATGTTTTCGATAGCATGGGTGGGCACCGTCGGGAAGGCGAAAAAGTTTCAG
>CALCSG010000112.1 GCA_937894085.1 uncultured Gammaproteobacteria bacterium | reverse complement strand
GATATTTCACAGCTTGTAATATGAAAATATGGCTTTTATACTTCCTATACTTTAAGAAAACACTAATTCACCAGAAATGGAAAATACGAACAGCTCTCCTGGGAATAATGCCGCTTTTATTGGCATTGGTTATTGCTATATTCAGCATAGTGGGTGAAATGCTTTACCTGTTACCTGAATATGCATCAGGGCAACAGGAGTTTATGCAGATTGTTGATGCTGCTTATGGCTATAACAATAATTTGCTAATCATGATCCCTATGGGGTTGTTTTATTTCATCGTGCTTAGCATTAGTCAGAATAAAAAGTTTCTTTTTTTGGATAACCATTCTAGTCATAATAAATATCAGAAGAATGCAACCGGTGACAGTATTCATGCTCCTGATTCAAACTCTGTTCTTCGCCAACGAGAGATGGATCTTGAGCGGGAAAGCGAAGAAGTAAAACGTAATAATAAAGAATGTCGTGATGCTTGCGACTTTGAGACTAATTATTGGAATGACTGGGCAAACCCATAAAAATTAGGAGAGTAAGGTTTGAAAAAAATTAATTTAGCGATTGTAGTGGCCGTTTTAACAGGCTTATTTTCAGCTAATGGTTATGCTGAGAGTTACTCATGGTTAGTACATGAGTTAAGTAAATCCACAATTAAAAAGACAGGTAAATCGGCAGCATCTATTCTGAAAGATATTCCGCAGGATACCATTATTGATATTCCAGTTAGTTGGGCAAGTAAAACATGCGACTACAGTAAAAGTATTATCACATTTAAAGATAAACTAGGACGAAATGTGGCGTCTTGTTCATACCTAGGGACGATCAGAAATAAGATTAAATAAACCATGCCTATCCGGTTGTCACAGGCTCGGCTGATTCCGCCGGGGTTTGAATGTGTTTGCACGTCCTCGTAAAAATCCCTGCAAGTCAGCGGCTCCACTTGAGCGGCAATCTTCAGCATGCTGTGAAAAAACACCATCGGCCAGAATCGACGGTTGACTCGGAACACGCACTTGTACCTGTGCTAATCGTATAGGCATGAAATAAACATGGTTACAGTTCTTAGAAATGAAGAAAAAAGAGGCTATTTAGTCTTTTCCTTATTTATTGTAGCCTCTAGAACCACCCTTCACTCCGCTACTCGCTCCACTAGAATTTCCAGATCTACCTAATGACCCCATAGCTTGTCCCATGCTCCCTACTCTAGTACCTGCCATATTCATAATCCACAGTAACAAAAATGGTGCTACAACGTAAAATAACGTGAGCACGATATCCAGTATTAAACGATTAGCACCCATGTTGTAGGTACTGCCCAGCATAGTGGCATCAGGATGCATCGATACAAACAATTGTGCATCCAGGTAATCTGCAAAATTCCAGATAGTGGTAAAAAACTGAATGGCTAACATGATAAAGATCATTTGAATTGTTGCATCAATATCATAGTTAGACATGATCATGTAAATTAGTAACAGCATATAGATCATCATTAACAGGACTGCCTGAACCATGGGGGCTGCCTGTTTTGCAATAAACATATTGGTGTAGAAATCTATGAGTTGACTACTGAATGAACTTGACGCTGCTGCTCCTTTTGCGGCATTAAATACTTTGCTTGCAACACCTGTTTTTAATAATAAAGCCCCACCACCGATTGCTGCTAGGGCTGCAGCACCTTTCTCGCCCGCCTGTGCTGATGAATCTGTTCTGGTATCGACAAAATCGTTGGCACCAAAAAGACCACCTTTATCAGCAGAGAACGAAGGTGGGTCTTGTGCAACATAATTGTTGATCACCATGTCTTCAAGTTGTTCATCGGTAAATGTGTACCTTGCCGCTGCATTACCGACAGCAGTAAAAGCATTCGTAGACAGCCTGATAACTTTTTGAGTGAGAGTTTCATTCGGCAATGATGGTGTGTAAGCCATGTAATCTTTGGAAGCTTCAATCGATTTTAATAGTTTACCTTTTAGTCCCCGTGCTCCATCTTCCCACCATTCATCACAGTACGGTTTACCGTAGAGTGGTTTATTCGGGTCTGGATTATTGATCAGTTCATCCGGGTAAAAGTCTCGCGCCTGGTTAACAGGCCAGTTATAAACGCCACTTCTGGCTTGAAAACCACAGCCCCCAAAGAAATTATTACAAAGCCTTTTATCATGCTCTTTGTAAAAGCCAGATGTTTCCAGATAGTAGTGTGAACCGATAAACATCCAGTCATCGTGCTCAGGGCTCCTGACACCGCCTGTATCAACATTTCTGGATATTAAGAAATTGGGCCATGTCTGTCTGGCCACATGATTATAGTGCTGGCCACCGCGCATGGCTTCGGTATATTTTGATTTGGCTGGTAAGTAACATTCATTAGCAAACCGCATGTACTCTCGGCGTAAACCCTGATCTTTAATCGTCAGGTTACGTAACTGCATATCCAGACCTTTAATATCTTCAAAACAGGTAAAGGATGTTGATATGGCTGCATTAACACCTGAACCGACAGATAATGTTAACCACCATAACACTGGTATCGACACATTATTGATTGCTGCTAAATGAGCATCGTAAGTCGAACCAGTATTATTCCCGACCACATTGGTAAAAACATCGGTTCCTCCAACCTGGTTCGTACACGCGACTCGATAACGTACTTCATTCAAATCGAGTTTTGATGTCGGTACGACCGCTATCATAAAAACTGCCAGCATGGCCAGAGCATCAAAATTCACTCTTGACTGTGAGACTAAGGATGCCGCTTTATCATTCTGGGACTGTAAGGGCTCTTTCCAGTTTTTTATGATCATCAAAATAAACGGAAATAGCAGTAATCCTGATTTGCTGAATAAATCATACATTGATCCATAGATCGACCATCCAAACATGGTGGTGTAAATTTCTAATAGAGACCCGACATTCATTAAAACAGCCTCATAAGTATTGCCTAATTAATAACGAATAAAGTGAGATGTGAATGTTTTGTATCAAAAACAATTCCACTGCAAGTAGGATGTATAATGTTGATTTTCTGCTCATCTTTGCTCGCTCAATGGTGACTTCATCCCAATGCCGAGCATTACCAAAAAAAACAATAATGGATTGCCAATAGATAAATAACAGCAGGTAAAGCATCCATCGAATGAATTGTGTCCAAAAGCCAAAAGAGCGTATTGATTCATTGACTCTTTTTAACTGATCTCCAGACATTGTCTCTACCATGAATAATCCCAGACTCGACAGTATGAATAAAATAATTAGAACGCCAACGACAATAAAAAAACCTCGAATGGCACGTTTAGCCAAGGAGTTAGAAGAGGCATTATTAATATCTGAATTCATGCGACGGCTTTCAATTGGTTGGAATGCTGCCATCTAGCAGCGTGGGTTCTTCAATGACAATACCGGTTTCTGCAGCAATACCACTGGACTGTCGGGCATTGTGTTGGTTGATAATGGATAGAGCTGTTGAGTTGACAGTTGTGCGCTTCAACGCCAGAGTTTCATAGATTTCATTCACTAAAATATCAAAGTCCGGGAACGTTTTACTGCGTATATATTCTTCGGTTTTATCAGATATTTTTGCCGCAACATTATCAGGATGATTGAGTCCCATTAATAACATTTGTCGAATAAGTGTTACCCGTTCATAGGCTTCATTGACGGCCATTTCACTGACCAGGCGTTCCACAAAAACCAATTGCTCACCAAGGGGCATTGCTCTTAATCCTTCAACCAGTCCATTTGAAAGTGTAAGACTGGTAAACCGGTTAATCGCCTCAAAATCATAGGTATTTATCGCATCATCTAATGCGTTTCGTATTAACGGTTCTAAATCGGTAACGACTTGCCTTAGACCTTCACCCATAATCGATTCAGGCTCAGTATCTTCTTCTGTGGTTACTATCACCATATCACCCACTACATTCTGTATCCATATTCCTGCATCTGATGGACGTGACCAGATTTGTACGATAGGTTGTTGTGCCAGGACACCCACCGGTATCGCATCGGTCGAGACATCTCCTGTTCGACCTAACATGATGTTGTAACCTGCTATTACCAGGTCATGGTTTATCTGGATAGGACGTTGTACGGTGCCGTATTCATTACCCCCTAACCATTCAATGGGTCCTGTTGGATCATCGGCAATATCATCTTTAGTATCTGCGATATTATCACCAGCTTCGGCTCCAGATTTCCATTTATTGGCAACCACCGCAGTCATAAAACCATCATATGGATTTTTCCCCTGCCGCATCTCTACTTCCATTTGTTCACAGGTCTTGTAAGAAAAACGAAACAATTCAGCAGTTTCATCGAGGCTTTTCGTCACGATGTTATAAAGATTAGGGTTGATCTTCTGCATTAAATACCCAGGCAAACCAGCCACCGCTGCAGATATTGCGTTTTGCAGTTGCATAGGGATTTCTCTAACTCTCGTTTCTATTTGATTAATCATTTCAGCAACATTGTTCTGGAAATCAAATTCACCACAGGAATAGCCAAAACCACCTTTAAATCGCGCATTCACACGATGAGTCACAAAACCTGATCCTGGTGCAGGCACGACTCGGCCACCACCTAGTTTGTAAAAAAGCACATGTGTTCCATCATCTACATTGGGTAAAGTTGGGTCTTGAGAAAATGCTGATCCTATGTAAAATAAATTCACTAAAAACACCAATATGGCTACGTTAAGTTTTTGAGCCTGTTGATTCATCACTCTTTTCATCTTCGTTAACCTACTACCGGTGTTTGAGGAAATCTTTAAAACCTTATCCAAAATAATCATTTTCCTGCTCTTCCAGGTATCGCTCATAAGCAGCACGATCTTCTTCAATTCCCGCCATAATATTGCCCAGTGACAGACAAACTTTAGGCAGGGCTAATTCACCAATCTTATTTCCTCTGGTATTTGAACAACATTCATAAGTTTTATAGTAATTCCAGGCGTAGCCTCCGTAACCACTGGGTTTTAAGCTATCTATTGTCAAATTATCATCTTGCGGGTAATAAGGATCAGCGCGGCAACTTTTAACCTGTGGGAATATCATTTGCCATTTACCACCTTCAATTGAATGAGGTAATTCAACGCCAACACGGTAACCGGGTTTAACAGCTGTTTTTAAGACATCCAGTCCGCGCCAGGCTAGTACACTGGCTGTTTTAGCATCATGACTTTGGTTAATAGAGCCATCCCTTGGATACATATTTCCCCAGATTTCTTTTGTTAAAACTTCTGCCGTTGTATTAACTTTTTGCAGAGTATCTTTACTCAATGGGTTAATAATCGTTTTACTATGATCAGTACCACTGATCGGGCCATCGGTTAATGGATAGCCACTACGCCACCAGAAGGCATCTGCAAACGATAAGTAATAAGGCTGAAACGGTTTTATATTGGTAGGGCAAAATAGATTGGGTGCTCTAAATCGAGGCCTCGCTAGATTTCCCCATCCAGAAGAGGCAATAGCTGTCATGGATGTAGCCTCAAACCCATCCATTATGGTATTAACATCTTTCTTAATGTTTTTTATCGTCTGCACAGTCGATAAAACTTCTTCAACCTGTTGAATGATTTCAAAAGCTTGTATAGCTGCTATAAGTTTTCGTTTTATCGTATTGACGACCTCTTCCATGGTCGGTATTTTTATTTTACTGGTATCAAACCCAAAGCCAGAATCATCAATTTTATCTTGAGTGTCATTGTCTACTTTGGCAGGTTCCACCGTTGAATCATTTCCGTATTCAGGGACTTTATAACCACTAAACGATGGACTTGCTCCTTCATTAATGAGATCAGGCAAGAGAGCCAGTGGGTGTCCCACTATATCCACCTCTTTAAAAGATATAGTTTGGTGCTGTCCCTGCCTTAATGGATCGGCACGACCTCCCTGCAAGCCACCCACCAAACCAAGCAAGCTACCTGCCCCAGTATTGGCCGTTGAAATTATCGCTCCGAACGAATCCCTCCATTCTTTAAGCGGTTCTTCACCCACTTCATCGTAGGCAGATATCAATAGCTCAGGCAATGCATGTTGAATTCGGGGTGAAACTATGGTGTATATGTAAGCTCCTCTTCTCAGGCTAAACCCCCACTTCCAATGAGCACATACACCGGTCACACAGTACCCCCCACAATCTTCGTCCAACATGCCATTGATGGATGTTCCGATCAGATCTTGTAGTTTGAACGTTTGACTATCACTATCAGCCATTTCGGCGGGTTCAGTGAAATTAGCAGGGTTAGTATCAACCTCAAAATGTAGTGGGTTGGGTGGTGGACCAAAATTAAAATCACCACCTTCAGCTAACAGATTTGTTGAACTGAAGGTGACGAAGCAGATAAAATTGATTAAAAATAATTTCATATTTATATCCTCACTTCCTTTTCCTGCTATTAACATAACGGTTAATGGCAATAGCCGTATCGGTCACGCCATAAATCACGTATTGGCCTTCGCCAAATACGAATGCAGGTAGTTTTTTAATATCCCATTCAATCAATAAAGCCACGCCTTTAAACAACCTCATGGCTTTCGTTTTATCCAGACTTCCCATTCTTTCATCAGCTATTCGTTCAGCTTCAACAGGATCTTTGGGCAGGTTTTTTGTGACTTCTGCTTCAATATTACTCAGCTCATCAAGGTTGAAAACTTCAATTTCAAATTGATGCTCTGTAGCTGCTTCAGGGTTTAAAATCGTTTTTTGATTAGTTCCCAGGTAAGTCATTTTAGTAAAGACTTCACTGGCATTAGTAACCGATAAGCTTTGAAATAATATCAATGCAATAATAAATATCGGTTTCATGACTCTGCCCTCTTTTGTTTAATTTGATCAGCAATATAAAAACAGGCTTCTAATTCACTGAGGTTTTTCTCTTGCATGATTTTGCGTCGGGCTAATTTCTCATCACCATCCGTGCCTGCGAGTACCAGAGGGAGTGCAGGCATAACGACACGAAAAATCGATTTAAGCCTGGGGGATAGAATGACGCCTTCGGTGTATTTTTTGGCTTCTTTACGAGTGCTACACATCAGATGTTTTTCATCTTCGGTGAGTGTCTTAAAACGTTCTAATTCAGCCACCTCATTTTCAGTGGTGTTGATCAAATACCACCATTCCGACAGATCCAGCATTTTTTCGGCTTCTTTCGGATAGTCTTTGAGTTGCTGTGTTCCCTGGCGTAACCAGATGTTCAACTTACGCCATGTTTTGGCACCAAATACAAATGGTTTAACCAGGGTAGGATTGGTCGTAATAACATGGCCTTCATCCGTATAGACGTGAGTCTGGCGACCCGTGTTTTGATATTTTTCACCGATATCGGTAATGGTATTAATTAGCGAAATAATCGTCACGGCCAGCATGTCCTGATACTGTTCGCTGGTTAGAATACCCATGTCTAATATGGTGACATCAACTTCTGGCCACTGACTGCCCGGTCTATTAAAAAAACGACCATGTAGACCCTGAGTCCAGTACTCCAATGACTCGGCCAGGTGTATTATTTTATCTTTACGCTTGCTCGTTAACTCTTCACTAGTCGAGTAGGTTTTAAATTGTCTGACGACATCACTAATAATGACAAAACCTTTATTCGAATTGCGAGCTTCACGCGTGGCATCCAGAATAGCTCGTCGTATTAATAATTTATCAGGTTGCTCGATATCATCTTCTTTTTTTGGGTCTGCACCGGTAATCATTAATCGAGTTAGCAGCTCCATTTCTCCCAGGTAATCTCTTTCTTCCTGTTCGTCATCATCTTCGTCAAGACCACCCTGCTTATCAAACTTGATATCGACGGATACATTTAATGCAGCTTCCATCGCTTCTTCATTGACTTCAGCTTGCTTCAGGGCTTCAAAAGCTTTGGCATAAGGCGGTAATGAAATATCAGATGTCGTACCGAATTTCACCATGTTGGTCGTGAAGCCAGTGGATTCCAGGTACTTACCGGTTAATCCAAAGCTGTTACCTTTTTCAATGATAAAGAGTCGTTGCTTCACCATGGCCATGTCATGCAATACCAGGTAATTTATTAACACCGATTTACCGGCACCGGTAGGGCCGAAGATTAAACCGTGTGCTACTCGGGTTTTATCTTTAACCGGGTCAAATAACATCGGTTCACCAATCCGGTTAAAAAACAAATTACCAGGATTGCCTGTTCCTCGACCACGACCATATAAAGGTAAGTAACAGGCCAGGTGATTGGTATAGGTCAATCGAGTACTCTTGCCCTGTCGTTGATCAAGCTGATAATCAAATGCCATCGGGAGATGTCGCAAGTAATTATCCAGAGCTGTTGGATCAAACTTGGGCTCTATTGGGTTAAATTTGGAGGCAGAGAGAATAGTCACTGCTTGCCGTGCTTTTCGCGCCAGTTCTACAGCTGTTTTAGCTCGTATATATACACCTGAAAAGGTAGGATAGAGGCCATGTCCACTGGCCATGTTATCCAGTGCACTATGTGCCTGTTTAGCCGCTTGTTTAGCTGCAGGACTACCCTGCCCTGCAGATTCAATAATGTTATTACAATGCTTTTCAACGGCATTTTGTGAGGCCACCACAATGGTTGTCACGAAGGTTGACCCTTTCGGCAGCAGATCCCACATTGAAGCGGTTGAACCTGCATGAGTTTGTATCTCTGCAGTTAGAATACCGGTAATTGGAGGATTATCGATGGCCTGCAAAGCTATCAATCGATGCGGCATACCATGAAATGTCCATATTCCATTTTCTTTATCCGATTCAGGGTAACCCGTGAATAGCATTTCAGATAAATCCGCACCGATACCGATACATAATTCGTCATCGGGAAATGGACGCGCTTTAAGATAATCCTGAGGAGAATCAAAGCTGTCGGGATTTGGAGAGAACCAGGGTAGCAACCAGTTGTATAAGTCTGCCGATGCATAACGCCTTGACTCAATGCCAATTTGACGTAAGGCACTGATGAATGATTCTACCGCATCGTTTAAATCTGTAGCCGGTGTACCCCGTCCTGGAATAGGTAGACCAGACTTGGTCAAGTAGTTTGATTTGTTGCACTTACGATAGATAACACAACGGACTTTACGGTACTGCCCGTTCCAGTTGAACTGAGCCACATCATCACGAAACAGGCCGTCTTCTTTGGCCAGGTGTTGAAGATGCTCTGACATTATATTCATCCACAAATCGTGATGTTTAGTGGCTTTGGCTTCTTCCGTTGCATAGGCTTTAAGATTATCGACAAGATCTGTAATTGGCTCGTCATTTAAATAAGTCTGTACTATAAACGGGTAATCCCTGTCACCGGGCAACCGTTGTAAAGCCTGCTGAATGCCTGACTCTATAATTTCCAGAACCTTTTGTGACTGACCTTCTACATCAATAGGTGTCAGTTCAAATACAGCTCCGACACTTAGTCCATCATCCATCATAAAAACTTGTTGTTCCTTATCGTAATCTTTGAACGGCAAGAATTGGCTAAAGGAAGGTGGCTCTTTGTAGACGGCTTCATAGTCTTCAGCTGTTAGAGGCGTACTACCATCTGCAGGCAATATTCCTAATAACTGTTGTACGAAATCTTTTAATCTTGTACCGTTTGTAGTATCAGTCATTACAAAACTTTTGTGTTGAGTGTCAGGCATCAAAATATCCCTGTATTTTAAATCTACAAACTAAAAGATCATTTATTGTTACTACAATAAATGGTTGTAAGAAAGAATATTTGTAACTACAATAAAGATGATAAAAATTGAGTTTGATCCGGTAAAAAGCCGGAAGAATATTGAAGATAGAGGCCTTACTTTTGAACTGGCGACTGAATTTGAGCTTGAAACCGCTGTTATACGGATAGATAGTCGAAAGCAATACGGAGAGCTTCGTTTTAATGCGCTCGGATACATCGGAAAGCGGCTCTACTCTATTACTTACACACTTAGAGTGGATACACTTCGTGTAATTAGCCTTCGAAAAGCCAATAAACGAGAGATTAGATATTATGCCGAAACTTAAACCAGATACTATTTGGCCTTCTGATGAAGAAGATGTCGAAATTACAAAACAAGCCATTGAAGATGGTACAAACTTGACCGATGAGGAACTGGTACAGTTCAAACCATTTGAACAAGCTGACTTACCTGAGTCATTAAAAAAATTAGTTAGAGGTAGACCTAAGATATCTAACCCCAAGATATCGACGACTGTGCGCCTGGATGAAGATGTCATTACCTTTTTCAAGGCAAAAGGCAAAGGCTGGCAAACACGATTGAATGAAGCTTTAAGGTCATACATGCTATCGCATAAATAATGCAATCCATTTGAAAAAGCCAGGCAGGTATTTTTCAACACGATATAGTCATCAGACAAACTCAAATCTTTTCGGATCAAAGAAGACATTCTGGTGAAGTTGATCATTGCACGAGCTCCCCTGGTAACGCATATTCATCCCTTTCATACATCAAAAAAGCCGAGCTATAGCCTGGTACTGGATGACCTTTTCGACTGAAATGAGGGAACACATAAAGACTTAATTCAGGGTTCGGTAACCGTGGGAACTGTTGACTGATTTCATTATTCGCCTCTCGGGTATAACCCGTAAGATCCCGACGATCATTTCTCAATTGCCTAAACATTTTTGGCACAATATCGGTTGAACCTACGTGATTTTTATACACGTTTAATATCTCATCACCGGTATCAGGAATAAGCTTTCGACTACTACATCCTGTTAACAGCGTAAGACTAATCAAAGTAGCTGATAACAGTTGTTTGAGAGGGTATTTGATTGGCATAGTCTAGCTTTCTTCCTTTGGTTAAATAGTCGATGGTGATTTCATCTTCAACGTGCAGTACTACATCCTGACCCCCATCGAGATAAACGAGATCAATCGCATTTCGTTGCCGGTCACGAAGGTAATCGGTCAGTTCTTTCAATGATCCGGAAAGCGTCGAGGCGGCTATAAATGCCCCTTGATCACCGGAGAAAAATGTTTGGCTAACCCCTTCACTCAGCGTGGTGGTTTCCTGAGTTTGTGCAAAAGAATCGGCAGTGGCTCCAACACCGGCAGCTATCATGCGATCATTAAGGTAGTCCTGGGCATTAGTGATTAACTGACCTGACAGGCAGGGTTTTCCGCGAGTATCTGAGATATAACCGAGTATCTTGCGGATATTGGTGGTTTTGGTATCACCGTCACGAGTCGAGGACTGGGTATAGACCCGACCATCATCGAAAGTAAACGTAACCGAATGCACTTCACCACGAACACAGGACATTTCACGGTTACCTATCGATATACCTGACCAGACAATATTGCGTATACCGGGAATAAAATGACCATTACTGGCCAGGTTTTCCGGGCCCGTGATTAATTTAAAGCGAATAGGATCAAGCACGCTGCCTTCTTCATTAGGCACGACCCCTAGCAATGCCGTTAACGTGGTATTACTGAACAACGTGGAATTGCGTGGAATGGTATAAAATGGAATTCGTTCACCTTTATCATCGGTGGCTTTCTTTGAAATGAGACTCTTTGGCGAGTTTGATTCAGCTTCATCTCTAATCGGCATTCCAGTAATGGTCACCGGTACCGGCTCTTTATCATCATTGCTGAAGGCTATTCTGGTAAATGGCGTTATCGTGATCATTTGATCACTCTGATAACCTTTTAATTCAGAAGCTGTTAATCGATTACCTGAAGCGGTTGTGATATTTTTTCCGTTAGACTTACCAGGGTTTAACAGGCTGTCAAAACCGAGTCCAGATGGTACATCGGCGGGGTTCGGTTTAAACTGCTTATTCGCGTTGTAGGGTTCTCCCTTCTTTTGCCCCGGAAGGTTATTAAGCAGCGAATTGAATTTATCCTGATAACTATCAAAAATTCCACTGGATCGTTCATCTATTTTTTGATCGACCAGCTCAGCTACCATTTCATCACTGTCTTTATTATTTTGAGCTTGTTCAAGAGCGATCATGCGTTCTTCGAGTAAACGATTCCTTTCATTCATCGTTTGAATAGTATTGACATAGGTATCACGTTCAGCATCGGTGATTTGCTTTTCCGATATTGTGGGTGCGACATCATCTTTTTTACCGGTAACTTCATTTTGATCCGAACTTACTTTCAGGATTAACCACAGGACAGCAATCACGATGAAAACCACTAACAGTAATAACAATTTATTACGGTTCATGGTGATACCTCATCGAAGGGCTGGTCTGACACTAAATACCAGGTGGTAGTGTCGCCCTCTTCACCGGCTGCATTTACGCTGGCATGTTGAGAGGATGCAGCAAGAAAGTCTCCTCTGAGTAATCGAGGGTCCAGGGTGATTTTTCTCAATGAATTTGAAGTAATCCGAACCGCTGTTACGTAGAGACTGGGTACGGTGGGTGCTACCCATTGCACCATGGGTTCAGTTAAAAGGTCTGCCCCTTTCACTAAAGGTAAATGCCCGGAATCTACCGCTACACGCCTGATGCCTGGTAACGGTTTGATCAAACGGTCAGGTGCGTAAACTGACTGAGCCGCAAAACGTGTTAGATCGACGTAATCATAATCGTATTTTGATTTTGTTGATTGCCCGGTACTTGATGCTTCTGTCGGAATACGGTCATCCACAATAGCAATCGGATGCTGATGACCTTTTGGCCGAGCTTCAATATCCAGAATGTAGGAATAACCCGTATGAGTAAGAGCATTCACGCGTTGTCTTTTAAACGATTTAGATGCAATCCAGTAAACACTGCCACTTTCTGTTATCTGGATACGTTCAGACATTGCCTGTACGGATGCTGACACCTGGAGATCAATTGATAATGGGAAATCAATTCGACGTTCTTTGCCAACCGGTAACACAATGTGAATAGGTTCTTTATTCCAGACTCTATGCTCAAGTAAATCTATTGGCTGAGAAAATACGGGTAGTGATAGCAGGAATAAGATAATGCTGATGAAAGGTTTCATTACTTTTTCTCAATCAATTTCGGCTGATAGATACCAGGACCATTTAAAGCCAGTCCCCAGGGATTAGCTTCTCTGTCAACGTCATAACGAACAACCTGCATGGGTATTCGATTAATCAGATTTTTAACAATACCGCCGTTTATGTATTCTTCGATATGAACATCAATCCAGACAATCCAGTTTTTACCGACATGTTCAACAAATGATTCTTCAAATACTGCATCAGCTATGGGTATCCAGTTACGGACTCGACGTCTGAGTTCTCCCTGCCGTTTTCGTGTTTCAAAGTCACGCAGCAAATAAGCTTGATAGGTTGGGGTAAAATAGGAACGTAGAACGCTGATCTTGTTCAAATAATCGATTTCACCATTTTCTTTCCAGTTATTGAGTTGCTGCAGGATGTAACTGGCGAACAAATAGACTTCAGACTCATGGATTTCTCCGACCTTCATTGAGCCACCAGACCTGAGGTCTGGTGGATAGTGCAATGAAATTTGTGTGGGTGCCGATGACCATCCCAATGCCATGATGAACATCAATGCGAATTGCCCAAAAATGATTCTGGTTTTAAACCGACTGGCCTGTTGCTCAGTATCCAGAATGTTTTTAAAACTCATTTACGGATACTCCAATAACCACTTCGATTGATGAATAACTTCAGAATGCCCTGATCAGATAGCCAGGAAAGAATAATTTTTCCGTAATAGCCTTCAGGCTTCCCTTCTTTTTTGTGCATCATTATTTTGCCTCCCTTGTAGACACCCACAAATGCGCCAATAAAGAGGCAGGGCAAGATTAGAAACCACAAACCCGTGATTAAACCGAGCAACACACTCAGCAAAATCCCTGCAAGAGCACCAACAACAGCAAGAGACAATATTTCGGTGCCGGAACAGCCTAAAAACAGTACTGGCTCTTTATCAATGCGATGGGCAGTGTCTTTCAACAGAGCCATGGTTATGCCGCGTAATCCACTGCAAGAATAGACATCAGTACTACACCGACCACTAGAACAACACCGATGGAAGCAGTCACACCAAAGTTTTTCCATTCACCTTTTTGACGCGATTCTGTGAAGGCGGCATAAGATGTCCAGGCAACGCCCAGTACAGTGAGTGCAGATACGGCAAGTGCCGCTACTCCAACTCCGGAAGACAATAATTCTGAAACAAATACAAAAGGTGATGTTGTATTCGTTACACCGGCACCCGTTGTCACTGCGGCACCGGTAGGCAAAGCCGCATGGACAGCATTAAAAGCAGTTAAAATATACGCTGACAATAAAGCGATTACGGCGTTGATAGGTTTATTCATGGTTCATTCCTCATTAGTTAAACAACAATTAAAATCATTAAAAAAGTCCACATGATGATCAAAATAATCATGTTTTTTCCCCATTCACCTAACTGGATCTTGCCATCCGTAAACAGGAAAAATTGACGGTAGGCAACCCAGGCTGTCCACAGGGTTACAATTGACGCAAAAATCGTCCGGAAAAATATACTCAGGTCGGTGACCGAAATACCGGCTCCCAGCTCAAATGCATCAAACATCAGCTATTGATGGTCATGGTATTGCCCCGACAAAGGCCTTAAATCACGACCAGCCTTTAATGACTGGTTGATATGGTCATTGATACCGACACGAATCAAATTGAGATCATTCTTTAACGTGTCATAGTGAAAGGTAATCCGTTGATTTCCCGGTGAGTCCTGTTGAATATCATTAACTCGTGTCATTAAGTAGTCGATTTCCTCAACCAGTTTAGCCAGGTTATTGCGTTCAAGGTCAATATCGGCATTGACAGAATTCATGAATAAAGTTAGGCGGATTCAACTCTGAAGTGCAACGCAGTTAATTCCAGATCTAGCGAA
>CALCSG010000111.1 GCA_937894085.1 uncultured Gammaproteobacteria bacterium | reverse complement strand
GTAAAAACTGCAAAAAAAGTTTGCTTGCGTGAGATACAAAAGAAGCTAACCAACGCTTCTGGGTATTCATCAATGGCCGACAAAGTTCTGCCGGTTCCGGGTGCATATTTAGCAGATGATAATGAATTTGAAAAAATCGTTTCTATCGGAAATCGAATAAACATTTCATCTTGTCAGACCGCTACGCCCTGGAATGGTAAACCCCAGTATTGCTCCTGGTACGGATAGATTTTACTCTTCCTGCCCCCCTCCCCTTCATCATTGATGAGGGGGCTTTCCTATTGGGTGCCTGCACTGAAAGCAGCGCACAATAGTAAAGCCAAAACTCGAATTACTCCCCGTAGAGAGGTTATCTCTACACCCAAGCTGGCCATGAACAACGCAAGCCAGCGCATCGAGAACATCCGGTGTTGTTCACATTGTAACTTAACCCTGACGGGACATACCCGTTGGGTATCTCCGTCTCTATTTAACTGCGGAGATATCGTTATGCAGAATGTATTGCCCATCAATTCAAGCAAAAAAGAAGATCAGTTTGCAAAAATTAACGCCTGTAGCCTGAATATGGCAGAGCAAACAACACTGGTCAGACTGGCTCTTGAGATCCTTGAACATCGTCATCAGCCTGGTGTCAGTTTTGACAAACCTCAAGCCACGCAAGAATACCTGCGCCTGCATCTGAGCGGTCGAAAGAATGAAGTGTTCGGTGTGCTATTTTTAGATAACGAGCATCGATTGCTCTCTATCGAAGAACTCTTTACCGGCTCCGTGTCCAGCGCATCCGTGTATCCAAGGGTGGTTGCCCAGCGAACACTCGAATGCAATGCCTCTGCGGTGATTTTTTATCATAACCACCCGTCAGGGAATCCGGAACCAAGCCAGTCAGATATCCAGATTACCAAGCGACTCAAGAGCGCATTAGAGCTGATCGATGTGCGCACCCTGGATCATCTGGTGATTGGTAATAGGGGAGCAGTTTCCCTTGCTGAACGTGGAATTATTTAGTCATTTCATCCCCCTTTTTTCAATTACGACTCCTGTTCTACAGGGGTCTTTCCTATTACGAGGTAATTGCAGCTTAGTCTGTTAAACCATTGCGAAAAAAGTAATAGGAAAGACCGAATTACTCCCTGTAGAGAGGTTATCTCTACACCCAAGCTGGCCATGAACAACGCAAGCCAGCGAACCGAGAACATCCGGTGTTGTTCATATTTTAACTTAACCCTGGCAGGGAAACTCCCTGTGGGGTTTCTTTGTTTTTTTAACAGCAATGTTTGGAGCAAAGACATGAATGTATTACAAATTTCGTATCTGAAATTAGCCGATCATAAGGGCGGTAAAAGAGTCTGGATGCAAGGTTTAAAACTTGAAGAGGCTGGCTATAAGATTGGCTCTTTCTACTCTCGTCATTTTGACTGCGATAAGCACCAGCTGGTGCTATTAACATCTGATAATGAAGCAAGTGAAAATAATCGTAAAGTTTGTCGCAAGAAAGTAGGCGATGAGTTTTATCCATTAATTGATATCGCTAATCAAGAGCTTGCGGAACTATTTAGTGGTGTAGATCGAATCCAGGTCATTATTCAGCCAGGTAAAATCACGATTGAGTATCACCAACATGACCGGAAGCGAATTGAGCGTGAACACCGATTGGAGCAAACGCTTTTAAGCGGTTTAGCGGTTCCAATTGCCTCCATGGCTCATGGTGCAGGAATTATGGATTACTATCTCCATAAGGGTTTAGAAGATACCGGTGTGCGTAGTGGAATGATCTGGGCAGTCGAGCCAGATAACACCTACTTACAGACCAGTCTTAACAATAATCCCATCTGGTCATACCAGAGTCAGGTCATTGAGGGTCGCATCGAAGATGTTGATGCAAAATCACTTCAATCCCCTCTTATGATTTTCAGCGAGCCCTGTACCGGAGCCTCAAAATCAGGTCGAGTTAAAAACAAACTGGCCTTTGCTGAAGCACATGAAACTGCAGGTACTGCTTTTCTAGGCTGGTTAATGGCGATCAAAGAGTTGTCCCCTGCTATTCTGGTGCTAGAAAACGTGCCGGAATATCAATCAACAATTTCCATGCACATGATACGTGAAACCTTAACGGACTGGAGATACAAACTTCATGAAGTAATTGTGGGTCGTGAACTCGGTGCTTTTGAAGATAGAAAGCGATTCTGTTTAATTGCGGTGTCCGAAGGGCTTGATTTTGAGCTGGATTTGCAGCCGATTAGACAGCGTGAACAGACTCTTGCCGCAATACTTGATGATATACCGGCTGATTCACAATGCTGGAGCCCCTGTGACTATCTGGATAAAAAAGCTGTTCGGGATAAACAGGCAGGTAAAGGTTTTTCCATGCAGTTAGTGGATGGTGAATCATTGAAAGTTGGATGTATTGGTAAAGGTTACTCCAAATGGCGTAGCACAGAGCCGTTGGTAAAACATCCTACAGCTCCTTCACTCAAACGATTGTTGACGGTCAATGAACTGAGCCAGATTAAAACCATCGATAAATCCCTGGTTCAGGGTATGTCTCGGACTAAACAGATGAAATGATGGGCCAAAGTGTTCTTGGCGTAGCGTTCCGGTCGGTGGGTAGAAACCTGGGTGAGTGTTTAAGCCGGCAATTTTTATCCCATGAAATTGAGGCAGCATAAATTGTTTTGCTGCTGATTTAAAAAACTCTGGTAATGGCTCTCGTAGAGCGTTACCAAACTTTCAACCCTGACGGGGAATACCCCGTTATGGGCTATTCCCCATTTTCAAATCTTATGGAGAATAGCAATGAAGATTGAATTGAAAAACTTTAAACATGCGGCCTTTTCCTCTAAAGGCACCGCCTGTTTTACGGCGACTGTGTATGTGGATGATGTAAAAACCTTTATCGCTTCAAACAGCGGTCAAGGTGAATGCAGCTCTTTTTATCCGGTGGATGGTAAAACGCTTGAAGATGTCCATCAGGTCGAAAGGTGGATTGAATCTCAGCCAAAGATTAAGTTGATGGATGAGTTTGAGGTATTTGATAGCCTTGATTATTTTATCGCTCGATTGGTAGACCGACAAATTGAAACGGTCAGGCTTAAACGGCTGCTGAAAAAGCATGTCATTATTTATGATCCGATGAGTTATCCGCCTTCTCCAAAAGCCGGTGCTCTATTGGAATTTCCAGGCTCAGTTAAACCTGCCAGCTTGAACGATAAACAGCGAGCCAGTCTTGAGGAAAAATACACCGGTTGTTTGATACTTAACGATCTGGAACTTGACCAGGCTTTGGATATGTTTCTGGCTTCCAACGTGCCAGAGAGAATGTCCGAAGTTTATCGGCAGATCAAAGATAAGTCGGAAGTGGCATGATCCTTATGAATTACTCTCTGGTCTTATGACCAGGGAGTAATTCCCTATTTATTTGACATTTGTAACCGAATAGACATAATCGAATTTAATAAGCTCCGTCAGAGGTTCTCTGACAATCAGGCAGTCCATGACAATTTAAGGCTGCGAATCGGTTCTTCCGATTTTGTTCTATTTCACCCCTCGGGAAACATATTCCTGATCGGGTTTATCGTTTCTCATTCAATTTTTGGAGATAACGATGATCCCTGTAGTCGCCCCACTTTCTGATCAGTTTGATCAGCTTCTGGAAAATTTAGCACACGCTCAAGTGTCCGATTGGGACATGAGGGACATGCTTAATTATTGTGCCGATAAACTTAAAAAAGAAAAATCAGATCACTATGATCTGGATAATCTTGTCGAGGACTATGAAGATTTCCATGGCCATTCTATTGTTAACGCGATTAAGGATGGCTGGAATTTTAATAACCTCAGCTGGTCTGATTTTGTTCGTGTCGAGTATCTTGCCGTTATACGCATGAGCGCCGGTAAACCTGAATGTATTCCGCCGGATGCAGTCGATGAGCATACCCCTGTTTTATCCTGGGGCATCTATCTCTGGAATATCGGTGGCCAATGTCTCTGTGTACTTAATGTTGCCAATCAGGACGAAGCCAGACTGATCGCAGAGTCCATTGAGGATCATTACTACCATTCGTACTAAGTAGCGTTCAGTTAGTTTTACTTAATTTTTTAACCCCCTGGGAATATCAATCCCAACGGGGCTGGTGTTCCCTTTTTTGAGGAAATTCCGATGTCATTACCCCAGCCATGGGCCTTTGTAAAAAAAGGCCAGTCTATCCATGAAAAGATGGTCGAGCAGGCAAAGCAGAATCCTGAACGGGTTATTGCCTATATTGAATCTTTACTTAAAAAAATACCCCTTCATATCTTTGAAGACGGTAATTTAATCAGCCACCTGTATCAAGTTGCCATAAAAGCACGATTCAGGAGGGCGTGCAGTCAGTGTAAATCGCCACGTTGGACGACAATTAACCGGCTAAATCTTTTAACCCAATGGGAACAACCCCCATTGGGGCAAGTTCCCTCTTTTTTAACGAGAGGAAAACAATGAGTATTCTTGAAGGTGTGATCAACAATAAAGTAATCCATGGTGCAAATGGAGATTTTTCTGTTGGTAGTTTTACCACGTTTGATCCTTTTGCAGATTTGAAAATAAAATCGAATTTACTGGATCAGTATGATGAAGGCGAATATCGAGTGAAGGTCAATGTGACTCGAATCCGCTTAAACAGTTACCAGGTTAGTAAAAATGGTTTCATGGTCACTGAAATATTGGCTGAGATCGATGCACTTGAGGTGCTTGACGAATCGATTAAACCGATAGAACTCGTCCCGTTTGAACCCGATGCATCGATAGATACTGAAGAATCAAAAAGTACCGGGCAAAAGCAGGAAAGGTCAAAAGACAGTACCAATGAAAAGCCTGACGGTGGAAAAATTATTCTCAGCAATAAAAAGCAGACTTCGCCTGATGTTACCGATGGCCAGCTTACTGTTGCCGAGTTAAAAAGTCTGTTTGGGCATTTATGGCCGTTGGCAGATGTCGTGAAGCTGGATGGCACGACACCCAGACCGATCTTTATCCGGCAGGGTAATTATTTGAGAAAAGACTATCAGTTTAATAGTCGTTCACAAACCTGGCATAAGAAGTAGCTCTTTTTTTTACAACCCCATCAGGGAGACAATCCCTGATGGGATTGTTTTCTCTGAGCTAACGGAGAAAATTATGGATATCAATATCTTATCCACTCAGGAATCGGTCATTGATCAGAAAGCGACGGTTTCCGGCGCTAAAGCGATGATCCGACTGGAAATGATACGACTGCTGATTAAGCTTGATCCTTTAGGTTGCTACAGCGATACCGACAGCCTGGACAATGGCGTTCCCATCATGACGCTGGATGAATCCATTCAACATGTAGTGGAAGCGATCCTGCTCTATGAGAAATTCATGAACTCACACTGATTGTTGTTGAGTCCCCTACCCCTTCATTTTATGAGGGGCCTTTCCTATCTTGTGACTGATCCAGCAATGTGAAGGTAGCTGGTCTTAACGACACGAAATAGTAAAGGCAGATCTTGAATTACTCCCCGTAGAGAGGTTATCTCTACACCCTAAACTGGACATGAACAATGAAAGCCAGTGCATCGAATTTAACCGGTATTGTTCATCTTTTCTTTAACCCATGCGGAAAGATCCCGCTGGGACATCTCCGCCGATAAACGCTTTGGAGATTGATCATGGCTTTAATTTTTCAACGGTTAGCCCGCAATTTTATTAAGAATGGCTATTATCCTACCGATTCAGAAACGCTGAATCGCATTTTGCAGGCACTCTATTTTGCAGGCCGGCAATGCAAAATACTGGACCCCTGTTGCGGTGAAGGCACTGCTCTGGCTGAGATGAAGCACTTTTTGAATGGAGGTGATTTACCGACGGTTAGAGTTTCAGCTTATGGCGTGGAATATGAGAAAGAACGCGCATGGCATGCCAAGCAAATTCTCGATCACTGTATCCATGGTGACTTGCGTGACTGCATGATCGGCGCCAGACAATTTGGTCTGTTATTCCTGAACCCTCCCTATGGGGATGCGGTTTCGGATAAGGCCCAGTTGTCCAGTCCGGCAGCCGGTAAGTTACGACTTGAGAAGGAGTTTTATCGACGCACTCATGGACTTTTACAGTTTGGTGGAGTGATGGTGTTAATCATTCCCTTTTACGTGCTGGATAAAGAATATAGCACCTGGATTGCCCGTCATTTCCATGATGTGAAAGTGTTCATGGCTCCGGAGCAACAATTCAAACAAGCGGTCATTTTTGGTGTTCGACACAAGATTACCGATCAGTGGTCTAGCACCGAAGAGTATCAGCAATCGCGTGATCATTTGATCGCAGTGGGCAATGGAGATCATAAAGCGGAAGAGCTTCCTGAGTTTTGGGATCAACAAACTTTCAACGGCGATGGTGATGGCCTCTACCATATCCCTGAAACGATTGAGCAGGGACGATTTGAGCTGATTCGACTGGATGGAAAGCAGTTAGCCGATACCTTGAGAATGAAATCAGGGTTATGGAAACAATATGAACTGCATTTTACCCAACAGCGCAGCTGGGATCATAAACGCCCCTTGTGTGAGGTAACTGACTGGCATCTGGCGTTATTACTGGCGGCAGGCCAGGTGCAAGGCGTGGTGAAAAGCGCTGATGGCCGGACTTATATTGTTCGTGGCGACACTTACAAGGATAAACAGGTGAATGTAAAAGAGGAACTCGACAGTAAAGGAAATTTAAATACGACACGAGTTCATACCGATATTTTTGTACCGGCTATCAGGGCATTGGATATGACGCCTGGCAGCCAAACTTTTGGAGACGTATTTACGATCAAGTAAATGCTGTAACTGTTAACCCCAACGGGAAATTATTTTCCGTTGGGGAAGTGGTTTCCTTTTTTTATCTGGAGACCACGATGGAAATTTGGAAAATACATAAATTCTGTGAAGGCGCGAGTCTTCGTGAATTATTTCAGCGTAAACTGGAAATAGTTGCCCTGATGGAAAAGCACAATCTGGCAAACACCAATGCCCAGCAGGTATTGAATGTGCTGCAAGAGTATATTGAATTGAAGAGTCTGTTTGATCAGGACTAATCCCAACCGGGTAAGCCTGTGAGTACTTTATCCAGTTCGCTATTTTGACCTTTCGTTGTTGATGCCAGTTTTTGCATTTCATACGCAAAGCTGGCATCAACAGCCCTTTCAAATTCTGACAGGGTTCTGATTTTTCTGATATCAAAACCCACCTGTCCGAATTTTTCACCGTACTGTTCAATGCCCGATTGTGTAAACCGAATGGTTTTGCTGATGGGGTCTTGAATATAGAGCTGTCTTGCATTCATGCCGTGAATTTTAGCACAGCCATCATTTTGTTTAACACGCCCTTGGGGAAACTTATCCCTGAGGGACAGGTTTCTTCAACTTTTAACCTTTGGAGTAACCGATAATGAACAATCTAGCCGTAAATACACAGATCAATCCGGATCAAGAACCGGAATTAGTTGAAGATGATTCCGCTGAAACCCAGCCGGAAATCATCCCTTTATCCACTTTCATTCAGGACTTTGGGCCTGATTTACTCAACGCTGTGAAGCGTCAGAATCCACCCGTCTATAATGAGGTTCCCTGCCCGATCAGGGCTTCGGTGATGGACGCCATGCTGCGCAAACCTTTTGATGCGCAGCAACGTGTTGTGCAGGCGGTAACCCGCCTGCTCATTGATGAAAATGAAAAGGCGAGTGTCATTAATGCAGAAATGGGGACGGGAAAAACCATGATGTCAATTGCTGCTTCTGCAGTAATGAATGCGGAAGGTTTTAAACGTATTTTAGTCCTCTCCCCTCCCCATCTCGTTTACAAATGGAGACGCGAGATTCTGGAATCCGTCGCTAATGCCAAAGTGTGGGTGTTAAACGGGCCGGATACATTGGCAAAGCTGCTTCAGATGCGTAAGCAACTGGGAGTGATTGAGCACGATGGTCCGGAATACTTTATTCTGGGTCGGGTGCGAATGAGGCTGGGGCTCCACTGGAAAACCGTTATCCGTAAGCGCAAGGTTCATGTTCGCCAACTGGTCAATGAGATGGAGGCGAGTTCAAAATCATTTTTCATGACGCACGACTATGCAGCCTGTAGTGACTGCCATTCTATCCAGCTGGATGAAGAAGGTGAGAAAATCCACTTCCATGAATTCACTCATGATAAACGAAAGTTTTGCCAGCAATGCAGGAGCCCATTATGGACTTTGCAGCGACCATCAAAGAGAACCAGATCAAGAACAGAGCTGGTGATTGAATCGATGTGTCAGATACCGACGATTGGCCCTCAAACCGCCAAACAACTGGTACAGGCATTCGGTGAAGACATGATGGAGCAGATGCTGGCGGATAATGTGTATGACTTCATTAATCTGATGGATGAAAACGGTGAGCTGGTTTTCAATGACCGGCGTGCCAACCGGATGGAGTGTTCCATGGCCAACCTGGAATTTGGCTTTGGTCAGGGCGGTTATCAACCCACTGAATACATCAAACGCTATCTACCCCGAGGATACTTTTCTTTGATGGTCGTGGATGAGGCCCATGAGTACAAAAATGATGGAACGGCTCAGGGACAGGCCATGGGCGTTCTGGCCAACAAGGTGAACAAGGTGCTATTACTGACTGGCACATTGATGGGTGGTTATGCATCTGACCTGTTCTTTTTACTCTGGCGTATTTTGAGTAAAAGAATGCGTGAAGATGGCTATCACTACAATGAGCGCGGTACCTTAGGCTCGGCAGCTATGTCTTTCATGCGGGAGCATGGTGTCCTGAAAGATGTTTATAAAGAATCGGAATCGACTTCGCACCGCACAGCGCGGGGCAAGAAGATGACGGTTCGCACATCCAAGGCACCGGGGTTTGGTCCCAAAGGTATTGCGCGTTATGTCCTGCCCTACACGGTCTTCCTGAAACTAAGGGATATCGGTGAAGGCGTTTTGCCGGATTATCGTGAAGAACTCATCCAGGTCTGCATGACGGATGATCAAAAGTCTGCTTACGATCGACTGTCGAGTGCCATTACCACACGTTTAAAACAGGATCTGGCAAGGGGCGATACGACCCTGCTGGGTGTTGTGATTAACGTGCTGTTACGCTGGCCTGACACCTGCTTTCGTCCAGAAAGCGTCACTCACCCTCGAACCCGTGAGCTGCTACATTTTTGTGGTTCTATTTTTGAGGAAGATGAGCTGTCACCCAAGGAAGAAAAAATGGTTGAGCTCTGCAAGGCTGAGAAGCTACAGGGGCGTAAATGCCTAGTTTTCACCATTTATACCGGTAAGCAGGATATTGCCTCCCGCTATAAACGCATCCTGGAGTTATCCGGATTGAAAGTAGCGGTGCTGCGATCAACCGTTGATACCTCCAAACGTGAAGACTGGATCATGGATCAGGTAGATAGAGGTATTGATGTGATGATCTGTAATCCAGAACTGGTGAAAACAGGTTTGGATTTGCTGGATTTTCCGACCCTGTTATTTTTGCAGTCGGGGTTTAATGTCTACACGGTTCAGCAAGCCTCAAGACGTTCCTGGCGTATTGGTCAAAAGCAGGATGTAGTTGTCTATTTTCTGGGTTATGAAGCTTCAGCACAGTCTGCCTGTCTGGAGTTAATGGCAAAGAAGATTGCAGTTTCACAATCTACCTCTGGCGATATGCCCGATACCGGTTTGGATATATTGAACCAGGGTGGCGATTCGATCGAAGTTGCCCTGGCCAGGCAGTTGACTGTGTAATTTTTCTGCTTTCCCCCTCATCACTTTTGATGAGGGGGACATTGTTAAAATTCTCCATTGCAGTCGTTCATATTCGTTAATCAGTATTAGTGAAAACAACCTTCATAACAAGATAGTGCAAATATGATGAATACCTTCTTTGTGGCGATTGGAGTCATTCCCGTTTTTTTAAGAACTCACAAATTTAGTGGTTCAATGAGCTACTTCTGGGTTTTACAGATAACTAAAGCAGACATTAACTTTAATAAGAAATATGATGCAGCAGCTATAGTTTATGGCTAACTTTAATTCTGAAAAATACTATTAGCGAGGAAGAGGTTTGGTCAAAAGGCTTCCCTTTAGAGAAAACCCTACAGTTTAGCCGGAGTTAGATGTGTGTTTGAGTGTCCTGCTGCCAGTTTTGATGTCAGTTAATAGATATCTGAAGCATTTCACTCACAATCGAATCAACATTCATAAAACCCAACTAAATAGGCGGCAGAATGGACTTTTTTGCCATCTAGGGGACACCGCTGGAATCTCTGGTAACGACCCAACACGGAAATGTGAACATATTTACCATGGGACATTTTCCTGGTGTGGATGTGGATTTACAAAGTCGTAAACTTCCGGTTTCTGGAGTTTTTCCTTCTGCCAATCACTTACATATCTCGCGTCTATTCCTGTTTCGTTTTGATATAGATACATGGTTATTCCTCGCAGGAATTAGGCTCAACCTTTAACCTTGCTTAGCAATACCATGAGCAAATCTGACATTCATATGGAGGGTTGTTTTTCAAAAAACTTTTTTTTAGATTTTTAACAGTATCTGAGTTGTAGGCATCTTCAATACTTACTGTTTTCATGTTGCCAATGTAAAAAATATCTTTGCCACTTGAGCTATTAAACCTACAACCGCATACCCTTATATCTCCATTAGACAATACTTGAATATTACTTAATCTCCAACAAGGTACTATTTTTTTCCCTGCAGGTTTTTCAAGCGTCATACCATCCAATAGATCTTCCTTCTTTATTGCTCCCATCCAGGAATCAAATTTCGTTATTGCATTAACTTTAACGTTATCTTTGATAAGTGGCTTAATGTGTTTTTGAAAATCATCTAATTCAAGGCAATCTTTCAATGACAAACTTGATCTAAACTCTATAGTGATTGTCTTAATTGTTGTTCTTCCAAGATTAAATTCTTTTAGTAGATTTATTAAATTTTTCAAAAAAATGTCATATTTTTTGTTTCGATATATTTTTTCATATAATTCTTTCCTTAGTGGCGATGTTGACACATGAAGCCCAGTTATCCCGATATTTATAAATTCCCCCGTATCAAATTTATGCAACCCGAGTAAATTGGTAAACGCTGTTACTGAATCAAATTTATAACTTCCTATAATTTTTAGTTTATTTATAATTGTCTTATCAGTCAAAATCTCGCCGACAAGTGGAGTTATACCTATTTTAGGTATTGATAATACCTTAGCTTCGTAAAGGGTTTTTTTCAGAATATCAATATCCATATTTATTTTGGGTTTTTTATAATATTGATAAGCGCAGAATATGCAATTGGCATTACATACATTCGTTGGTGAAATAATGATCAGCCTAGGTGATAATTTCTTACTGGTGATCACATGATATATGTTGCTTACTAAATCTATAGGCTTACTCTTTAGGTAAGCCATTTTAATTCGAATGTATTTAGATAAAGAATATTTTGCTCTAATAGATTTCATAGAAATTAACATATTGAGCTGCATTACAATTTTCACGCCCCTAGTTCTGTCTAAAATTACTTTTTTTGCCGCTAGCAATCTATTCCTGTGATGACTATTCCTTGCCAAGCTAGCGAGTCAATTTTGTTCTGTTAACAGATATCTAAGTTGTAACTGCTTCAGCGGTAGCATACTCTTTTTGAGTATTGTTAATAGGCATTAAACTTAAAATAATCCAAACGCAATGACTTAACCCTATGAGCACGGAATGTTTAGAACCTAAAATCCATGTAGAACCATTTTGATTAAAAACGAGAAATTGAGAAATTAAACTGAATTGTTACCATGATTTCCAAATTCAGATAGAGGGCGTTCCGATTACTGGTCAGTTTACCTGGGGTTAAGCTTCTCGGCCTAGAATTCGTGACTTCATGTTTTCACCTATTGGGCTTTACTTGTTGGATGCTTTTGTGTGGAGCAGGATGTTTATCGTAGTAGCTATCACCTAAAGACAAAGTACTGTTAACTGATGATACACTCTCATCATGCTTAAGCTTAGTCAGCTTAGGAGTTGTGTACGCAGTTCGTTTGTGAGTCTCGTTGGAGCGATTCTCGATATCGCTTACCTGATCATTGTCATACATATAGTTTGCTCCTCGGAAATTATTGGAAAAATTAAAGTCCCCTATCACAAGACAAATTCTAACTAACCTTTAGCTTAACATGTCCATGCATTATTTCATAAACTTACGGGAGGATTTCAAAGAATAAAGGAAGAGATTTTATACCATGCACACGAAATGAGGTCTCCCACTCAACATTTTTTTCACTCTTCAAGCTTAAATCACCAAAGTTATGTATTAATGTTTTTAAACCAATTGACGCAATATCAATAGCAAACCTAAATCCCATACACCGCCGATGACCATGTCCGAATGATAAATGAGGATTGGGATTTCTTTTTATATCAAAGATATTAGGGTTGTTGAATATTTCAGGGTCTCGATTTGCGGCACCTATTATAAGATTAATTACACTACCCTTCTTTATAGTTATTCCATTCAACGCTATATCATCAAGGGCTATTCTTTTAATATATTGTCCTGGGCATTCAAATCTCAAGCATTCTTCAATTGTAGAATTAAATAAGGTTGGGTCGTTGCTGAGTAATCTCATTTGACTCGGATGTCGCAATAAAGAATAGATTGAATTGCCGATAATATGCTGAGCCCCCCCCCTTGAGTGCCCGTAAAGAATAGAAAAATTATATTATCAATCGCAGTTTCCTTAGTTAATTCACCCTTTGTGATTGATTCAATTAGAATCCCAATGACGGTGTTGGTGTTAATTTTATCTCGTTGGGTGGTAATGAGGTTTTTAAAATACTCAAATAAAGCAACTGTCGCAAAGTTACTTCGGTCATAGATGGAAGGGTTTTTCGCATCAATGGTAGTTGCCATTGCCCGTACCAATGGCGCTAACCTTTCATGATCAGTAGCTGGTATACCTATCCAATTTGATATTGATTTATAAACCAATGGAAGGGAATAATCATTTACTATATCTATATCTGTTTTCTTGGCGCTGAGTAATTTATACGCATATTCTTCTATTCCTTTTTTTTGTATATTAGTTGCATCTTCACTAAAAACAGGCGCTAAAAGCTTTCTAATCTGATGGTGACTTGGGGGTGGTGTCGCGAGTACCGACCCACTTCTTATTCTGTGGCCATGGTGTCGTATTGTTTCAATTATACTGCCATTGTTCTTTGCGGTTGAATTTATCCTGTTGCTTTTTGATGCTAATGGAGGGGCTGCATTTTCATTCTTTAATACAAAAACAATATCAGTGTAGCGGGTTAATACCCAGTCGTTATTATTGTGACGATAGAATATTGGATTGTTTTCTCGCAGAATATCGTAAGCAGGATATGGATTGGCACGAAAATTAGCGTCTCGTGGTTCAAAAGCATTCACTTATACATTCCAATTAACCTACATGGATATTAATTGCGAACCTGCCTGACAGGAAATTATCATCTTCGCAATATACGGGAAGTACAGCGTGATAATAGTTACTTGGAAAGAAGAATAAGTGATTATTTTTTGGTCGAATTCGTGTGAACTTATGATTAAAGAATGGGACGCTGATATCTGTGTCAAAAATAACAAGATCCCCGCCACTGAAGCGCTTCGGAGTGCTGTTAAGAAAATAAACACCGCTATACTTTCTCTCATAACCGTCTTGATGGGTACGAAAAAATTCCTCATGATGATATACTCTGAGAGCTGCTTCAGTATTGCTTGGATATAACTGCTTTAATCCTAATCTTTTGTACACATCAGGAGTCATTTCGTTAATCCTATCGCGAACTATATCGAATAATGGTATTTCATTAATATTCAACTCAGTATTATTACGAATATCCGTATTTATGATGTTACTCTTAGTTTTTGAGTCAATCAGTTCCGCTGCACTGAATTTATCTTTATGCTTGTTGGCATACTTTAGTATTTCATGTACTGAGTTTAAGGGAAGGAAGTTAGAGCATTCAACTATAGGCGATGCTTTAGGGCCCTTGATTGATATAGGTTGTTCGCTATTTAGATTACCTCTTAGTGCATTTCGGTAATATGAGTAAACATCTTTGTCTGGTTTCAATGTACTGAGTTTGTCATATATTGCTGCTGCCTCACTTATATCCCCCATCCTTCTCTTGCAGTCAGCTAGCTGAACCAATAAGCATTCATCATTTTGTTTATTCTCTAGTTTATTAGTAATTGCTGTTTGCATTTTATTGAACAACTCAGTTTTTTCAGCAAACTGTTCAATTGCTCCTGACTCAACATTCTTGTAAATGGATTCTTTTGAGCACATGATAAGACTTTGATTGTTGTTAGTATATTAAATTCGTAGGTTACTATATCTTAATTTTCGGGTTTAATAATTAGATTTTCACTTAGCATCTCATTTAGAAATTCACGCACATCACTTTCTGGGTCGTCACCTTCTGATAAGCGGAATCTATCTTGAATTGACTTTGTTATCGACTTAATTGTTTGACATTTCTCAAGGAGCTCCCAAATTGCCGCCCCCATCTCATTGGTCACATAATAGTCACCATTTTCAACATTCATAATAGCTATTTCTCGATTTATACTTACAGCTATCATTCCTGAGTTTCTATTAATTACTGTATCTGCGTCCATAAATACCTGGTATTGAATATAATTGCTTTTGCTAGATTCATTGCTTGGACTTACTTGATGCAATTAGATTCTATTTTGCCTATGTGTTCAAGGAGCGCCTTTGCTGCAGATTTATAATCTAAAGGAGTACCATTGTGGTATAGCTCTCTGTAATGAATTTTTGAAATCAAGTCACAGCTGAGAGTAACCAAAATAAATGATGGGTTATCCCCGTTTTTTTATCACATTAT
>CALCSG010000110.1 GCA_937894085.1 uncultured Gammaproteobacteria bacterium | reverse complement strand
AATCGTTCGCTAGATCTGGAATTAACTGCGTTGCACTTCAGAGTTGAATCCGCCGGAGAATAAAAATGAGTAAAATAGTTAAAGAAGTTACCTCAGCTAATGCTGATTATGTAGCAGCCTTTGGAGATAAAGGTAATTTACCTATGCCTCCCGCAAGACAGTTTGCAATCCTAACCTGTATGGATGCACGTTTAGATCCAGCAAAATATGCAGGGCTTGCTGAGGGTGATGCCCATGTAATTCGTAATGCCGGCGGCCGTGCAAGTGATGACGCTATCCGTTCGTTAGTGATTTCATATAAATTACTGGGTACAAAAGAATGGTTTGTTATCCACCATACTGATTGCGGAATGGAAACATTCAATAATGAGATCATGGGTGATTTATTGTCCGGTAGCCTGAAAACGGCCAGCGTTGATGCTTCCGGATGGCATGATAGTAATGCCGGTGGTGGCACCACGGATGGTAAATATATTGAATGGCTAACTATTGGCGACCAGGCGAAAAGCGTAGTCGCCGATGTTCAACGAATCAGAAATAATTCCATGGTACCTGGTGATATACCGATTTATGGTTATATCTATGACTGTAAAACGGGAAGCCTGGTGGAAGTTCCTGAGGCGACAGAAGCTGGTAAAGCCAACTAAAGAAGGTGGGGGTATGGGCTAGTTTTCACTAGCCCTGCCTTAGCCAATAGTAGATTTTGCATCTGACTACCAGTATGAATATAATATCAATAAATCCAGAAATACTGGTTAGATCTTATTACTAATCCATAAACACTGGTAAGGCTTTAACTCAATAGTTTCAGACAAATCTTCAAATGTAGTTTGCGATAACAAATCATACCAGTCACAGGTTTCTATCAGGTTTACACTTCTCAAAGGGAATGACTTCATCTCATTACTGATATTATGAATACAGAAAATACTCTGATCCCTTTTTTGACTCTGTCGCCAGAAAGCGAACACACCCTCTCCCAGGTGTAAAGTATATTGGGTTGCATTCGGGTGAAAGGCCTTTTGCCTGGTGCGAATAGAAATAACTTCTTTCATGCGTTGCAAAACCCGAAAATGATGAGACTGCTCATCATTTAGCGAGTTAGATAATTCATCACAATCCCATACATGTCGGTTGATTGCCCGGTTATTTCCAGACAATTCCATCTTGTTTAAATCATTTTCAGTACCCAGCAAACTATGGATATAAAATGCAGGAATGCCTTCCAGCCCTAACATAATCGTGTGGGCGCAGATAAAACGCTCAAATTGCCATTGATCATGACCCTCTACCGTCCCGCTCAGCGCATCATACAGACTAATATTAATCTCATACGGACGAACTTCCCCCTCTGCCAGATTGCGCCAGGAAATTCTTGCCCCGTTGTTCTGCATAGTTTCAGCTATCTGATTAATTTCAGTATCATCCAGTATACCTTCAACAGGTCTTAAACCAATTCCATCATGTGATGCAATAAAATTAAGATAAGTTGTACCATGTTGAGCCGGTGGCATGCTCATCAACCAGTTATTCAAATAAAAGTTATTACCGGTAATCAATCCATGCAACAGTAATGGGGGCAAAGCAAAATTATAAATAACATGCGCTTCATTTGAATTGCCAAAATAAGCGAGGTTTTCACGATTTGGTATATTTGTCTCAGTAATAATAACTGCTTTAGAGTTTTTATGTTCAATCAGGGTTCTGAACAGGCGAATAATTTCATGAGTCTGCGGTAAATTGAGGCAACTGGTTCCAATTTCTTTCCATAGAAAAGCGACTGCATCCAGGCGAAAAATACTGACACCTCTTTCCAGGTAGTAATTAATAATATCTACAATCTCCAGTAGCACCCGTGGGTTTCTAAAATTCAGATCCACCTGGTCAAAACTGAAGGTGCACCAGACATTTTTTATTCCGTTTACTGTTTCTACTTCATTTAACAACGGGTTAGTACGCGGACGCGTGACTGCTGAAAGATCAACATCTGGATCCGCTTCGATAAAATAATCTTTGCCGGGCTCTTTATTATTTTTAAATTGATCAAACCACAAACTGCGTGACGAACAGTGATTGACAACCAGATCAGCCATCAATTTAAAATCTTTGGTGATGGTTTCAATTTCCGGCCAGTCACCTAATGTTTGATTCACCTGTTTGTAGTTAATAACAGAGAATCCATCATCAGAGCTATAGGGATAAAAAGGCAATATATGAATTGTATTAATAATATCGGCAAATTGCGTATTAAAAAACTGGTGCAGGGTATGCAGCGGTTTTTCCCCTTCTCGTGTAAATGTATCACCATAAGTGATCGCAATCACATCCTTTTGGTTCCAGTGATTTTTATAGGGTTTTACTTTTTTACAGTCTTTTTCAAGCCCCATAATGGCGATTAGTTTATTCGCCAGATCATCTGCATCAACATCGGGATAGATAAACCGAATATGGTTTAATATTTTTTCGCGGAGTTCGCACAGTCTTTTTTTCATAGATTAATAAATTCTTATGTTTATGTAACTATTCAGCGTGTTTAGATTTTGCCCCAGAACAAGGCATTTTCGCACGGAGAATGTGAGCATATAGGCCATATGTAATCATTCGAGTACGAAAATAACGCTGTAATGGTTCAAAAGATGAATACGCTGAGTAGTTACCTGTTTTTAACTATACAGCTCGTGATCTTTCTGCACTGCATCCAGCAACTGCTCAAAAATATCAGGAATCGCACTAACTACTCTATTCCAGTGTGGTACAAAAGGCTGGTCCATCGGATTATTTAAAAAGTGACTACCAGCTTTCATGATATTCTCGGCAAATAGCTCGACCATCTGCTCTTCGGCATGGCAATCTATATCCAGACCATTCATCATCGCATCACATCGATAGCTATCAATTAAATCCAGCGCAATCCGGTAATAGGTTGCTTTCAAACTTCGAAACACCCCTTTATTGAACACCGTACCATTGGTAGCCAGTTTTCTGAAAAATGCCTTGGATATATCGATGGACATTTTTGATAAACCACCCTTTTCATTATCCGCTGAAACTTCCTGATGTTTATGGTCATAAATATCGGCTATTTCGACCTGGCAAATACGCCTGGTGGAATAATTTCTTGCCATCTCCATTAATACACCGACTTCCAGCCCCCAGTCACTGGGAATGCGTAAGTCATTCATAACGTCTTTACGCAGAGAAAATTCACCTGCCAGTGGATAACGAAAACTGTCCATATAATCCAGGCTTTCCTGGTTTCCAAGATTATTTTGTAATGCTCGTATCAAAGGTGTTACCAGCAATCTTGAAACACGGCCACCCAGTGCATTATTGGCTACCCTGGAATAATAACCTTTACTAAACTGATAGCGAAAGCTTGGGTTTGCTACCGGATAAAGTAAACGTGCCAGCATCGACCGGTCATAAGTCACCACATCGCAGTCATGTAAAGCAATGGCTTCACTTTTATCAGACGCCAGTAAATAGCCCATGCAATACCAGACATTGCGTCCTTTACCTAACTGGGTAGGAGCAAGACCTTCTTTCTGTAACTGCTCATCAATTTTCTTCAGATTAGGTCCATCATTCCACAATATCTGATGATCCTGCGGCAGACGCTTGAAATAATTAATGGCATGACGATATTCATCTTCACTGGCTCTATCCAGGCCTATTACAACCTGGTTAAGGTATTTAACTTTCTGTAACTCATCCACAATATGTGCCAGAGCAGGTCGTTCAAGTTCTGAAAATAATGCAGGCAGTATTAATCCCATAGGCCGAACTTTAGAAAAACTCATGAGCTCATTTTCAAGCTCCTGCAAAGGCCGGTTTACTATATTATGTAAGGTGGTAACCTTACCTGACTGAAAACTATCCGCCATGTTATTACTCCTGTTCTAATGTTATATTAATTCTTTCGAAAGCAGTTTCGATACCTTCTACCCAGCCTTCTGGTGCCTCACTTTGAGTCACTATTGTTGCTGGATGATCCAGTGCAAAAGAAGCACTGGATGGTGACTTTACAATCACAGGTACATCCGCCTGTTGCAGCATTGCTATATCATTCGGGCTATCGCCCAGTACAATAATTCCATATTTCTTTTTATAACAATCTTCATACAGGCTTTTTAAAACCTGCATACTCTGCCCTTTATCACAGCGCCCAAGTACATGTAAAAAACGTCCACCTTTGAGGATACCAAAACCGGCCCGTATGGCCTGATCAGAAAATTCCTGTTGTTGAAGCGCATCATGAAACAGCAAAGGAACTGAAAACTTCCTGTTTTGAGCAGCTGTCGCATCTGAACCGGACAACCCGGTAATTTCAACGGCCTGCTCAAGACTGCACTGCGTCAGATCAATAGCATCTGGCTTTTGAGATTTTAAAAATTCTTTTATTGGTTGAATATCAATGCCTGTCAATAAGACCTGGTAACCAGATTCATATTTCAGACCTGTTAAAATTTCAGGTTGAAAATTATGCGGAAAATAATTCTGCGGTATATAAATCGCCGAACCATTCTCTACTATGAAAGGGTGTCTATTGTTTAGTAAAGCAACCCAGTCTTTCAGCTCAGCAAATGTTTTGCTGGTATTAAAGATGACTGGAATTTTTAAATCTTCAAGGCGCTCTAGCATTGGTAAAGCTGCCTTGAACTGATAATCATGATGATTAAGCAGAGTACCATCCATATCCGATACTACTAAACAGGTATCAAACATTTTCACACTCTGAGCTTTTCAACAGTATCGATTCAATAGCATGCTGATCATTTAAAGTTAAAACGATATCGGCCAGCTCCGGTAACTGTTGCAAACATAGGCGGGTAATTCGTTCGTAATGCTGGATAAAGCGCTGTAATTGTTGTTCATTCATAACTGCATGATTATCAACACCCGCATCCTTTTCCAGTTTCTTTTCCTGCAAGCCTCTCCACTCGTAAACCTTTTCAAAAGAAGGTACTTTCAAATGAATTAGCAGTTCTGCCCGATCAAACAATAGCCGATGATATTCAGCAAGCTGCCTGTTGGAATAACTACGCCATATACCTTCCGCATCCTCATTACGCTCCAGATCATTCACTGGCTGTTCAAGTTGCGCAGCAGTTGACAGCGGCGCATGATTACACCATCCCTCAAACAGGATTACATCTACTGGCTCATTAACCAGCGGCCATTGAGCTTCAGGTTTCCTGTCATCAATCGCCTTGTCAAATTGCGGAACTGCACAGGGTGACTGCTGAGTACAGCTCCGCAAACAGTTAATAGTATTTACAGCCAGCTGAATATCATGTGTACCTGGTACTCCACGAGTGGCAAATAAAGGATGAATATTTTTAGCTAATTGCTGCCTGTCATGATGCGTTAAATAGAAATCATCAATTGAGACTTCGACTGTGTTGAATTCAAATTGATGAATTAAAATCAACCGTAAAAATGCAGTAATAGTCGATTTACCTGAACCCTGTGAACCATTAAAACTGACCAGCAAAGTTTGCTGAGTATTTTTTTTTGCCAGCATAATTTGTTCAGCAACAGGCAAATACCAGTGCAGCACGGTATGCATAAAGTTATCTGGTAGAGAACGTTTGTGGATTTCCTGCTGTAATACCTGTTGCAGTGCGTTGGATATACTCATATCACCTCATTAAACCGGCTTCAATATAAACTGTCGCCTGTTCGATATCCGATACTTCAACTACCGGTAAGCGGTGGCCATTTTGCCACTGAGTAACGGCATCCCGTTTAGATTCACCACTGATCAAGACCAGCATTTGAACACAGTTTTGCAGAGCCGCTGCTGTCATGCTAATACGTTCCGGTGGCGCTTTTGGCGCTCCATGAACTGCCAGTGTCATCTGACTGGCATTTACATTTTTCCAGTCATGGCCGGGAAACAGGCTGGCCGTATGCCCGTCTTCTCCCATACCAAGCAACACAATATCGAAAGGTGTCTGACCTGAAAGCTGTTGCTGATATGACTCTGCCCCGTTAATAGATCCCAGTTCAGCGGGGATAATATAATGCTGTTTAATCAACCTGGTTATCCCACTCGAAGCCACTATCTGATGATTACGTTCGGCATCATCAGCCGGCAGACAACGTTCGTCACCGTAAAACAGTTTCCATTTATCCCATTCCAGGTCACGACCGGCTAAAATCTGGTAACAGGCCATCGGGCTGGTACCGCCGGCCAGTACCAGTTTAAACTCACCACGTTGCTGTATCGCGAAGCGGGCATGCTCCTGGATAGTATCGGCAGCAGCCGCAGCAACATCCTGTGCTGTGTCAAATTCGACCCATTTGGTCATACTTCAGGTTCCAGTCCGATCCGCCAGTGATGTTCTGATTTATCAAAAATACGACTGACTTCGAGTGGCTCCCATTCGCCGGCAGGATGGGTAGATATATAATCTCTTTCGGTTGCCCAGTGACGTAACACCGGGTCAACGATACGCCAGGCGTATTCCACTTCATCTATACGTAAAAACAATGACCGGTCACCTTCGATAACATCAAGTAGCAGCCCTTCATAGGCATCTGCACGATTACTATCTTCACATCGAAACGGGGCTTCCAGACTGATCTGTCGTGTAGTCATTTCCAGGCCAGGTTCTTTAACCGTCATTTCCAGCCGCATCGACTCTTCCGGCGACATGCTCATGATCAACCAGTTTGGTGGAATTCGATCAATGTGCAGATTGCGAAAAAATTGTTTTGGCGGCTGCTTAAAACAGATCGATACCATGGTGCTAGCTTCTGCCATGCGTTTGCCTGTTCGTAAATAAAACGGTACACCGTGCCAGCGCCAGTTATCCACATATAGTTTTAAAGCAGCATAAGTTTCTGTCACGCTTTCCGGTTCGACATTGGGTTCATCAAGGTAGCCCGGAACTCGTACCCCATCAATCACCCCTTCAGCATATTGCGCACGAAAAGATTGAGCATGTACCGCATTCGGGTGAATTGGACGGACAGATTTTAATACTTTAACCTTTTCATCACGTAAATCATCCGCATCCATTGATATCGGTGGTTCCATAGCAATCAATGACATTAATTGCATCAGGTGGCTTTGCAACATATCGCGTAAAGCACCGGTTTTTTCATAGAAACCTGAACGGGTACCCACACCCAGTTTTTCGGTACGGGTAATCTGTACATGATCGATATAATTTCGATTCCATAAAGGTTCCAGCATCAGATTAGCAAAACGTGAAACCAGAATATTCTGTACCATCGCCTTACCCATGTAATGATCTATTCGGTAGGTTTGACTCTCCTTCAGGTGGCGTTTAAGCATCATCTGTAAACTTGTCGCCGACTCCAGATCATGGCCGAACGGCTTTTCTATAACCACTCTACGCCAGTGAGAACTTTCCTCCAGCATTCCCTTGTTACCCAGAAATTTCACTATCGGTACATAATGCACGGGGGCAACTGACAGGTAAAACACATGATTTGGTGGAAAACTGGATTCCAGCAATTGTTTCAGGTCCGCAAATGTTGCTGTATTAGAATAATCTCCTGCAAAATAGGTAATGCGACTACAGAACTTTTTAATGATTTTATCATTCCATTCATCACGGGAATGCTGTTTGACTATCTGCTTAATATTCTCTGTCCATTGTTTCTGGCTAAATTCTCTACGCCCGCTACAAATTATTTTAAGATCATCATCCAGTAAATTTGCTGCATCAAGATGAAATAAAGAAGGGATTAGTTTAACTTCAGCCAGGTTCCCGGTTGCTCCAAGAATGACTATCGTTGTGCTATCCATCGACTTTCTCCTCGCTTCCATCCCCTGTCCAGTGAGTGTGAAAAGATTCAGTTTCAACTTTATCTATTCGATGGTAAGTATGCGCACCAAAGTAATCCCGTTGTGCCTGCAGTAAATTGGCAGGTAAAGTCTCAGTGCGATAACCATCATAAAAAATTAAACCCGCATTCATCGCCGGCATCGGAACTGCCTGCTGAATCCCCAGAGTACAGATGGCACGCCAGCCATCTTCAGCACCCTGTAAGGCTTCTGCAAAAAAATCATCCATCATCAGACTTTCGAGTGCAGGATCGGTTTCGAATGCCTGTTTGATATCGGTAAGAAACAGACTGCGAATAATACAACCCGCACGCCATAACAACGCGATATTGCCATACTCTAAATTCCAGCCATACTCTGCCGCAGCCAGGCGCATTTGCATAAAACCCTGCGTGTAAGAAATAATTTTTGAGGCATACAGCGCATCGTGACAGCTGGACAATACATTATCCAGATCACCGCTAAAAGGCTCACGTATGATTGGCAGTTTCTGCGCAGCTTTAGAACGTTGCTGTTTAAAGGAGGAGAGTACGCGAGCATACACTGCTTCACTGATCAGCGTGAGTGGAGCGCCAAGCTCCAGAGAATCGATGGCTGTCCAGCGACCGGTGCCTTTTTGACCGGCACTGTCCACAATTCGATGCACTCTTAACACCCCATCATCATCTTTTTGCTGCAGAATGTCGGCCGTTATCTCGATCAGGTAGGACTGCAACACGCCATCATTCCACTGACGAAAAGCATCAGCTATGCGCTGCTCAGAAATTCCAATAGCCTGCATCACGGACCAGCTCTCGGCAATTAGCTGCATATCTCCGTATTCAATACCGTTATGTATCATTTTAACATAGTGCCCGGCTCCTCCTTCACCGACCCACTGACAACAAACCTCTCCATCATCTGTTTTCGCCGCAATAGATTGCAATAGCGGTTTAATCAGGGACCAGGCCGCTTTATCGCCACCAGGCATAATGGATGGTCCGTAACGCGCACCCTCTTCTCCGCCAGAAATACCGGCTCCCACAAACAGCATACCTTTCTGTTTGAGCATTTCCCAACGGCGTTGAGTATCATGGAAGTTTGAGTTGCCTCCATCGATAATAATATCGCCCGGCTCCAGTGCCTGCAGCAGTTGCTCTATCACCGAATCAACAGCTGCTCCGGCTGTTAGCATCAATAATACTTTGCGCGGTGCGACAAGCTGTTGTTGCAACTCTGCTAAATCATCCACAGCAACTACTGTCTGGTTTTCGGTGACCTCCTCTAACATCAGGTCAACTTTACCCCGGCTACGGTTATAAACGGCAACTTTATGGCTTTGATCAGCCAGATTAAGGGCTATATTTCGCCCCATAACTCCTAAACCTATTACGGCGATATCACATGGCATAAAAACTTTCCTCTAAGTTTTATTCCTGACTCACATACTTCAGGTGGGTGTTATAGACACATCATGTCTATTTTTAGCGGATTTTCAAATCAGTTGCGGTTACACTCTATAAAATTCTATATTCGCACTGAATTGAGGCATTATTTATTCTAGATCATTGCTTATTCTAATTTAGCACCATTTTATGACACCAGCATCTTTCAAAAAGTTTTTTTTAGTATAAATTTGCGGTTATATTTTTTTCATCCCTATAATCAGTACCGACGAAATTTGAACGTATCACTATGACTAAGCTAACTAACCTGCCTGCCTGGCAACAATTACAACAACATTACGAAGACACTAAAGATATCCATATGCGTGAAATGTTCGCGCAGGATTCTCAGCGTTTCGAAAAGTTCTCACTCAAATTGAATGACATATTGTTTGATTATTCAAAAAACAGGGTGACTCAGGAAACCATGGATTTACTGTTACAGCTGGCAGAACAGTCAGATGTGGCGGGATTACGTGAACGTATGTTTTCTGGAGAAACCATTAACCATACAGAACATCGTGCCGTTATGCATGCGGCGTTACGTAATAAATCCGAAGAGCCTGCCTATGCTAATGGTGTGCGTATCGATGAAGAAATTAAAACTGAGCTGGATCGCGTTAAGTTTTTAGCCGAAAAAATTAGATCCAGACACTGGCTCGGACATAGTAACCAGCCTATCACCGATGTCGTCAATATTGGAATCGGCGGTTCTAACCTTGGTCCACTGATGGTGACTGAAGCATTGCACCCCTATTCCATCCATGATTTAGAGATTCACTACGTGTCGAATCTGGATGAAAACCATATTAATAACACGCTGGAATCCCTGAACCCCGATACCACACTATTCATCATTGCGTCGAAAAGCTTTACGACTCAGGATACGCTGGTTAATGCAGTCACCGCAAAAGAATGGCTCATGCAAAAGCTGCATTCAGAAAGCGACCTGCATAAACACCTGGTCGCCGTCACCTCGAATGTCAAAATGGCCGTCGAATTTGGTGTCAAAGAAGAAAATATATTCAAAATGTGGGACTGGGTCGGTGGACGCTACTCATTATGGTCTGCAATCGGCCTGTCCATAGTCATTGCCATTGGAGCAGAAAACTTTGATGCCTTACTGGAAGGTGCTCATGAAGTGGATGATCATTTCAGGACTGCCCCGCTGGAGCAGAACATTCCAGTCATCATGGCTTTAATTGGTATCTGGTATAACAATTTTTATAATGCTGAATCCATCGCCGTATTACCTTATGACCAGAACATGCACCGTTTCCCGGCTTACCTGCAACAGGCCGATATGGAAAGCAACGGCAAAGGCTGTGATCGTGAAGGAGCTTCTGTAGATTATTCTACCGGTCCCATTTTATTTGGAGAAATTGGCATTGCCAGTCAACATGCTTTTTACCAGCTTTTACACCAGGGAACCAAACTGGTACCGGCTGACATGCTTGCCCCTATTTCCAACTATCATTGCATAGCTACCCATCATCGCGCGTTAATGTCCAACATATTCGCACAGACCGAAGCTCTCATGATGGGAAAAACTGAAGATGAAGTGCGTGCAGAATTAACCCAGCAGGGGATGCCGGAAAAAGAACTGGAAGATTTGCTGCCATACAAAATATTTCCTGGAAATCGCCCGACTAATACATTCCTGTTTTATACTCTCGACCCTAAAACACTGGGATCGCTGATTGCAATGTACGAACACAAAATTTTTGTGCAGGGCGCGGTGTGGAACCTGAACTCTTTCGATCAATGGGGAGTAGAGCTGGGTAAGGTACTGGCACGTAATATTCTTGATGAAATTAATACCGCGACTCCTGTCACTAACCATGACTGTTCAACAAATGGATTGATCAATTATTACCTCAGCCTGAAACCAATCAAAGACCCGAATTAAAACAGTAATAACTGCTCTGGAGCGAGGCTTTAGCCTCGCCCCTGGCAGGATAAATATTCTTCTTCCAGATATAAAAAAAATGGCTCTGTATGAAACTCAGGCTGTATTCAATCTCCAGTGAGAAACTGTCATTCCGGCATGTTTTAAGCCGGAATCCATTAAAAATTACCCCAATTTATTACCCTGGCTTCGTTTATAATGGATTCCGGGCCAAGCCCGGAATGACGATTCGCCTTTTTTCTGTATTACCTGATTTTCATGCAGAGCCATTTAAAAAAATAAAGCTTAGGTGAGTCACACAGTTAGCCTTTAACCCGCAAATAGTAAAGTGTCACTTGACTATTGTTATTCAGTCAACGCATCAACACATAGTAATATACTGAATTATCCTCCGAGCTGAAAACATCATGTCATTACTGAACATTCAGGATCCTCAAAAGAACGTTGCCTTTAGCCTGTTCGTTTTAGGGTTTCGCCCGTTCTTTCTCGCTGCAGGTATTTTCTCGGTAATCAGCATGGCATTGTGGATGGTCAACTATAGTGGTCAGCTTGTAATTCCACTGCAAGGGCTGGCTAACTTTCACTGGCATGCGCATGAAATGATTTACGGTTTTAGCCTGGCCATCATTTCTGGATTTTTACTCACCGCAATTAAAAACTGGACTGGTGTTCAGACCATACAATACCGCCCGTTAATGGCACTTTTTTCATTGTGGCTGGTGGCCCGTATTGCACTACTATTCGGAACTCAGTTAATTATGGTGGCAGCAGTTTTTGACCTGACATTCAATCTGATGCTGTTTATAGCCATGTTGCAACCTATCGTACAGGTTAAGCAGTGGAAACAGATTGGTATCATTTCTAAAGTGTTATTACTGGGTATATTCAATGCTTTCTTTTACCTTGGCTTATTAGGATTTCTGGATAGCGGTGTCTACTGGGGCATCTATGGTGGATTATTCCTAGTAATCGCCGTTGTCATGAATATGGGTAGACGAGTCATGCCATTTTTCATCGAAAAGGGTGTCGGCTATCCCGTGCAACTAAAAAATTCAAAATGGCTGGATATCAGCAGCCTGGTGCTGTTCCTGGCTTTAGCCATTGTCGAAGTATTTATCCTGGACAGCTACATAAGCAGTTATATCGCAGCGCCGTTATTCCTCATTTCTGTCATCAGGTTGTATAACTGGCACACCAGGGGTATCTGGAAATCTTCATTGTTATGGGGTTTATACGGTTCCTTTGTTTTTATCACGCTGGCTTTTCTGCTGTTTAGCATTCTGCCCTATACCTCGTTTATCACCCGCTCGATAGCGTTACACACTCTGACCATTGGCGGCATATCCCTGATTACCGTTTCCATGATGTCACGAGTTACGCTGGGCCACACCGGTCGAAGTGTTAATCAGCCTTCACCATGGATAGATGTTGTGCAATGGATTTTATTAATCACTATCATCACCCGGGTTGTACTTCCTGTTGTATTACCGTCTCTTTATAACACCTGGATTGTATCGTCTCAACTACTCTGGATTGCCGGGTATAGCCTGTTTGCATGGGTTAACTACCCTTATTTAACCCGTCCCAGAACTGATGGTGCAGAAGGTTAGATTCAATGTGTGAGTAAAGTTAATCATTAATTAACGGGTATTTGTATTAAGCGACTACAATAATAGTACTTACTTAAATTCAACCTGGAATCCGCAGTTGGACAGTATTCAGTTTGGTTTTGCCCGTTTGTATGGCGTAGCTAAAAAATAAGGTAATGGCTGCTCCCTTACTGTTTTTTTAGCATAGCCAGGCGAACGGGCAAGGCCGATATGGATACGGTAGCGATTTCACCCATTCGGTGAACTACGGCGCATTGAAAATATCTATTTATTTTATAAACTTACAGTCTATTAATAGCGGTCAACTGCGGAATCCAGGTTAAAGGTCTTATTGTGAGAATCATGCGTCAACTCTTTGTATTTGCCTGTTTTACACTTTTTACCTCAACGGTCATTTCAGCACCTGACGGGCATAATTTATACAACAAACACTGCTCCGTTTGCCACAATGAAAATGGCATGGGCGGAATCGGGTTACCACTGAATGGTGACAAGGTTGAACATTTTCCTCGAAACTATCTATTCAAGACGGTACGCCTGGGACGTGAAGGCCGCGTTATGCCAGCTTTTAGTAAACTCAGCGATGCACAGATTAACGCCATTGTTGATTACATCTTCAGCTGGAAAAAAACTACCACAACTGATACTTACAGTGACAGTAAAATTACCGGTGACGTGAAAAACGGTGAGTTGCTGTTTCAACAGAAATGTTCAGCCTGTCATGGAAAAGATGGAAAGAGCGAAGGAATTGGAACCGGGGTCAGTGTCTCCAGGGAGCGCAAATTTCAGGTCGTTCCTCCCGCCTTAAATAATCCGGGATTCCTCGCGGCGGCAAATGACCACTGGATAAGGCAAACCATAAAGACTGGACGACCCGGCACTATCATGCCATCTCAAACAACACTGCAAATCAACGATCAGCAACTTGATGATATCGTCAGTTATGTGCGTAGTTTCGAATCAAGCTACCAGCCACACGCAGCACTCGAAGAAGATGAACCGACCCTGGTGTTTGACTCCCCCTACGATTTTAAGACCACTATCGCTAATCTTAAACAAAGTCTACAGGGCTTAAATTTCCGCTACTTTCCGGATCGCTACATGGAAATGGGACTGGCTCCCGATAATAAAATTAACAAGAAGCAGCTTTCTTTGAGGTTCTGCAATTTCAAACAACTTTATAAAATGATCAATATAGAGCCTCGACTGGGTGTCGTACTGCCCTGCCGGGTGACCGTGGTCGAACAGGCTGACGGACAGGTCAAGTTATACGTGATGAACATGAAAGTGGTGGCACGTCTGTTCAACAATACTCAATTGTCAGAAACAGCCGAAAAAATGCATGAATCGTTGATGGAACTGATTGAAGAGGCGACGTTATGATCAGATTATTTAAGCTATTAACAATCATGCTATTGCTTATATCCTGCAATGCACAGGCTGAAAACATGATCATGTTACGGGTTAATCACAGCTTTGATAACACGATGATATTGATCAAGGAAAAGCTTAATGACTATGGCTATAAAGTTGCCCATATTCAGAAATGCGATGGAGGCCTGACAGATTCTGGCTATAAAACAGATTTTTATAAATCTATATTTTTTGGTAAGTTTGAAGAAATGCAGCAACTGACCGGAACCCATCCTGAACTCATCCCCTACCTGCCCTTAAAAATAGCCGTAATGCAGGAAAAGGATACCGTCGTACTCGTCTCCATTAATCCGCAAACCCTGTCCTTATTCTTTCCGGGGGAAGAATTACAAAATCAGTTCGGCCGCTGGGAAAGTGACTTACGCGCCATTTTTGAAGAAGTGGAGCAGAGTAAAGAGCTTTAAAGGATTAGCATAAAACCGGTAATTTCACCACGAAGCTCACGAACGCCTACACGGAAGTAGGTAGGTAGAGCAACGCAGGAGCAGTTGCCGAGAGCACGAAGGTAAAGTATTGAGTGGTAATACGTTTTTCCAAAAGGTCACAAATTCATTTTATTTCACCTAGTTATGAGACACCCATAGTTTAAAAGAAAAATAATATTTACCAAAAAACGGATTTACTTCAAATTATGATGATGGGTTTATAC